>DASZGY010000019.1:0-61894 GCA_035938395.1 Acidimicrobiia bacterium
TGCGCTTGGGCGGCGTCGCCAGGATGCGACGAATGATTCGACCCACGAGGTGGGTGACGAGCCAGGCGACGAGCAGGATGAGCGCGACGCGCAGCGGCTTCGCGAAGGCGTCGGCGATCTCGGCGGCGCGGTCGTTGTCGCTCACCCGGAACACCGTCGAGCAGAGCCACGACCGCTGACCGCGTGCTCCGCACACGTCGGTCTCGGGGCTCACCTGGGAGTGCACGGACGCCGCCGCCGGCAGCAGCGCAAGAGCAGACATGTCCGCCGAAGCTACCGCCGGCCGGGCCGCCGAATCGGCCCGGGGTCACCGATCGGTCGGGTCAGGCGGGCGCCGGCTCCGCGTTCCGCATGGCCTCCTCCACCCGTTGGCTGACGACTCTGCTGGAGCCGCCGGGCGGCATCGAGACGCCATAGAGAAGGTCGCCCGCCTCCATCGTGCGCTTCTGGTGCGTGACGATGACCAGCTGCGCCTCGTTGCGGAACTCGTCGACGAGGTCGAGGAATCGGTGGAGGTTGACGTCGTCGAGCGCGGCCTCGACCTCGTCGAGCAGATAGAAGGGTGACGGGCGGGCGCGGAACACCGCGAACAGGAACGCCAGCGCCGTGAGCGACCGCTCGCCGCCGGACAGGAGCGACAGTCGACGCACGTTCTTGCCCGACGGGCGCGCCTCGATCTCGATCCCGGTGTTCAGCACGTCGTCGGGCTCGGTGAGGAAGACGCGGCCGGCGCCGCCCGGGAACAGCGTCGCGAACAGGGCGGAGAAATGCTCGCTGACGTCTTCGAACGCGGTTTGGAACACGCTCACGATCTCGCGGTCGACGGCCCGGATCACGCGCATCAGCTCGCGCCGGCTCTCCTTGACGTCGTCCAGCTGCTGCTGGAGGAACGTGTGGCGTTCGGCCAGCGCGTCGTGCTCCTGGAGCGCCAACGGGTTGATCGGCCCGAGCATGCGCAGCTCGCGTTCGAGCTCGCGGGCGCGGCCGGCGAGCGTCGTGCCCTCGGGGACCTCGGGCTGGGGCGCGTCGAGGGCGACCGCGGGCTCGCAGTCGAAGTCGGTTCGGAGCTTCTCGATCGCGTTGTCGAGCCGCATGCGCGTCTCGGCCTCGTCGATCTCGGCCCGGTTGAGCTTCTCGCGGGTCTCGGCGCTCTCCTGCTCCAGCGCGGCCCGTTCGGCCCGCAGGGCGTCGAGGCGTTCGCCCGACGAGCGCGCCGCCTCCGACTGCCGCCGCCTCCGCTCACGCAGCCGGTCGTGGATCGCCTCGACCTGGGTCAGCAACGCGGTCAGGCGCTGTTCGACCTCCCGGTACGCCTGCTGGCGGCCGGAGAGCGCCAACCGCCGGTGTTCGGCTTCGGCGTGCTCGGTCGCGTCGCGGCTCGACAAGCGGGCGTCGACGCCTTCGAGCCGTCGGGTCAATATGGCCCACCGCTCGGCGAGAGTGGCGACGCGAACCTCGAGGTCACGGCGCATCGCGGCGACATCGGTCGCACGGCGATCGAGCTCGGCGATGGCGACGTCGCGCGCGGCCTGCGCGTCGCGGTGACGTGCGCGGGCGGCATCGAGGCGCGCGGCCGCTTCGGCCCGAGCAGTCTGCGCGGCGCCGCGGGCGATCTCGGCGGCCGCGGCTTCGGCGGCGGCGTCGTCGAGGGCGGCCTTGGTGACCGCCGGCGCCGTGCCTCCGCCGAGGCGCCAAGGAGCCGCACCGCCGAGCCGGTCGCCGTCGGTGGTGACGACAACCACGTCGGGGTGGGCGAGCACGGCGTCGAGCGCCGCCCGCCATCCGCCTTCCACGAGCACGATGCCGGCGAGGAGCCGCTCGAGCACCGCGTCGAGGCCGGGCCGGCGCGCCCGCACGCACTCGACGAGCGGACGCGCACCGGCCGGCGCCGCCGCGGGCGCGCGCGCACCGGCCGGGAGTGCATCGGCGAGGACAACGAGAGCTCGCGCGTCGCCGGCCTTGACGCGCTCGAGCGCGCGTCGGGCCGCGTCGCCGCCGTCGAGTACGACGGCTTGAAGCGCGTCGCCCAGACCCGCCGCGACCGCTTCTTCGGTGCCGGGGTCGATCTCGACGTGGTCGGCGAGCGGACCGGCGGCGCCATCCATGTCGGCGAGCACCTCGGCGCCGGTCCCGGCGCGCGCTTCGCCCAGCGCCATGTCGAGCGCGTCGACGCGGGCGCGCTTGCGGGCTGCTTCTGCTTCGGCTTCGCGCCAGCGCTCGTCGGCCTCGGCGAGTTGCGTCTCCGCCGCGGGCACGCCCCCGCTTCCGTCCCGCTCGGCGTCCGTCTGCGCCGAGCGCTCGGCCGCGAGCTCCTGCTCGGCCGCTTCCACCTCCGCGAGCTTCGGCTCGAGCGCCGACGACTCGTCGTCGACCTCGGCGAGCTCGCGTCGCAGCGCGTCGGCGTCGGCGACCAGCGTCTCGATCACGCCCTCGTCGGCGGCGGCGGTGAGCTCGCGCTCGAGGCCGCGCTGCTTCTCGGCCAGCAGGGCGCGCAGGCCCCGCGCCCGCTCCCGCATCGTCTCGGCCCGCACGAGAGCTTCGGCGGCGTCGTCGTGGCCGAGAGCGGTGAGCGAGTGCTCGATGTCGAGCACGCTGCGATCGAGCTCGCGCAGCCGCGCCCGCACGAGCCGCTCCCTCTCGGCGTTCTCGTTGCGGGCGTCGTGCAGGCGCTCCAGCCGGGCCTGGCGCCCGGCGATCTCGTGGCCGGCGAGGTAGAGGCGGATCGCGCGCAGCTCCGCTTCGACACCGCCGTACCGGCGGGCGGCGTCGGCCTGCTTCTCGAGGGGCCGGAGCTGGCGGCCGACCTCGCGCACGAGGTCGTTCAGGCGCAGGAGGTTGCCCTCGGTCGCCTCGAGCCGTCGCTCGGCCCGCTCCCGGCGCTTGCGGAACTTGAGCACGCCGGCGGCTTCCTCGATGACCGCCCGACGATCGCCCGGTTGGGCGGTCAGCACCTCGTCGAGCTGACCCTGGCCGACGATGACGTGCTGCTGGCGGCCGATGCCCGTGTCGGACAGCAGCTCCTGGATGTCGAGCAGCCGGCACGTGACCCCGTTGAGCTGGTATTCGGACTCGCCGTCGCGGAACAGGGTCCGCGTGATCGTCACTTCCGTGAACTCGATCGGCAGCAGCCGGGCGCTGTTGTCGATGGTGAGCGACACCTCGGACCGTCCGAGCGCCGACCGCTCCGGCGTCCCGGCGAAGATGACGTCGTCCATGCGACCACCGCGCAACGTGCGGGGACCTTGCGCACCGAGCACCCAGGCCACCGCATCGACCAGGTTCGACTTGCCCGAGCCGTTCGGCCCCACGACGACGGTGACGCCGGGCTCGAACTCGAGCACCGTCTTGTCGGCGAACGACTTGAAGCCCCGCAGGGTCAGGGACTTGAGGAACACCCGGGCGATTCTCCTTCGCCGAACTCAGTACTTATTGGCGCCGTCGGATCGTACCCACGAGGATCGCGCTCGTCGGGGACGCTTCCGTGAAATCGCGCCCTAGCGCACGCGAAATCCCTGCTCCCCGACCGGCGCCTCGTCGAGCACGTCGACGCGGTCGATGCGGGCCCTCCTCGGCCCTCGACGGCACCACTCGAGGACCTCGTCGACGGCGCCCGGAGGGCCCTCGAGAACGACCTCGACCCGGCCGTCGGCGAGGTTGCGAACCCAACCCGCGACTCCGGCGGCCTGCGCCTGGTCGCGGCACGACTCCCGGAACCACACCCCCTGCACCCGGCCGGCGACGAAGACGCGGCGCCGGACGCGATCAGCGGTCACGGTCAGTCAGACCTGGCACGCCTCGCAGAAGAACGTCGACCGCCCACCGATGCGCTGGCGGACGATCGGTTGGCGGCAGCGCCGGCACGCCTCGCCCTCACGGGCGTACACCTTGTGGTGCTGCTGGTACTCGCCCGGCTTGCCGTTGAGGTCGACGTACTGCTCGTCGGCCAGCGACGAACCGCGGTACTTCACGGCGTCCTGCAGCGTCTCGACCATCGAGCGATAGAGCCGGCGGATCTCCTCGCCCGACAGCGAGTCGCTCATTCGGTCCCAGCGCAGTCCGGCGCCGAAGAGGATCTCGTCGCTGTAGATGTTGCCGATGCCGGCGAGGAACTTCTGGTCCATCAGCAAGCTCTTGAGCTTCATGTGCTTCGACGCGACAAGGCGACCGAAGTTGTCCCACGACATGGCGTCCTCGAGCGGGTCGATGCCGAGGTGGGAGAGCTCCGCCACCTCCTTCTCGACGCCGTCGAGCTCGGTGACGAACATCTCGCCGAACGTGCGCGGGTCGATGAAGCGGAGCTGACCGCCCTGGGTGAACGTGATCACGACGTGCGTGTGCTTCGCGGTCGTCTCGCGAGTTCCCTTGGCCCGAATGAGCTGTCCGGACATCCCGAGGTGGATCACGAGAACGTCGCCTCCGTCGAGCCTGGCGAGGATGTACTTGCCGCGCCGTTCGATCCCGGTGATCTTCTTGCCGACGAGCCGGTTCGCGAACTGCTTCCGGTTGTGATGCCGGCGGATCGAGCGCATGCCGTCGGCGTCCACCGCCTTGATGCGCTTCCCCACGATCTCCCGTTCGAGGTCGCGGCGAACGACCTCGACCTCAGGCAACTCCGGCATCGTCTCCCTCCGGTCGGGACGCTTCGGCCCCTGTCGTGACCGCGTGCCCGTCATTGCGCGGGTCCGCGATCTCGCGGAGGTAACGCCAGGCGACGCGTGCCGCCGCTTGCTCCGCGTGCTTTTTCGATCGGCCTTCACCCGTTCCCCACGGCTCCCCGCGCAGCATCACGGTGGCGAAGAAGCGCTTCGAGTGGTCAGGTCCTTCGTGGCGCACCTGGTAGCGCGGGAGCTGGTCGAAGGTCTGCGTCGCCAGCTCCTGCAGCCGGGTCTTGTAGTCGTGCCCGCCGGGTCCGGCCGCGCCCTCGATGATGCGCGACTCGAGCAGCCGCAACACGAGCTTGCGGGCGGCGTCCCATCCACCGTCGAGGTAGACGGCGGCGATCACGGCCTCCATGGCGTCGGCGAGGATCGACGGCTTGTCGCGTCCGCCCGTCGCTTCCTCCCCCTTGCCGAGGAGCAGCAGCCCGCCCAGCTGGGCTTCCCGCGCGACCTCGGCGAGCACCTCACTGTTGACGACCGAGGCGCGCAGCTTGGCCAGCTCGCCTTCCGGCATGTCGGGGTACTCGGCGACCATGTAGTCGGTGACGATCAGCCCGAGCACGGCGTCACCGAGGAACTCGAGACGCTCGTTCGACAAGGTGTCGGGGTGCTCGGCGCAGTACGAGCGGTGCGCGAGCGCGCGGTCGATCAGCTCGGGATCGCGGAACTTGAACCCGAGCACGGCGTCCATGCCGCGCGACCTCGCGTCCTTCCTTCTCCTACGACGTCCGGTGCGCACCGCTAACTCCCCAGCCGGGCGACGACGTAGTCGACGGCCTCCTGCACGGTGCGCAGGTCGCCGAGGTCCTCGTCGTCGATGCTGAACCCGACGGTTCGCTCGCCGAGCTCTTCCTCGAGCGCCTCGACGAGCTCGATGAGCGCGAGCGAGTCGGCGTCGAGGTCCGCGGTGAAGCTCGATTCGAGCTTGATGCGGTCCTCGTCGATCTCGAGGATCTCCGCCAGCCGCTCGCGCAGGATCCGGTACACCTCGTCGGGTCCGATCGGTCCCTGCGCGACATGCGTCTCAGCCGGCATCGATGGACTCCCTGAGCCGCCCCACCACGCCGGACTCGACGCATTCCTGCGCGACCCGAACCGCGTTGACGATCGCGCGCGCCGACGACGAGCCGTGCGAGATGACGCACACACCGTCGACGCCGAGGAGGACCGCGCCGCCTGTCGTGTCGGGATCGAACGCCCCTGCCGCGTCGAGCAGCAGCGGGGCGACGACCTTGCCCGCCTCCTTCGCCTCCGGCGTCGAGTCGAGCACGCTGAAGACGAGCTCGACGGCGGCTCGCAGCGCGCCTTCGAGCGTCTTGAGCACGACGTTGCCGGTGAACCCGTCGGTCACGACGACGTCCACCGTCCCGTGCATGAGGTCGCGACCCTCGACGTTGCCTTGGAAGCCCGGCACCGTCTCGAGCAGCGAGAACGTGCGCTTGCGCAGCTCGTCGCCCTTTCCGGGCTCCTCGCCGTTCGAGAGGAGCCCGACCGTGGGCTCGTCGACCGCCAGGCGGGTGCGTGCGTACTCGCGGCCCATGCGCGCGAACTGGGCGAGCCATTCCGGAGTGCAGTCGACGGTCGACCCGCCGTCGATGAGCAACTGGTGGCGGGTGCCCGCCGGCACCGGGATCGGCACCGCGATGGCGGGACGCGAGATGCCGCGCACCCGGCCCATGCGCAGCAGCGCCGCGGCCATCGTCGCACCCGTGTTGCCGGCGCCGACCATGGCCTGGGCGCGACCCTCGCGCACGGCCTGCGCGCAACGGACGAGCGACGAGTCCTTCTTGCGCCGAGCCGCCGCCGCCGGGTCCTCGTCCATGGCCACGACCTCGGCGGCGTGCTCGACATCGATGCCCGGGGCGCGGCCGTCGGGCAGCAAGGGATCGATCGCGTCCTCCTGCCCGACGAGCAGCACGTCGACGCCGAGCTCGGAGACGGCGTCGACCGCGCCACGGACGATCTCGGCCGGAGCCTTGTCGCCGCCCATGGCGTCGACCGCGACGGTGATGCGCTGTGTGCCCACGTGCGCTAGTCGACCTCGATGACCTGGCGGTCGCGGTACCAGCCGCAGTTGTCGCACACCACGTGCGGCCGCTTCACGGCCCCGCAGTTCGGGCACAGCGACCGAGGCGGCGCCTCGAGGCGCCAGTTCGCGGCGCGCCGGCTGCGGGTCTTGGCCCGGGGGGTCTTGCGCTTGGGTACCGCCATGGGTTGCCTTTCCGTCTCAGCTCAGGTCGAGTTCGGACAACGCCGACCAGCGCGGGTCCGGCGGCGGTGGCTCTTCGGCGACGACGTCCGGCGTGCAGGGTGCACGACCGGTCGTCTCGCACGTCGGGGCGAGCGGGAGCTCGAGCAGCACGACATCCCGCACCAGCTGCTCGAGGTCGATCTCGTGGCCCTCGAGCGGGTACGTGTCGCCCTCGACGGGCTCGGGCTCGAACAGCTCGCCGACCTCCGGCGTGAGCGTGTGCTCCAGGTCGGTCAGGCACACGCCGCAGGTGCTCCGCCACACGGCTCGGACCGTCCCCCGGACGACCACCCCGTCGGAGACCCGCTCGAGCACCAGATCGAGCACGATCGGCTCGTCGTCGGGGACGCGGGCCGCCGACCCGGCCAACGATCCCACCGGCGCCTCGAGGTGCACGGCACGGCGGGCAGCCGGATGGGTCAGCAGGTCGGCGACGTCGATGCGGAGCGCCGGGTTGTGGGCCGTCATTGTGGGAGGGGCAGAGAGGAAGAACTGCGGCCCGGCGTCGCCCCAAAGGACGTCGAAGCCGCTCCAGGGTACCAGGCGGCCCCGTTTTCCAGGATCTGTCAGGTTGGCGGAACGGGACCTATCGGGCGTCCTGGTCGAAGAAGGTGTCCTCCAGGTCCGCCTCGACCTCGATCGAGACCGGCAGCTCCTCCATCTCCGGCTCGGAGTCGGAGTCGGACTCGGAGTCGAGGTCCTGCTCGGGCTCGGGTTCGATGACGACCTGCAGGCGCTCGCGGCCCTTCTGGACCGAGTGCATCGTCCGTTCGAGCACGACCTCGAAGGCGGCGAGCTTCTGGTCGACGTAGTCCTCGGCTTCGTGGCGGAGCTGCCGGCCCGAGGCCTCGGCGTCGTCGACCACGGACTGGGCGACGCGCCGGGCCTCACGCACCACCTCGGTCCGCTCCACCATGCGCTCGGCGCGGACGCGCCCCGCCTCGATGATGTCGTCGGCCTCGCGACGGGCTTGGCTGAGGAACTCCTCCCGCTCCTTGAGCAACCACCGCGAGTGGCGCAGCTCCTGCGGCAGCGTGGCGATCGACTCCTCGAGCAGCTCGAGGAACTCCTCCCGGTTGACGAGCACCGACGCCGACATCGGCATCGATCGGCCCGCCTCGACCAACTCCTTGAGGCGCAGGAGGATGCTCTCGACGTCGTACGCGGCCTGGTCGCTCACTGGTCATCCCCGGCGAGGGCGGCGCGGTCCCCGAACCGCTCGGCCAGCCGTTTCGCGACGGCGGGGGGCACCATGTTGGTCACGTCGCCGCCGAAGCGGGCGACCTCCCGCACGAGGCTCGACGACAGGAAGGAGTACTGCGGGCTGGTGGAGATGAAGAAGGTGTCGATCCCCGAGAGCCGCTCGTTCATCTGGGCCATCTGGAGCTCGTAGTCGAAGTCCGACATCGCCCGCAGGCCCTTCACGATCGCCTGGGCGTCGTGCTCCTTGGCGTAGTCGACGAGCAGGCCCTTGAACGAGCCGATGTGGATGTTGGGGAGGTGCGCGGTGACCTCCCGCAGCATCTCCTGGCGCTCCTCGAGCGTGAACAGGGACTCGGACTTCTGCGGGTTGCGGATCACGGCGACGAGGACGTCCTCGAAGTGGCGCGCCGTCCGCTCGATGATGTCGAGATGACCGTTCGTCACCGGGTCGAACGATCCCGGGCACAGTGCTCTCGCCACGCCCTGTGACTCCCCTGCTCTGTGAGGTCTCTCAACCCGTCGACGTTGTGAGGACGGTCACGAGCGTATCGCCGTAAGCCCGTTCCCACGTGGCCTTCCACGCCTCGGGTGCCGGCGCCGGCCCGACGCCCGACGGCCGCTCGACCACCACGGTGGCGCCCTCCGCCAGCCACCCGGAGCCTTCGAGGCCGCTCAGGACCCGGCCCAGATCGGCCGACGACGATGCGTAGGGCGGATCGAGGAACACGAGATCGAACGGCTGCTCGGCCGGCGGCTTCCCCGCAAGGAACGTGGCGACGGTGCTCCCCTGCACGCGGGCCTGCCCGCGCAGGCGCGTGGTCGCGAGGTTGCGGCGCATGGCGGTCACCGCCGCGTGGTCGCGATCGACGAGCACGGCTCGCGCCGCGCCGCGCGACAACGCTTCGATCGCGAGCGCGCCGCTCCCCGCGTAGAGGTCGAGGACGGATGCGTCCACGAGCCGGTCGGGCCCCAGCGCGCCGAACAGCGACTCCTTGACGCGGTCGGTCGTCGGCCGCGCTGCCCCGCCTTTGGGCGCGACCAGCGCCAATCCGCCGGCGACACCGGCAATCACCCGAAGTCCTTCCCGTCGCGAGCCCCGTCGCGTGCGCGCCATCGCCGACCGACTCTGTCAACTCTTGAAGAGGAACTCGACCGCGTCGCCGAGCATGTCCTCGACCTCCTCGCGCAGCTGCGCGTGCTCCGACAACGTCGGGTCGACGTCGAGGATCTGCTCGGCGACGGCGCGCGCCTCCAGGACGATCGGCTCGTCGCGCGGGATCCGTCCGAGCTTGAGATCGCTGAACCCGGCCTGGCGTTCGCCGAACACCTCCCCCGCGCCGCGAATCTCGAGGTCGCGCTCGGCGAGGAGGAAGCCGTCGGTCGACCCCGCGACGGCTTCCATGCGGGCGTCGGCCTCGGGGGTCGACGGATCGGCGAACAGGAAGCACCAGGATTCGCCGCCCCCGCGTCCGATGCGACCGCGCAGCTGATGCAGCTGCGAGAGACCGAAGCGGTCGGCGTCTTCGACGATCATGACCGTCGCGTTGGGAACATCGACGCCGACCTCCACCACTGTCGTGGCCACGAGCACGTCGACGTCACCGGCGCGGAACGCGTCCATCACCGACTCCTTCTCGCGCGCCGGCAGCTGCCCGTGGAGCAGACCGAGGCGCAGCCCCGCGAGCTCCTCCTCGCCGAGACGCTCGTACTCCTCGGTCGCGGCCTTGGCCTCGGTGCGCGCCGATTCCTCGACGAGGGGGCACACGACGTACGCCTGCCGGCCGGCGTCGACCTCGATGCGGAGGCGGTCGTAGGCGGTGGTGCGCTCGAGCGGGCTGGGCCCGATCACCTGCGTGGTCACCGGCGTCCGCCCCGGGGGCATCTCCCGCAATTCGGACTTGTCGAGATCGCCGTAGACGAGCATCGCGGCGGTGCGCGGGATGGGCGTCGCCGTCATGACGAGGACGTCCGGATCCTCTCCCATGCCGCGCAGCAAAGCGCGCTGCTCGACGCCGAAGCGGTGCTGCTCGTCGATCACGGCCACGCCGAGGCGGGCGAACTCGACCTCGCCGTAGATCAATGCGTGCGTGCCCACCACGATGTCGACCTCCCCGGCGTGCAGCCCCTCGGCGATCCGGCGCCGGTCGGCGGCGCCGGTGCGGTTGGTGACGAGCTCGACGCGCACCGGCCGATGGCCGACCAGCGTCGCCTCCGACGGCACGGAGAGGTTCTCGAGGAGGCGTCGCGACGTGAGGTAGTGCTGCTCGGCCAGCACCTCGGTAGGCGCCATGAACGCGCCCTGATAGCCGCTCTGCACCGCGACGAGCAGCGCGCTGAGCGCGACCACTGTCTTCCCCGAGCCGACGTCGCCCTGCAACAGACGGTGCATCGGAGCGGGCGACGCAAGGTCGCGGAAGATCTGGTCGATCGCCTGGCTCTGATCGCCGGTGAGCGCGAACGGCAACGCGCCGTGGAACGACTCCACGAGATGGCCGTCGACCGCGTGACGGATCCCGGTCTGCTCCTCGGCGAGCGCGCGCTTACGCGCCACCAGCCCGACCTGCATGCGAACGAACTCGTCGAACTTGAGTCGTTCGGCGGCGCGGGCGTGGTCGGCGTGCGCCTCCGGCCGGTGGATCCCACGGTACGCACGGGTCCGGTCAACGAGCCCGCGCTCGTCGAGGAGCTCGGTGCCGAGCGGCTCGGCGAAGCCGCGCGGCTTGGTCTTCTGCAGGCACGCGGCAACGAGCTTGCGCAGCTGCCAGGTGAACACCTCCGCCTTCCCCGACTGCGGGTACACGGGCACGATCGCGCCCGTGTTCTCGCCGACGCGATCGAGGATGTCGACGATCGGGTTGGTCATCTGCAGCCGGGAGCGCCGGTATTCGACCCGTCCGAAGAACGCGGCTTCGGTCCCCTCCGGCAGCTGCTTCTCCCGCCAGCCCTGGTTGAAGAACACGACGCGCAGGTAGGACGAGCCGTCGAACACCTCCGCTTCGACCATGGCGCGGCCCTGGCGCGTCCGGAAGCCCCGGATCTTCTTGACCTCGGCGAACACGGTCGCCTCCTCGCCCATCGTGAGCTCGGCGATCTCGGCCCGCTTCGTGCGGTCGTGGTACCGGCGCGGGTAGTGCTGGAGGAGGTCGAGGACGGTGCGGATCTCCATCTCGGCGAGCGAGGCCTCGAGCTTGGGGCCGACGGCCTTCAGCTCGGCGACGGGATGCGCGGCAAGCTCGCGCAGCGTCAACCCGTCGGGCCGACCCACCGCCTACTCGACGCCGACGAGGTACGGGTACAGAGGCTGGTTGCCCTCGTGCACTTCGACCTCGAGCTCCGGATGCGCGAGCGCGAGGTGCTCCTCGAGCCGGGCGGTGTCGCTCGTGACGGCGTCGGCGCCGACGAGCACGGTGACCAGCTCGCTGTCGTCGACGGCGAGCCGGTCGACGAGCCCGATGGCGGCGTCGACCGCGGTCTTGGCGACCACCGACACGCCGTCGCGACTGATCGCGATCCAGTCGCCGGCCTTGATCGGTCCGCCTTCGCCTACTGCATCGCGCACGGCTTGTGTCACCTCTCCCGTGCGCACACGCTGCACGGCTTCGGTCATCGCGGCCACGTTGGCGTCGACATCGGCCTGCGGGTCGTAGGCGACGAGCGCCGCCAGCGCCTCCACGACCGCCTGGGTCGGGACCACCTCGACGCGGCGCTCGGTCAAGCCGTGGACCTGCTCGGCGACCGGGACGATGTTCTTGTTGTTGGGGAGCACGATCACCGAGTCCGCCGGGCAGCACTCGACCGCCTCGAGGATCTGCGCCGTCGACGGGTTCATGGACTGACCGCCGGCGACGACCGCTTGGACGCCGAGGCTGTTCAGGAGCCGCTGCACCCCTTCGCCGACGCCCACCGCGACGACGGCCGTCGTGCAGGGCTCGGCCGCGGTCCGCGGCTCGGGGGCGGATTCCCGCGCCGGGCCCGTGCCCGCTTGCTCACGGACCCACTGTTCTTCCTCGACCTGGTCGTGCAGGTCGGTGACGCGGATGTTCAGGGGTCGCCCGGCCTCGATGCCGGCCTCGATCGCAGCGCCGACGTCATTGGTGTGGACGTGGCAGTTCCACATGCCGTCCCCACCGACGACGACGATCGAGTCGCCGAGTGACGCCCAGGTGTCCTTGAACGCCGGAATCGTCGCGTCCTTCGCTTCGAGGAGGTACATCACCTCGTAGCGGAGCGACGACGTGTCGTCGCCGTGGAGATGGGCCTCGACCGCGGGTGGCGTCGCCACGACCTCCGGTTCCGGCAACGGGCGGCCGTCGACGACGGTGAGGAATGCGTCGAGCATCAGCGCGAACCCCTGGCCCCCGGCGTCGACGACGCCTGCTTCCTTGAGCACGGGGAGCAGCTCGGGGGTCCGCTCGACCGCATCCCGGGCGGCGGCGGCAGCGCGATCCAGCAGCGCAGTCAGCGACTTCTCTCCGGCCTCGTAGGCGGCCTCGACCGCCTCCGTCGCCGCGCGCACCACGGTCAGGATCGTGCCTTCGACCGGCCGCAACACGGCCTGGTACGCGGCGTCGGTCGCCCGCCGGAGGCCGGCGACGAGGTCGGGGGCGGACGCCTCGTCATGGTCGGAGAAGGTGTCGGCGAGCCCGCGCAGGATCTGCGACAGGATGACGCCCGAGTTGCCCCGGGCGCCCATGAGTGACCCGTGCGAGACCGCGTGGCAGACCTCGGCCATCCCGTCGGCCGAGTCGAGCTCCCCCACGACCGACTCGAGCGTGAGGGCCATGTTGGTGCCCGTGTCGCCGTCGGGGACGGGATAGACGTTGAGGCGGTTCAGCTCGTCCTGGTGGGAGCGCAGCGCGTCGCGATAGGTGATGACGAAACGCCGCAGATCAGCAGGCGCGAGCTCCTCGAGCACACTCACGAGCGGATGTTACTGCCGTCACATTCCGGGGCTTCTGTATGCCGTTGCTATCCTTGGCTGTTCCCCGACCCGCTTCGAGGTGGTCCCGATGGCATCCGTGTGCGACGTGTGCGGCAAGAAGCCGCAGTTCGGCATGCGCGTGAGCCACTCGCACAGGCGCACGAAGCGGCGCTGGAACCCGAACGTCCAGCGCGTCCGCGCCATCGTGGACGGCAGCCCGAAGCGAATCCACGTCTGCACGTCCTGCCTGAAGGCAGGCAAGGTGCAGAAGCCGTAGCGAGGAGCACCCGTGCAGGGAGTGATCCGGACCTACGACCCCCAGACCCGTGAGGGCGTGGTCATGCGCGACACCGATCGCGAGGAGTTCACGCTGTCGCTCGGGGCGCTCGACGGCTCGATCTTCCGGATGCTGCGCCAGGGTCAGCGGGTCGTGTTCGACCTCGACGAAGCCGGGCTGGCGACCAAGGTGCGCATCGGTGCCGAGATCGACATGGGCCTTCCCACCGCCGACGTCTGACGGGTTCCCCGCCCGGCTCCAATCGCTCCTCCTCGCCGCGGCTTCAGCGCCGCCGCCGGCCGCCGCCCGTGAGCGCGCCGTAGACGAAGAGCAGCAGCGTCGCGCCGACGAACGCGACGAGCAGCGAGTAGATGCTGAAGTCGTTGATGCCCTCGCCGCCGGCGGCCGAGAAGATGATGCCGCCGAGGATGCCGCCCGCGATCCCGATCAGGACCGTGCCGATGCACCCTGCGCCTTTCACCCCGGTGACGCCCTTCGCCAGCGCGCCGGCGATGAACCCGACCACGATCCACGACAGCCAGCTCATGACGTCCTCCCCGAACGGTGCGCGGCCGGCGTCAACCTAGCCGTGTCCCCGTATGCACCGGGGGCTTCCGGGGTACACCGGGCGACGGTTCGGCCGGTTTGGGCGGTCGCCGATAGGCTGTTCGAACCGTTTCCCCGCAAGGAGTCGGCTTCGTGTCCGTCACGTTGAACGCCCCACCCACTCGGAATCAGAGGCTCCTGGGGTGGGTGAACGAGATGGTCGCCCTCTGCGAGCCGGATTCCGTCCACTGGTTCGAAGGGACAGACGAGGAGTACGAGCTGCTGAGCAAGCAGCTGGTCGAGGCGGGCACGCTCGTCGAGCTCGATCCGGCCAAGCGCCCCGGCTCGTACTGGGCGGCATCCGACCCGGGTGACGTCGCCCGCGTCGAGGACCGGACCTTCGTGTGCTCCGAACGCGAGGCCGACGCCGGGCCGACCAACAACTGGGAGGACCCGTCAGAGATGCGGGCCCGCCTCCGGCAGCTGTTCGCGGGCTCGATGCGGGGTCGGACGATGTACGTGGTGCCCTTCAGCATGGGCCCGCTCGGCTCGCCGCTCTCCTACATCGGCGTGGAGATCACCGACTCGCCTTACGTCGCCCTGAGCATGCGCATCATGACCCGGGCCGGCACTCCTGCCCTCGAGGTGCTCGGCGACGGCGAGTTCGTGCCGTGCATGCATTCGGTCGGCGCGCCGCTCGAGCCGGGCGAGGTCGACGTCGCCTGGCCGTGCAACAACGAGGAGAAGTGGATCGTCCACTTCCCCGAGTCCCGCGAGATCTGGTCATACGGATCGGGCTACGGAGGCAACGCGCTCCTCGGCAAGAAGTGCTTCGCGCTCCGGATCGCGTCCGTGATCGCACGTGACGAGGGCTGGCTCGCGGAGCACATGCTCATCCTCAAGCTCACCAACCCGGAGGGCGTGAGCCGCTACATCGCAGCTGCGTTCCCGTCGGCGTGCGGCAAGACGAACCTCGCCATGCTGATCCCGACAGTGCCGGGCTGGGAAGCCGAGACCATCGGCGACGACATCGCGTGGATGAAGTTCGGCGACGACGGCCGCCTGTACGCGATCAACCCCGAGTTCGGGTTCTTCGGCGTCGCCCCCGGGACGAGCATGGACACGAACCCGAACGCCATGCTGACCCTCACCAAGAACACCGTGTTCACGAACACCGCTCTCACCGACGACGGCGACGTGTGGTGGGAGGGCATGACCTCCACGCCGCCCGCGCACTGCACCGACTGGCGGCGCAACGACTGGACGTCCGAGTCGGAGACGCCCGCCGCGCATCCCAACTCGCGGTTCTGCGTGCCCGCATCGCAGTGCCCGGTGATCGCCCCCGAGTGGGAGGACCCGAAGGGCGTCCCGATCTCGGCGTTCTTGTTCGGCGGCCGCCGCGCCACGACCGTCCCCCTCGTGTTCGAGGCGCGCAACTGGCGCCACGGCGTGTTCATCGGGTCGACCATGGGCTCCGAGAAGACCGCGGCCGCGGTCGGCGGGCTCGGTCAGCTCCGCCGCGACCCGTTCGCGATGCTGCCGTTCTGCGGCTACCACATGGCCGACTACTTCTCCCACTGGCTGAGCATGCCCGGCCGTACCGACGAGTCGCAGCTGCCGCGCATCTACGGCGTCAACTGGTTCCGGAAGGACGCCGACGGCAAGTTCCTGTGGCCCGGCTTCGGTGAGAACTCCCGGGTGCTCGAGTGGGTCTTCGGCCGCTGCGAGGGAACGGCCGGAGCCGAGGAGACCGCCATCGGATTCGTGCCGGGCGCCGGCCACCTCGACGTCGACGGGCTCGACGCGTCCACGGACGCGGTCGACGCCGCGGTGCGCGTCGATCCCGACGAGTGGCGGGCCGAGGTGCCGCTCATCCGCGAGCACTTCGAGTCGCTGGGCGACAAGCTCCCGACGCCGTTGTGGGACGAGCTGAGCGCGCTGGAGGCCCGGCTCGGCTAGAACGGTCCCCGCGTAGGAAAGGGGAACCGCCGATGGCCGATCGCGTGATCCACGACGCCGACGCGCACCTCTTGGAGCCGCCGGATCTGTTCACGGAGCACGCCGATCCCGACGTGCGCGATCGCATCGACGAGCTCACCGTCGGATTCCGGATCAACGACGACGGCACGAGCGAGAACGAGATCGTCGAGCATTTCCGCCGCCGCCACGGCGATCCCGAGTTCCGTAGCCACGACGAAGAGGAGATCTGGCTGCGCAAGAACTTCGAGGCCACGGGCTCTTTCATCGCCGAGGACCGTCCCGCCGCCATCGACATGCTCGGCGTCGCCAGCCAGCTCATCTTCAACACGTTCACCAACAAGACGCTGCAACGCGTGGAGCACGGCGACGATCTCGACCTGGCGTACGGCCTCGCCCGGGCGCACAACCGCGCTGTCGTCGAGTTCTGTTCCGTCGACGCTCGCCTCCTGCCGACGGGATACGTGCCGCTCGCCGATTTCGAGCGGTCGGCCGCGTTCGCGGGCGACGCGCTCGAGATGGGCTGCAAGGCGCTGCTGATCGCGTCGGCGTCCCCGCGGCGCCACTCTCCGAGCCACGTCGGCCTCGACCCGGTGTGGGCCCAGGCGCAGGAGGCGGGCATCCCGATCGTCTTCCACGTCGGCGGGGGCGGACGCCTCGTCGACCCGATGATCTTCGAGAACGGCCTGCCACCCGTGCCGGACTTCCACGGCGGCGACGGCAACTTCCGTTCCGTCGACTACATCGCCATCCAGTACCCGGTGATGCAGGTGCTCGGGACGCTGATCATCGACCGCGTGCTCGACCGCTTCCCCACCCTCCGCTTCGGGGTCATCGAGCAGGGCGGGACCTGGCTCCCCGGGCTCATGCGGACGCTCGACTCCGCCGCCGACGCCTTCCGCCGGAACGAGGAGCGGCTCCAGCAGCTCGAGCTGCGCCCGAGCGAGTACATCACCCGCCAGGTGCGCGTGACGCCGTACCCCCACGAGGACGCGGGCTGGATCATCGAGCAGTCGGGCGACGACATCTGCATGTTCTCCTCCGACTACCCGCACGTCGAAGGCGGTCGGAACCCACTCGGGCGATTCGAGCGGAGCCTGGCGCCCGTGTCGGAGCACGCCAAGCAGCGCTTCTACTGCGACAACTTCGTCGACCTCATGGGCGCGGGCCTCCCCGCCACGGTGCAGATCGGATAGCAGGAGGCCGAGCGGACGCGCCGGAACCCGGCGCTACCATGCGCGCCCGAGCCGGTTGCACAGGGGGCCCGCATGACCGTCACCGCGTACGTGCTCATCCAGACCGAGGTCGGCAAGGCCGTCGCCGTGGCCGAGCAGGCCCGCAAGATCACCGGAGTCCTGTCGGCGGACGACGTCACCGGTCCGTACGACGTGATCGTCAAGACGGAAGCTCCCAGCCTGGACGAGCTCGGCAAGATGGTCGTTTCCCAGATCCAGTCGGTCGAGGGGATCACCCGCACGTTCACGTGCCCGGTGGTGAACCTCTAGCTGGATTGACTACTCGTCGCGCTGGCGGCCGGCTCGTTTCGCCCGCCGCTCGTGGCGCGCGAACGCCAGCTCGATCAGGCGGTCCAGCAGCTCGGGATAGCTGACGCCTGACTCCTCCCAGAGGCGGGGGTACTGGGAGACGCCGGCGACGAACCCCGGGATGGTGTTGATCTCGTTGACGAGGAAGCCGCGCCCCGCACCGCCGTCGGCGCGCTGCTCCTCGAAGAAGAAGTCCACCCGGGCCATCGCTTCGCAGCGGCACGCCTCGAACGCGCGCACCCCGAGCGCTCGCACCTCATCGGTCAGCTCCGGCGTCAGCGGCGCCGGGATCAGGAGCTGCGCGTCGTCGCGCTCGTACTTGTCCGCATACGAGTAGAACTCGTCACCGGGGACGACCTCCCCCGGCACCGACACCTCCGGCGGGTCGTCACCGAGGACCGCGACCTCGACTTCCCGCCCGTCGATCGCCTCTTCGACGATCGCCCACTCGTCGAAGCTCAGGGCGAGGTCGAGGGAGGCGTCGAAGCTCGCCCGATCGCGCGCCTTCGACACGCCGACGGACGAGCCGAGATTGGCGGGCTTGACGAAGCAGGGATATCCGATCTCGGACTCCACGTGAGCTGCGAACGCGACCCGATCGTGGCCGTCCCGGAACGACGCGTACTTCGCGATCGGAAGTCCGCACGCCGCGAACGCCCGCTTCATCATCACCTTGTCCATCCCGACCGCCGAGCCCACGACGCCGGCGCCGACGTACGGCAGGCCGGCCAGCTCCAGCAGTCCCTGGACGGTGCCGTCCTCCCCGTACGGGCCGTGGAGGAGCGGGAGCACCACATCCGCGTCGAGCGCCGAGCGCACCGCGTGCTCCTCGAGCGCACCGTGCTCGCCGCGCGCCACCAGGTCACCCAGCTCCGAGACCGGCTCGCCCTCGACGGGCAACGCGGCCGGCAGCGCGTCCAGCCCCTGTTCGATCATCCGCCGCGCCTGGTCGGCGAAGAGCCATCGCCCGTCGGTCGTGATCGCGACCGGGAGCACCTCGTAGCGCGCGGGGTCGAGCGCTCGCGCGACCGCGACGGCGGTGACGCGCGACACGTCGTGCTCGGCCGAGCGCCCGCCGAAGAGCAGCAGCACGCGCACTCGACGGTGTGACGAACTCGAAGGGCTCATCAGACCACCTGGAACACTGCCCGGATCCCGAGACCCATGAGGAACAACCCGACGAGACCGTACAGCAGCTCGGTTCGTCCCCGCATCGACTCGCGGTACTGGAACGCCAGCCCGACGGTGATGAACACGAGGAACCCGTAGAACATGTGAATGCCCGGTGGCTTGAACTTGTACGCGGCGACCAGCGCAGTGCCGACGACGACGTCGAACAGGAAGAGCACCTCGGCGACGATCGTCAGAATCCAGACCCAGCGCCCGCGCCAGCGCGCGACGCGCCACGCGACGAGGCACACGGTGCCCGCGATCGCGTTGGCCACGACCGCGACGAACCCGACCCACTTGTGTGTGTCGAACAGGATCGTTTCGATCGCCGGTTCCCGAGGCCTCGAGCGTGCGTCAGAGCGCGGAGTCGTCCGCGGGATCGGCCGAGAACGACGTCTCGTCGCCGCGCAGGATGTTCTTGAGCACCTTGCCGGCGGGATTTCGGGGCAACGGCTCGTCACGCAGCTCGACGTACTCGGGCACCTTGAAGTTGGCGAGGCGAGCGGAGCAGTGGGTGCGGAGGTCCTCGCCCGTGGCGGACGACCCGGGCTTCAGCTGCACGACCGCCTTGACCTCCTCGCCGAGCACCTTGTGCGGGACCCCGACGACGGCGGCGTCGACGACGTCGGGATGCTCGAACAGCACCTGCTCGACCTCCACGCAGTACACGTTCTCGCCGCCCCGGATGATCATGTCCTTCGCCCGGTCGACGAGGTACAGGAAGCCGTCCTCGTCGAAGCGGCCGATGTCGCCGCTGCGGAACCAGCCGTCGGAGGTGATGGCCTCGGCGGTTGCCTCCGGTCGGTTCCAGTACCCGCGGCGCATGATCGTCGGGCCGCGCAGCCAGATCTCACCGGTCGCGCCGGTGGGCACGGGCCGGCCGTCGGTGTCGACGACGCCGATCTCGACCGTCGGCGCGGGACGCCCGACCGAGTCGGGGTGGGTCCGGTAGTCGTCGCCCGTGTTCGACGTAGCCACGGACGCGCTCTCGGTCAGGCCGTAGGCGGTAGCGAGGGTCTTGCGAACCTTCGGGAACCGCTCGTGGATCCGCTGCACCAGCTCGGGCGCGGCCGGCGCCCCGCCGTAGCTGACGCGCACGACCGTCGACAGGTCGTAGTCGTCGAAGGTGGGCGACTCGACGATCCGCCACATGATCGTCGGGACACCGCCGAAGCCCGTGACCTTCTCGCGTTCGATGGTCGCCATCGCCGCGTCCGGGTCGAACCGGCCCGGAGGCATGAGGACGAGCTTGGCGCCCGACGCGTAGCCGAGCATCATCGTCGACAGGCATCCGGTCACGTGGAAGAGCGGCACGACGAGCAGGGTGGCGGACTGCACTGTGCTCGACAGCTCGGGCGCGGCTTCGCCGCCGCGGCTGGCGTTCGCGACGCCGAGGCAGAAGATGTTCTGCAGGTTCGCGAGCGCCTGGCGGTGCGTGAGCGTGGCCCCCTTCGGCCGACCGGTCGTCCCCGACGTGTACAGGATCGCGAACAGGTCGTCTTCGTCGACGCCGCCGGCGGGGAGCGTCCCGGGGTCGTCACCGTGCAGCAGCTCGTCGCCGGGCCGGGCGACGCCGTCCGGTTCGTCGAAATCCGTCACGAACACGTGCTCGAGCTCCGGCAGCCCTTCCACTCGATCGCGGACCGCCTGCCACCGCTTCGGGTCGCAGAACAACAGCTTGGCGCCCGAGTCGCGCAAACCGAACTCCAGCTCGTCGGTCTTCCACCACGCGTTCAATGGCACGACCACCGCGCCGATCGCCGCCGCCGCCCACCACAGCACGACCCACTCGACGTTGTTCGCCGAGACGATGGCGACGCGGTCGCCGTGGCCGACGCCCAACTCCCCGAGCGATGCGGCGACGCGACGAACCAGCGTGTTGTGCTCGTCGTAGGTCAGGCGACGATCGCCCTGGACGAGGAAGTCGACCCCGGCGCGCCCGTCCGCCATCGCGATCAGCTCGCCCAGCGAGTGCAGCCGGTTCCTGTACACCTGGAGCGGGACGCCGAGGACATCCTCGGTGACGATCTCGAACGCGCCGCCCGGCCCCGTGAGCTCGGCGAGGACGGGGTCCTCGAACCCGGCGCTGACCTTGTTGGCGGTCATCGAGGGTCGGGGGTCCTCGCCGGCGCGTCCTCGTGCTGGATCACGTCGAAGGACCAGAGCTCGCTCCCGGTGCCGACCGGCCCCTCATTGCTGTGGGCCTTGTGCCCGTGCTGGAACGCGGGGCTGTTGACCCACGCCTGGAACGCGTCCTCGGACCGCCAGCGCGTGTAGACGAGATAGACGTCACGGCCGTCGGTCGGCCGCATCAGCTCGAACGTCTCGAAGCCGGGGGCCTTCGATACCTCCCCGGCGCGGGCGGCGAACCGGCGCTCGAACTCCTCGACCCGCTCGGCCGGCACGGTGATGGCATTGATTCGGACGACACTCATGGTGTCTTTCTACCGTCTCCGGCCCGCCAGCGGATCCGCCCGTGCCTCCGATGCCGGGACGGCCGCCGGGTGAAAATATGCTGATGGAAGGGTCTGGTAGGACCTTCCGGTTCGTGGTTTACTCGTCCCTAGCGAGGGGAAACATCCGGTGCGCAACCCCTTCGGGGGATGCGCGAAGATCGCGGTGATCCCGGTCTCGTCCGGGAGCCCAGTTTGGTGAGTCGGCGGGCCGTCCCTGCCCCGGTCCGTCGACTCGCCTTTTTTTGTCCCCTTTTCTCCGGCGTCTCAGCCCTGTTCGCGGAGAAACCGTTCGATCTCCGACGCGAGCTCGTCGCCGCTGGGGATCTCGCCCGAGTCTTCGGAGGCTTCGATGTTGCGCACCATCTCGGCGACGTCGGGCCGCTCTGACAAGCCCTCCTCGACTCGCCGGAGGTACTCGTCGACCTGGCTGTCGAGCGCGGTGAGGTCGGTTTCTACGCCGGCAAGCTCGCGCACCCGCGACAGCAGCGCGCTGATCGCGGGCGGTGACGGGGTCGCCGACACGTAGTGAGGCACCTGGGCCCACAGCCCGAGCCCGGGAATCCCCGCGTCGCCAAGAGCAACTTGGAGCGCGGTCTGCGCGCCGGTCGGACCGGTGTAGTCGGCGCGCCACGCGCCGACCTCCTGCGCAAGTGAGCGGCTCGTCGCCGTCGTGAGCACGGACAGGGGCCGCCGGTGCGACACGAGCGTCGGCATGCCCCCGAGGCCGACCATCATGCTCACGCCGAGCCGCTGCGCCATCTCCACGAGCTCCTCGCTGAACGCCCGCCAGCGCAGCGACGGCTCCGGCCCGTGGCACAGCACGACGTCGCGACCCGCCCTTCCCGCGACCAAATCGATCGCGGGCCACTTGATCTCGCGGGTCGCGCCGTCGACGAGATGGACGGAAGGCCGTGTCTGCTGGAGATCGACAAGATCCGTGAGGTCGACGCGACCGAACGCGGCTGCCGAGTCGAGCTGGTCGCTCAGGACGGCCGCGGCGCCGGCGCCGGCCAGTCCGGCGTCGACCCAGCCTGACAACGCGACGACGAGCACCGGATCGCGTAGATCAGGCCACCGATCGACATCCAACAATTTCTCTCCTGTCGCCGTGCAAGCTCCGGCTTTGCGGAACGGTCGGCAAAGCCGCCGTCTCCGCGAACACCTTACGGGCGTTCGCTCGCGGGCGCGAGCGGCCCGCCCGATAGATTCACGATCCCATGCGTTTGCGCATCTTCACGGAGCCGCAGCAAGGCGCGTCGTACGACGACCTGCTCGCAGTGGCCCGGACCGCAGAGGAGCTCGGCTTCGACGCGTTCTTTCGCTCGGACCACTACCTGCGCATGGGCGACGGCGACGCCGGGCCCGGTCCCAGCGACGCGTGGATCACCCTCGCGGGCCTGGCGCGGGAGACGTCGCGAGTGCGTCTGGGAACGCTTGTCACGGCGAGCACGTTCCGGTTGCCCGGGCCGCTCGCGATCGCCGTAGCACAAGTCGACGCCATGAGTCGCGGGCGCGTCGAGCTCGGGATCGGCGCCGGCTGGTACGAGGACGAGCATCGCGCGCACGGCATTCCGTTCCCGTCGACGCGAGAGAGGTTCGACCGGCTCGAGGAGCAGCTGGCGATCATCACCGGCATGTGGACCACGCCCGCCGGTGAGCGGTTCTCGTACCACGGCCGCTACTACGAGCTCACCGATTCCCCGGCACTTCCGAAGCCGGTACAGCAGCCGCATCCGCCGATCATCATCGGCGGCTACGGCACGGAGCGGACGCCGGCGCTGGCGGCGCGGTACGCGCAGGAGTTCAACCTGCCCTTTCCGCCCCTCGAGGTGTACGGCGAGTACGTCGAGCGCGTGAGGCAGGCCTGCACCGACGCGGGACGCGACCCGGCGACGCTGCGCACGACGGTCGCGCTCGTCGTGTGCTGCGGGCGCGACGAAGCCGAGTTCCGGCGGCGCGCCGACGCCATCGGCCGGGAGCCCGACGAGTTGCGCGCGAACGGCGCCGCCGGACTGCCAGGTGAGGTCGTCGACAAGCTGCGGGCGTTCGCGGCGGCAGGCGCCGAGGCGGCGTACCTCCAGGTCCTCGACGTGTCCGACCTCGACCAGCTCGGGCTCATCGCAGCCGAGGTCATGCCCGAGGTCGGCGCGCAGTTGGGGGCGGCGTGAAGTTCGGCGTCCACGCCGGGCTGCAGAACACGACGACCGACGAGCTACGCGCGCTGTGGGGGCGGATCGAAGGCCACGGCTTCGATTGGATCTCCGTCTGGGACCACTTCTACGCCGCCGACGCCACCGGCGGCGCGGTGTGCCTCGAAGCGGTCGCCACGCACGCCGCCCTCGCGCTCGAGACCGAGCGGGTGAGTTGCGGAAGCCTCGTCTACTCGGTGGGCTACCGCCATCCGGCTGTGCTCGCGAACGCCATGGCCACCCTCGACCAGCTCAGCGGTGGGCGCATCGTGCTCGGCCTCGGCGGCGGCTGGCACCAGGGCGAGTACGACGCGTACGGCATCCCCTTCCCGCCCGTGCCCGTTCGGCTCCGCATGCTCGACGAGGGGATCCAGTGCATCCGCACGCTGCTCACCCAGGATGTCGCCAACTTCGACGGCGAGTTCTTCCATTTGCGTGACGCCCGCTGCGAACCGAAGCCCGTGCAGAAGCGGCTGCCGATATGGATCGGCGGCGCGGGCGAGAAGCTGACGTTGCGCACGGCGGCTCGGCACGCCGACGGCTGGAACGTGCCTTTCCTCGCACCTGACACGTATCGCCACAAGGTGCAGGTGCTCAACGATCACTGCGACGCCGTCGGTCGCGATCCGGCGACGATCACGAAGTCGGTGAACCTCGGGCTGGCGTGGCGGCAGGGCGACCTCGAAGCGCAGTTCGGGAACATCGCCGAGTTCGTGAAGCCGGGCGTGTTGATGGGCAGCGTCCAGGAGGTCGTCGACCGGATCGGCGAGTACACGGACGCCGGCGCCGAGTGGGTGATCCTGGCCATGCGGGCGCCGTTCGACGTGGATGGCCTCGACCGGTTCGCGGCCGAGGTGCTGCCCGCGCTGGGCTGACGTGGAACCGCGCGCCGCAGCCATCACGGACCGGCTCGGCGGCGCCGCCGGTCTGCGCTGGTTCCGCGCGCCGGGGCGCGTGAACCTGATCGGCGACCATACCGACTACCACGACGGCTTCGTGGTGCCGCTGGCCGTGGACCGTGATTGCGTCGTTGCTTCCCACCCGCGCGACGACGGGCGCGTTACGGTCCGCTCGGTCGAGGTCGCAGGCGCAGTCGACGTCGCCGCCGACGGTGCCGATGAGCCGGCGGTCGTCGAGCCGGCGTGGGGGCGGTACGTGGCCGGCGTCGTGCGGGCGCTCGCCGACGCCGGACGCGCGCCCGCGGGCATCGACGCCGCCCTGTCGTCGACAGTGCCGGTGGGCTCGGGCCTGTCCTCGAGCGCCGCGCTGGAGGTGGCGATCGCGCTCGCACTGGCGGACGCGGCGGGGTTCAGGCTCCCGGCAATGGAGCTGGCGCGCGCGTGCCAGCACGGCGAGCACCTCGCCACCGGCGTGCCGAGCGGCGTGATGGACCAGCTCGTCGCGCTCCTCGGGCGAGCCGACCACGCGTTGCTCATCGACTGCCGCACGTTCGCCGCCGAGCCGATCGCGTTGCCGGACGCGCTCGCAGTGCTCGTGCTGCATTCCGGGCTCCCACGCAGACTGGCGGAGAGTGCCTACGCCGAACGGCGCGCCGACGGCGAACGCGTCGCCGCCCAGCTCGGCGTGCGCGCGCTGCGGGACGCGTCGTTCGAGGCGGTGCGCGACGAACCGAGAGGCCGTCACGTCGTCACCGAGAACCAGCGCGTCCTCCAGTTCGCCGACGCCCTGCGCGCCGGAGACACCGCCGCGCTCGGCTCGCTGATGTTCGCCAGCCACGCCAGCCTGCGCGACGACTACGAAGTCTCGACACCTGAGCTCGACCTGGCTGTCGATCTCCTCGTCGAGCACGGCGCGGCCGGCGCCCGGCTGACCGGCGCGGGCTTCGGCGGCTGCGTCGTCGCGCTGGTCCCGCGCGGACAGGTTCGAGTCGCCGCGAGCAGGACGGTCGCGAGGTACCGGGCCGAGACCGGCCTCGACGCCGACGCCTTCGAGGTGCATGCGGTCGACGGCGCCGGCCGCCTCACCGCTCCGGTCGGCGCATGACGCTCCGGCTGTCGGCGGCGGACCGCCCCCGTCCCGGCCCCGCGCCGGTCGCGCCCCATTCGGAGTTCGAAGCGGTCGCGACCGCGCGCCCGGTCCCCTGGTCGACGGTCGAGCCGGGCAACGCGCCCGCGGGCAGCGGCCGCATCGAGGTGTCGCAGTCGGGCCGGTGGGAGCGGTGGGAAGACGTCGACGGTGACCCCTCGTTCCCGGAGGCGGGGGCACGCGCCGCGACGGGGCCACCCCACGACGTGGCGTGGCGCAAGGTTGTGGTCCCCGAGAACTACGGCTTCGACGAGGAGCTCTCGCGCCAGTTCGCGCCGGTCTGGTACCGGCGCACGTTCGCCGATCCCAGACACGGCGGGCTGCCCGAGTCGCCACCGCGTGTCCGACTCCGCTTCGCCGCCGTCGACTATCTCGCCGACGTATGGCTGAACGGCGATCACCTCGGTCATCACGAGGGCGCGTTCGCGCCGTTCGGGTTCGACGTGACCGACCAGCTGGCGAAGAACAACACCCTCCTGGTCGCGGTGCAGGACCCGCTCGAGCCGCTGGACCCGTCGGCGCTGTTCTTCGACCACCGCAAGCGCGTCATCAAGGGCACGCTGAAGTACCACGACAGCCGGCCCGGCGGCCTGCCGGGACGCATGGTCGGTCCGCTCGTCGAGGGCGGCGACCCGTGGGTGTGGACGCCCGAGTGGGGTCAGTCGATGACGACGGGGGGCATCGTCGGACCGGTCACGCTCGAGCGCACCGGCGACGCGTCGCTCGACGCGCTGTTCGTGACGCCGCTCGGCGAACGCACCGTGCAGGTCGCGGTAGTGGCGACGAACCACGCGGACGACGACGTCGTAACGCGCGTCGATGTCGAGCTGGCCGGCGAGCGGGCGCAGCTCGACGTGACCCTGCCTCCAGGGCCGGGGCGTGTCGACGTGGTGATCGAGCTCGACGGCGTGGACCTCGCGCCGTGGGAGCCGGCGGGCGAAGAATCCGGAGATCCGGCCGTGCACGAGCTCCGGGCCGCGCTGGCGACGCCGGACGGGCACGCCCTCGACCGGCGCCGGACGCGCTTCGGCCTGCGCGCCGCCCGCATCGTGACCGACGACGCCGGGCATGCTCGACATCTCGAGGTGAACGGCCGGCCGGTGTTCGTGAAGGCCGTGAACTACATCCCGTGGCAGCACTTCGCCGAGGTCGGCCGCAGCTTCTACGACCGCGACATGCGCATGCTGCTCGACGCGCACTGCAACTCGGTCGGCGTTCACGCGCACGTCCAGTCGCCGCACTGCTACGACGCCGCCGACGACGCCGGCGTGCTCGTGTTCCAGGACTTCGCGCTGCAGTGGTCCTACGACTCGGGCACCAAGACCAACCCGGGGTTCGTCGACACCGCCCGCCGTCAGATCGCGGAGATGGCGTACCTGCTGCACAACCACCCGAGCGTCGTCTACTACGCGTGCCACAACGAGCCCGCCCGGATGTTCGACCCGCGCCGGGCCGACGACGGGCCCGAGACCGACCGGGGTGAGACGCACCTCGACGCCGAGCTCGACGCGACGCTGCAGGCCGTCGACACCGGCCGGCACGTGCACCGGGCGTCGGGCATCGGCGACGACGTCCACAACTACGCGGGATCGCTCACCGGCGGGAGCCTCTACCGGGTGCGCGAGCGGCCGGCGTGGTTCGTCTCCGAGTACGGCTTCTGGACGGTCGGGCCGCAGGCCGGCAAGTTCGGCGATCGCGGATGGCCGCCCGATCCGGAGCAGATGCGCGAGTGGGTCAGCCGCCTGTCGTTCATCGGCTCGACGTGCGCGTTCGCGGGACTGCCGTCACGGTACGGGTCGCGGGACGAGTGGGCCGACGCGACGCAGGAGTACGGCGCGGCCCTGGCGAAGTACCAGACCGAGTGGTTCCGGGCCCACCGCCGCGATCCGTTCATGGGCTACCGGTGGCACTTCTGGGCCGACTGGTGGGGTTACGCCGGCGGCGGCCTCGTCGACGTGGAGCGCGCCCCGAAGGCGACGTACGCAGCGTTCCGGGACGCGAGCCGGCCGCGACTGCTCGTCGGACTGCACGACGCCTCGGTCGTCGCGGCGGGAGTGCGCGTCGTGCCCATCGTGGCACTGAACGACCGGCTCAAGGGATGGCGGGGCACGGCCTCGTGGGAAGTGGTCGAGGCGACGTCAGCCGTGTTCGCGCCCGACTTCGACGGGGCCCGCATCGGCCTCCCCATGCCTCCCGACGCCGACGCCCGCGTCGCCGTGCCGCGATCACGCGGCGCTTCGATCTCGCGCGGCGACCTGCACTTCGACGCCGCCGCGTCCTCCGCCACCCCGGCCGGCGAAGTGACCGTGACGCTCGAGCCGGGCGAGTCGCGCACGATGCTCCTGCGGTGGGACGACCCGGACGTCGACGCCGCGAGCGCTCAGGAGAACTTCGTGCACTTCCACTGCCCGGCTCCCGGCGAGGAGCACGGTCCGGGTCTCACTGCCGTCTGAGCGAGTCCCGCAGTCTCGACGCCGCCGCCGGCGTGCGGACACCCCACCAGAACAGGTCGCGCCCGCCCACGAGGCGGACGTCGGTATCGGCGACGGCGGCGGAGACCTCCTGGACGTGCCGGTCGCGGAACGCGTACGGCTCGTCGGGGAGGAGGACGAGGTCGGGCCGGCGCTCCGCGATCTCCTCGAGCGCCACCCTCGGATAGCGCGCGTTCGAGTCGGCGAAGACGTTGTCGACGCCGAGCAGCTCCAGGAGCGACGAGCCGTACGTGTCCGCGTTCGTCGTCATCCACGGCCGTCGCCAGATGAGGACGGCGGACCGGCGTCGCTCGCTCGGCGCGGCGGCGCGCTGGTCGTCCAGCCATCGGTCCCATTGCGGCGACCGCAGCGACGCGGGCACGTCGGCACCGATCGCGTCACCCAACGCGACGACCGCGGGACCGACGTCGGCGACCGAGCGGGGCGACATCGAATGCACGCGCAGCCCGGCGGCGACGAGCGCGTCGGCATCCTCGACGCGGTTCTCCTCGTCGTTCACGATCACGATCTCGGGCGCGAGGGCGACAATCGCCTCGACGTCCGGGTTCTTCGTCCCGCCGACGGTTGGCAAGTCGGGTTGCTCGCAGAACCGGGTGCACGCCACCGGATCCACGCCGATGGCGCGCAGCGTCTCGGTTGCGGACGGGACGAGCGAGACGACGCGCAGAGCCGTGGCTACATCCGCTCGAGGAGCGCGGCCTTCTTGGTCTCGAACTCCTCGGCGGTGATGTGCCCCTTGTCGCGCAGGGCGGCGAGCTGCTCGATCTGGTCGGGGATGTTGGCGGCACCACCGGCGGTTGCCGGCGGGGCCGACCAGCTCGCGGTCTCCTTCGCGTTGATCTCCATCTGGCGGTAGATCTCCTGCTGCACCGCGTCGGGGTGGCGGACGTCCTCGAAGTGTGACTGGCCCTCTCGGCCCGCCGACTCGATGTCGAGGTCGCCGGCGCCGATCAGTCGCTCGAAGATCCGCTGGTCGAAGTTGATGTTGTTGATCCGCTCGAGCGGGATCTCGACCCCGTGCTTCGAGAGCATGCCGGTGCGGAAGATCACGCGGTCGTCGGTCACCACGAAATGCGTGTACTGCCACTGGAAGTACTTGATGGCGAGCCACCCCGCCCAGATGACCGCGAGGATCGCCCATGCCCACCCGGCGACCGTCTGCACGCTGCCCGAGAGCATGAGCACGCCGATGAGCGCGAGGAAAAGCGGGATCCCGGTGAGGATGTGCTTCGAGAAGTACCACCAGTGCGGATGGAGATCGAGCGCGACCGTCTCGCCCTCGTTGAGCAGATGCCGCGGGTAAGGCATGGCCCGAGGTTACGGCGACGCGACCGGGCCGAGCACGCGATCCAGGTACGGGTTCCGGAACCGACCCTCGGGGTCGAGGCGGGCGCGGACGGCCTGGAAGCGCGTCCAGTCGTGATACCTCGGTGCGAGGGTCTCGGCTGTCTGGTAGTGCATCTTCCCCCAGTGGGGTCGGCCGCCGACGTCGTCCATGATCGCCTCGACGCCCCGGAAGTACTGATCGAACGGCGTTCCCGCCGACAGGTGCACCGCGAGATAGCCCGTCTCGCGCCCGCTCGCCGTGCTCAGTGGGATGTCGTCGGCCGCCGCGACTCGTAGCTCGATCGGGAAGTTCACCGCCAAGCCCTCGCGCTCGATGAGATCGCGCACGCGGAGCAGCGTCTTGCCGAGCTCGGCGCGCGGGATGGCGTATTCCATCTCGACGAACCGCACGAGCCGCCGGCTGCACAGCACCCGATGGCTCACGTCGACGACCTCGGTCTTGCCGATCCCGCCGGCGACGAGGTTCATGAGCTTCGGGACCGCATCGGGACGCCGGCGTCCGAGCGCGGCCGCGGCGCCGAACGCGAAGTTGGCGAGCAGGATGTCGTCGCGCCACGCCTTCCACGACGACTTGGTGCGGAGTGGCTCGTCGGTCCGGTTGGCGACCTTGACGGTGGCGACGTCGGTGTGCGGGAACCAGTAACAGTCGATGTGCTCGTTGTGGTCGACGATGTCGTCGAGGTCGTCGATGAGCGACTCGAGGGGCCGGGGCTTCTCGATCGAGTGCAGACGGAACGACGGTTGGCACTGGAGCGTCACCTTCGTCACCACGCCGAGCGCGCCGAGGCCGACGCGTGCGCTCGCGAACACCTCGGGCTCTTCGTCGCGCGAGCAGCGCAGCACCTCGCCGTCGGCCGTGACGAGCTCCAGCGCGGTCACGAAGGTGGCCAGGCCGCCGAAGCCCTTCCCGCCGCCGTGCGTGGCGGTCGCGATCGCGCCCGAGATCGACTGCCGGTCGATGTCGCCCAGGTTTGCCAGCGCCAGGTGGCGCGTCTCCAGCTCGTCGTTGAGCTGCCACAGCGGGATGCCGCCCTCGACGGTGACCGTGCGCGCGTCGCGGTCCATCGCGACGATCCGGTTGAGCCCGCCCAGGCGCAGCATCCGGCCGTCGGTGCAGGCGATACCGGTGAACGAGTGACCGGCGCCCACGACCTTGACCGTCTGTCCCGCTCGCTTCGCCCGCTGCACCGCCTCGACGACCTCGAGCTCGCTCGTGGGCGTCTCGACGGCCGCGGGGCTGCACTGCTGGTTGCGACCCCAGTTGCGCCAGCGGGCCCCGTCGCGCATCGGCCGAGAGCCTAGGTGGTCGGCGAAGCCCTAGCTCCAGCCCAGCTCGCGGAGGCGGGCATCGTCGATGCCGAAGTGGTGCCCGATCTCGTGGACCACGGTGACCCGGATCTGGTGGGCGAGGTGCGCTTCGTCTTGTGACCGCTCGCACAATGGTCCCCGGAAGATCGTGACGCGGTCCGGCATCACGCCCGCGTAGTTGAGCGGCGAGCGGTTGGTGAGCTGTACGCCTTCGTACAGACCGAGGAGCGTGCCCGGCCGACCACCGAGCTGCTCGCGTGTCGGCCAGTCCTCGACGAGGACCACCACGTTGTCCATGTGCACGGCCAGGTCGGGGGGAATGGAGTCGAGCGCGTCGGCGACGAGCTCTTCGAACCGGGGGCGCGACACGTGCATCAAACGAAAGTACCCGAGGTCGCGAAGTCCCTTGACGGCGCGCGGTCGCGGTCGTATGTTCCGTGGCACCGGTGACAAGGGCACGGCACTGGTGATGTCTGCAAGGACAGCAGCCGGAATACGGGTCCGAGGAGTCGGTCGGCGACCGAACGTCGGAGCGATCCGGCGCCGGGGGCCGGGACAGAGCCGATGGGGACGCCCCGCCCGCCGGGGAGCCCCCGAAGCAATCGTCCGAACGGGAGGCCCCGAGGAGATCGGAGCTGCGACGCAGCGAAGACTACTCGGGGCCTTTTCCATTTCCGCGTGTGCGACTCGAGGGACGGTCCGCGGTTCCTGTCGTACCCGATCGGTATGGTCCACGAGTGCGTCCTGACCAATTGCTCGAGGACCCGTTGCTCGAGGGCCTCGACGAGGCGCAGCGTGAGGCCGTCACCACGCGTGCCGTACCGCTCGCGATTCTCGCCGGCGCCGGCGCGGGCAAGACGCGCGTCCTGACCCGTCGCATCGCCTGGCAGGCCCGGCACGCGCACATCGACCCGGGGCACACGCTCGCCGTCACGTTCACGCGCAAGGCCGCCGGCGAGCTCGGCGATCGCCTCACCCGGCTCGGGGTCCGCCGCCAGGTCGCCGCGGGCACGTTCCACGCCATCGCGCTGGCCCAGCTTCGGCGGCGGTGCGAGGACCACGACCAGCCGATGCCGAAGCTGCTCGACCGGAAAGCGCGCCTCCTCGTGCCGATGCTGCCGGGGCGGGGCGGGGAGCGCGCGCTGCTCGCCGCCGAGGTCGCCACCGAGATCGAGTGGGCCAAGGCACGCCTCGTCCGCGCCGACGGCTACCAGGCTGCCGCGGAGGCGGCGCGGCGGGACCCGCCGCGACCCCCGGCCGAGATCGCCGTGTTCTTCGAGCGGTACGAACGCGAGCGCCGCCGGCGGGGGCTCGTCGATTTCGACGACCTCATCACGTGGTGCGCCCACGCGCTCGAGACCGACGCCGAGTTCCAGGCCGCGCAGCGATGGCGGTTCCAGCACGTCTTCGTCGACGAGTTCCAGGACGCCAACCCCGCCCAGTTCCGCCTCGTCCGCGCCTGGCTCGGCGACCGCCCCGACCTGTGCGTCGTCGGTGACGGCGACCAGGCGATCTATGGGTTCGCGGGCGCCGACGCGTCGTATCTCACCTCGTTCGGCGACCACTTCCCCGACGCGTCCGTCGTGCGGCTCGGCACGAACTACCGCTCCTCGCCGCAGGTGGTGTCGGCGGCGGCCGCGGTGCTGGAGACGAGCGGTGATCGAGCCGACGTCCGCAGCTCGCGACCCGAGGGCCCGCTCCCCGTCGTCCGTTCGTACCCCAGCGACGAAGCCGAAGCCGAGGGCGTCGCCCGTACGTTGCGGCGCGACCACGCGCCGGGGACCCCGTGGTCGTCGGCGGCGGTGCTGTACCGGACGAACGCCCAGTCGGCGCTGTTCGAGGAGGCACTCCGGCGCGAAGGCGTCCCGTTCCGCGTTCGGGGCGGCGGACGGTTCCTCGACCGACCGGAGGTCCAGGTCGCGCTGGAGACGCTGCGCGAGCGGACCCGCGAACAGCCCGGCGTCCCGTTCGCGGGACATCTGGAAGCCCTCACCGAGAGCACCGCCGACGCGTCCGAGGAACGACGCGAGCACGTCGAGGCGATCGGCCGCCTCGGCCGCGACTACCTCGTCGCCGACGGCGGCATCGGCTCACTCGCCGGGTTCCTCGAGTTCCTGCAGACCGCGTTGCGGGCCGGCGACGACACCGGCGCCACGAGCGCCGATGCAGTGGAGCTGCTCAGCTTCCATCGCGCCAAGGGGCTCGAGTTCGACACCGTGTTCGTCGCCGGCTTGGAGACGGGGCTCGTGCCGATCGTGCACGCCGAGACGCCGCAGGAGAAGGCCGAGGAGCTGCGCCTCCTGTACGTGGCGTTGTCGCGCGCCGAGCGCTCGCTGCACGTGAGCTGGGCCCAGAAGCGCACCGTTGGGATGCGTACGTACCGCCGTACGCCCAGCCCGTGGCTGGCTCCGATCGAGGCGACGGTGTCGGCGGCGCGCACGCCGGAACGCGGCAGCGGCGCGCGCGACCGGCAGGGTCACGGGCTCGCCGCCGCCCGTGAGCAGGTCGCCGGGGCGCGACGCCAGTCCGGAGCCGACCGCGAGCGCCCGCTCGACGCCGAGGCAACCGAGCTCCTGGGCGCGCTGCTCGAATGGCGTCGAAACCTCGCGCGCGCGTCGGGCGTGCCGGCGTACGTGATCTTCCACGACACGACCCTCGAGGCCGTCGCCCGCGACCGGCCGCAGTCCCGGGGCGACCTGCTGACGATCCCGGGCATCGGGCCGGTCAAGCTCCAGCGGCACGGCCAGGCTCTGCTCGAGATGGTCGGCCGCCACGCCGGCTGACTCCCCGTTGACGGGGCCGGCAGCCTCGGCCACGATGCGGGCACGGCAGCGGCAACGGAGTGACGCGATGGCTTGGTCGAGCTTTCCGGTCTTCCCCTCCGACGACGGCTGGCCGTACCCCGATCTCCCCGCCGGGTTCGACGATCCCGCCACGGACGACGAAGTCGACCTCGACGCCCTGGAGCTCCGGGCCGACCCGCACGCGTTCGAGTGCCTCGACCCCACCGAGTACGAGCTCGTGGCCCGCCGGTTCGGGTTCAACGGCGCCGCCACGTCGATGAAGGACCTCGCCCACGAGCGCGGCTGGTCACACACCCAGACTCGCGCCGTGCTGGGCGGCGCCATCGACAAGCTCCGCACCCGGCTCACCACCGACCCGCTCTGAATCACGCGCGCTCCGTACGTCGCAGCGCGCTCAGCACTCGCTCCAGAGACCACGGCCGGCACGCTTGGCGTCGAGCTCCTCTCGCAGCATCGTGCGGGCGTGTGCGTGATTGGGCTCGATGACCAGGAGGCGGGCGTATCCGCGGCGCAGTAGCTCGTCGTTGAACCGCTCGCCGTCGACGACGACGTACGCGAGGCGGCGGCCGTACCGATCGCGTCCCTCGATGTCGTCCTCCAGCTGCACCGCCCGTCCCGCCAGGTGCTCCTCGGTGAACGTGGCGGCCTCGGGCCCGAAGCATTCGACCGGCTTGGTCGGATGATGGGTCTCGGGCGTGTTGATGCCCAGCAGCCGGACCGTGTCGGTGTCGTTGCCGCCGCGGGCCACCTCGATCGTGTCGCCGTCGACGACGCGGACGACAGTCCATTCGGCGGTCGCGGCGTGGTGAGCTCGTCCGAGCCGCCAACCCCCGAGTGAGGCGGCGGCGAGGATCACCACGACCACGACCCGGGAGCGGGTCATACAGGGATCGTACCGAGGCGGTGTGACGGCTTCCCGGGTCAGTACTGCGCGAAGTACGGCTTCTCGGGCTCGCGCTTCTCCAAGAGGATGAACACCAGCCCGTGCGGATCGGCGAACCACGTAGTGCGCAGGCCGACGATCTCGGCGGTCCCCTGAGTGAGGAAGTGCACACCCTTGCCCTCGAGCTCGACGCGGGTCTCGGCGATGTCGTCGCACACCAGCCCGACGTGGGTGAACCCGTGGTCCGTCACCGACGCGTCCTGCGGCCGGGGGTGGCCGGGCGCCCGCGGATACTCGATGACCTCGAGCACACGGTCGCCGCCATCCGGGAACCCGAGGATGGCGGCCTTCACCGCCACCGGGCTCGGCACCAGCTCGCCCATGTCGTGCTCGATGGCGTCGCCCTCCACGAGGTAGGGCGGCGAGAGGATGGTGAGGCCGAGCACGGACCGGTACCACTCGACGGCCGCCTCGACGTCCGGCACGCACACCGCCGTGTGGGCGATCCCGGTGATCACCCGACGGACGTTAGGGGATGAGCGATCAGCGGCAAGCCCGCCGCTAGCTTTCCCCGATGATGGCTCGTCGGGTCCGGCGTCTCGCGGTCGTCGTGCTCGTGCTGCTCGTGATCGGGGGGATCGCGCTCGTGCTGACGACCCGCCCCAAGCTCGAGGACGCGCGAGACGGCGTCGACCGCGCGTGGACGCCGCTGCGGGGGCCGCTCTCCGAGAGGTACGCCAAGCTCGCGGAAGCGAACACGCAACTCGTTGCGGCGGGGGGCGGCGAACGAAACGTGTCCCGGGCTCTTGGGCTCCGGCTGGGCCGTTGGGACGAGCTGCGACGTGCCAAGGACGGCGATGCCGACGCCGACGCCGAGGCCCAGACCGCCGACCAGCTCGAAGGGCTCGCCACCCGGCTCCAAGCCGTCGTGTCGAGCTCCGACCGGCTGCGGGCGTCCGAACCCCTGAACCAGGCGATCGCCGCCTTCCAGGGCACGTTGCCGTCCCCACCGGCGGTCACGGCGTACAACCGCACCGCCCGCGACTACGAGGACGAACGCAACGGCCTCCTGCGCGGCCCGGTCGCGAGCCTGTTCGGCTACGAGTCGCGACCGCAGCTGGTGCTCGGGACGTAGCTCGAGCGTTCAGGTCAGCCGCTGACCACGTTCCCGAGCACGTCGACGCAGAAGTGGCCGTCGGTGCGGACGCCGAACGCGAGGCCGCCGCCGGCGCAGGTCGGGATCGCGGTGGTCGTGTCGGCCGAGCTGTTGAAGGCCGCGCCTGCCACCGCCGCGTTGCCGGCGCCGTTGGCGTTGCTCGTGGCCTGGCTGTTGGCGATGGCGCCGGATGCGGCGATCCCGCCGTTGTTGGACGACGCCGAGCTGCCGTTGCTGTTGAAAGCAGCGCCCGTGAACGACTGACTGCCGGTGCTGGCCGAAGAGCTGTTGCCGTTGCTGCCGAAGGCCGCGGTGGTGTTCGCTTGCCCGCCGTTGATCGCCGCGGCGGAGTTGCCGTTGCTGGCGAAGGACGCATCGACATTCGCCACGCCGCCGTTGTTGGCGGCCGCCGAGTTGCCGTTGCTGCCGGCTGCCGCACTCACGTTCGCCTTTCCGCCATTTTGGGCGGCGCTGGCATTGCTGTTGCTCCCGAGGGACGCGTCCACGACCGCCGTCCCGCCGGTCTGGGCGGCGGCGGCGTTGCTGTTGCTGGCACCGGCCGCGATCACATGCGCCGTCCCTCCGAGGTTGGCGGCGGCGGCGTTGGCGTTACTGAAGTCGGATGCATCCACGCTCGCCGTGCCCCGGGCGTTGCCCACGGCCGAGTTGGCGTTGCTCTGGTTGCTGGTGTTCACGACTGCCGAACTGTCGATGTTGGCGACGGCGGAGTTCGCGGTGCTGCCGTCTGCGTTCAGCACCGCCAGGCTCCTGATGATGGCGGTGGCGCTGTTGATGCCGGAACCGTTCGATGCATTGAGGACCGCCACGCTTTGGTCCTCTGCGTCTACCGCATTGCTGTTGCTGCCGGTCGTGGCGTTCAGGAGCGCCGCACTCGCTGTCTTGGCCACCGCGGTATTGACGTTGCTGGCGTTCGACGCGTTGACCTGAGCCGCGGCGAAGTTCTCCGCCTGCGCCGTGTTCGCAGTGCTGCCGTTGTCCGCGTTCACCAGGGCCGCGCTCGACCCCTGCGCGGACGCTACGTTCACACCTGCGCCGCTCGTCGCGTTCACGACCGCCGCGCTCCCCTGCTGAGCCTGCGCGACGTTGCCGTTGCTGCCGCCGGTCGCGTTCACGAGCGCCGCGCTCGTGGTCTTTGCCTGCGCCACGTTGGCGTTGCTGACGTCGCTGGCGTCCACCCGCGCCGCGCTGAGGTCGCTCGCCTGGGCGACGTTGGAGGTGGCGCCACCTTCTGCGTTCACGAGCGCCGCGCTCAGGCTCCGCGCCTGCGCATTGTTCGCACCGGCGCCATTCGTGGCGTTGACCACTGCGACGCTGGCCCCGTTGGCCCCGGCGCTATTGCCGTTGCTGCCGTTCGCCGCGTTCACCTGGGCCGCGCCCGTGTTGGACGCCTGCGAGACGTTCCCGTTGCTCCCGTTGATCGCGTTCACTGCGGCCGCGCTTCCAGAGACCGCTTGCGCGACGTTCCCGCTGCTGCCGTTCGCCGCGATCACCTGCGCCGCGCTGAGACTGCTCGCCTGCGAGACGTTTCCGCCGCTGCCGTTCCCCGCGTTGACGATGGCTACGGCCGCGTTGCTCGCCTGCGAAACGTTCCCGTTGCTGTTGTTCGCCGCGTCCACGAGCGCCGCGCTCGCGCTGCTCGCCTGGGCGACATTTCCGTTGCTGTTGTCCGCCGCCCCGACCGCCGCTGAGCTCAGTCCCGCCGCCTGAGCAGAGTTCCCCCCGCTGTTGTTGGTCGAGTTGGCCAGGGCGATGCTCGAGGTGGCGGCCTGCGCGTCCGCACTGCTCGAGTCGGCGGCCTGCGCGGCGGCAAAGCTGCCGGGATTGCTCGACGAAGTACAGGTACTGCCGACGCCGACGTTGACGGTGACACCCTGGACGCTGACGCACGAGTCGCCCGCTGCGCCGCTTGCCGGCGCGAGCGCGATGCCGGTTGCCAGCGCGCCCACCGTGACCGCGATGCCGATCGAGATTCGCCGCGCGCGGCGCACCGCACGCTTCGCCGAGAGAACCCTGCCCATGTCCGACCCCTACCCGTATCCGAGACTCGGGCCAGCCAATCCGAACGGCGTTCGGAAGTCAAGGCTTCGCGCGCAGAAAGGCGGTCCTCGCGCGCAGAGTGTCCGGAATCTCCCCTGAATCAGCGCGCGGCGCCGATGACGTTCTGGTTGGCACGCTCGATCCGGGCCACCTCGCCGACGGGCGCGACGCGCCAGAAGCTCCTGAGCGTCGTGTCCCAATCACCGAGCATCGCGGCTGCACGAGCCGATCCGGTGAGCTCACGGTGCCGCTCGAGCAGGAACCGCAGCTCCGCTGCCTGCGGATCGTCGAGCTTCGACGCCTCCACCAGCTGCGGGTTCAGCCGCGCCGCCAGCAGTCCTTCGGGATCGAACACGAACGCCTGACCGCCGGTCATCCCGGCGCCGAGGTTGTAGCCGAACGGGCCCAGGACGACGCACGTGCCGCCGGTCATGTACTCGCACGTGTGGTCGCCCGTCCCCTCGACGACAGCGGTCGCGCCGCTGTTGCGCACCATGAAGCGCTCGCCGACCCGGCCGGCGACAAAGAGTTGCCCGCCCGTCGCGCCGTACAGGACCGTGTTGCCGGCGAGGACGGCGTCGCCTGCGTCCCCTTCGGGCGGGCGCACGGTGACGCGTCCGCCGCCCATACCCTTGCCGAGGTAGTCGTTCGCCTCGCCCACGAGCTCGAGCGCGACGCCGTCGGCGAGGAACGCGCCGAAGCTCTGCCCGGCCGAGCCCGTGAGCCGCGCCGTCACCGACCCGGGCGGCAGTCCTTCGCCCCACTCGAGCCCGATCGCACCGCCGAGCGACGCGCCGACGGTGCGGTCGGCGTTGGTGATCTCGTACTCGAGCACGGCGTCGCCGCCGTCCCACAACGCGGAGAACGCGTCGGCGAGGAGCCGCTCGTCCAATGCCGACCGCGGCCGCTGGATCGGCACCGTCGCCACGAAATGCCGCGGTCCCTCCGACGAGGGCGTCGAGAGCAGGGGTGACAGGTCGAGCGAATCAGCGCGCGCGTCGCCCGTCGAGCGCTGGCGGAGCATGTCGACGCGCCCGATGGCTTCGTCGAGGGTTCGCATCCCCAGCGAGGCGAGTGTGCGACGAACCTCTTCGGCGATGAAGATCATGTACGTCGCGACACCTTCCGGCGTGCCCGTGAACTTGGCCCGCAGGTTCGGCCGCTGCGTCGCGATGCCGGTTGGGCAGGTGTCGCGGTGGCAGGCGCGCACCATGATGCAGCCCTCGGCGAGCATCGCCGCCGTGCCGAACGAGTACTCGTCGGCGCCCAGGAGCGCCGCCATGACGACGTCGCGTCCCGTCCTGAAGCCGCCGTCCACGCGGACACGCACCCGGTCTCGCAGATCGTTCTCTATGAGCGCCTGCTGCGTCTCGGCGAGACCCAGCTCCCACGGCATGCCCGCGTTCTTGATCGACGACAGCGGCGACGCGCCGGTGCCTCCATTGCTGCCCGAGATCTGCACCACGTCGGCGAGCGCCTTGACGACGCCGGCCGAGATCGTGCCGACGCCGTCCTCGGCGACGAGCTTCACCGACACCTCGGCCAGCGGATTGACCTGCTTGAGGTCGTAGATGAGCTGGGCGAGGTCCTCGATCGAGTAGATGTCGTGGTGCGGAGGCGGCGAGATCAGCCCGACGCCCGGCTGCGTGTGGCGGAGGCGCGCGATCTCGCCGCTCACCTTGTGGCCCGGCAGCTGGCCGCCTTCCCCGGGCTTCGATCCCTGGGCGATCTTGATGTTGAACTCGTCCGCGAACGCGCAGTACTCGGGCGTGACCCCGAACCGGCCCGACGCGATCTGCTTGATGCGCGAGTTGCGGTCGCGCTCGGTCCCGCGGGTGCGGTAGCGGGCCGGGTCCTCGCCGCCCTCGCCGCAGTTGCTCTTGCCTCCGAGCATGTTCATCGCGATCGCGAGCGTCTCGTGCGCTTCCGCCGACAGCGCGCCGTGGGACATGGCCCCGGTCGAGAACCGCGCCGTGATCGCCTCGACCGGCTCAACCTCGTCGATCGGGATCGGCTCACCGCCGGGAACGAGATCGAGCAGGTCCCGCAGCTCGGTCGTGGGTCGTGACTCGACGAGCTCGCGGAACCTCTCGTACAGGTCGGCGCGTCCGCCCTTGATCGCGCCCTGCAGGAGATGCGCCGCACGCAGGTCGGCCGGGTCCGGCTCGGGCAACGGCTCGGCGTCCGGGCCCTGCAGCACGATGACCTTGCCCTGGTCCTCGCTCGGCGCCGGCTCGACGCCGGCGAGCTTCCCGCTGACTTCGCTCTTCTTCTTGGGCTTGCGGTCGCCGTTCTCACCGTCGCCCTCGGGCGTGAGCCCGAGCGAGTCGTGCAGCGCGTCGACGACGTCGGGGTTGTTGCCGTGGTACTCGCCGCCGCGCTTGCGGTAGCGGAAGAACCCGGGCTCGTCGAGCGACGCCTTCTCGCCCTCGAACGCGGCTTCGTGCCGTCCGAGGATGTCGGCGCCGAGCGTGTCGAAGCCGACGCCGCCCACCTCGGACACCGTGAACCGCAGGCACGTCTCGATGACCTCGGGCCCGAGCCCGATGGCCTCGAAGATCTGCGCCGCCCGGTAGCCGTCGACGGTCGAGATGCCCATCTTCGAGAAGATCTTGAGGACGCCGTCTTCGAGCGCGGCTTGCAGCTGCGCCTGCGCCTCCGACGAATGGAGCTCCCCGAGCTGGTCGTCGTCGGCCATGCTCGCCACCGTCTCGAGCGCGAGGCGCGGGCATACCGCGTCGGCGCCGAACCCGAGCAGGCAGGCGACGCCGTGGACGTCGCGGGCGTCGCCCGAGGCGACGACGATCGACGCCTGCTGACGCGTGTGCTCGGCGACGAGCCGGTGGTGCACCGCCCCCAGCGCGAGCAGCGACGGGATCGGCGCGCGGTCGGCGCCGACGCCGCGGTCCGAGATCACGAGGAGGCCGGCGCCGGCGGCGACGGCCTCGACGGCGGCGTCGGCCAGGGCCCGGATGGCGGGCTCGAGGCCGCCCGGACCGTCCGTGACCGGGAAGGTCGCGCCGAGACGGACCGCCTTGAACACGGACCGGTCGGAGTCGAGCAGCGACTCGACGGCCGCCGGATACAGGAAGAAGGAGGGCAGTTCGAGCAGGCGGGCGGCGCCGGGCTCCTCGGTGAGCAGGGGGCGGCGCGGCCCGAGGCACGTGCGCAACGACATCACCAGCCGCTCGCGTAGGTGGTCGATGGGCGGGTTCGTGACCTGTGCGAAGCGCTGCTTCAGGTAGTTGAACATCGGCCGGGGGCGCGTGGCGACGGCCGCGAACGGCACGTCGTCACCCATCGAGAAGGTCGGCTCCTTGGCGTCGGTGGCCATGGGCTTCAGCACCATTGCCACCTCTTCCCGGGTGAGACCGAAGGCGACCTGCTGTCGCACGAGGTCTTCGGGGGCAGGCGGCATCTCGACGGGCCCACCGATGTCCGCCGGGAGGAGGCCGTCGCGCGCCCACTGGGAGTACGGCTGCAGCCGCGCCAGCCACGTCTTGACGTCGGTGTCGTCCTGCACTGCGGCTGTCGTCGCCGCATCATCGCCATCGCCGGTCGCGCGTTCGGGGTCGACGCAGATCATGTCGCCGGGACCGAGGCGGCCGCGACGCACCGAGCCGTGGCCCGAGACCGGCACGGCGCCGACCTCCGACGCGCAGACGACCAGGCCGTCCTCGCACACCTGCCAGCGCAGCGGACGCAGCCCGTTTCGGTCGAGCGCGGCGCCGACGCGCCGGCCGTCACTGAACACGAGCCCGGCGGGCCCGTCCCACGGGTCGGTGAGGCACGCGTGGTAGCGGAAGAAGCTGCGCACCCCGCGCGGCAGGTCGCGCTGGCCCTCCCACGCCTCGGGCACGAGCATGGCGACGGCGTGGCGTATGTCGCGGCCACCGCGCACCAGCAGTTCGACGGCGGAATCGAGCTTCCCGGAGTCGGAGTCCTCGGGATCGAGCACGGGACGGAACAGCTCTTCGGGGCCGAGGCCCACGTCCTCGGTGCCGAGGCGGCCGCGGGCGATCATGCGCAGCTCGTTGCCGCGCACGGTGTTGATCTCGCCGTTGTGGCACAGGTGCCGGAAGGGCTGGGCGCGCTCCCACGCCGGGGTCGTGTTCGTCGAGAAGCGGCTATGGAAGATCGCCAGCGACGCGCCGAACTCGTCGTCGGCGAGATCGGGATAGAAGGCGGCGAGCCGGTCGCTCAGGACGAGCGCCTTGTACGTCACGGTGACGAACGAGAAGCTCGCGAAGTAGTACCGCACGCGCGCCTCGCGGCATGTGGCCTCCGCCCGCCGGCGGGCGCGATACGCGCGCCGTTCCGCGTCGACGTCGTCGACGTCCGCGGGCCGCTGCAGGATCCCGTGCCAGAGCGAGGGCTGGTCGACCCGCGCCGCCGCGCCGAGGTGCGTCTCGTCGACGGGGACCTGACGCCATCCCGCCAGCTCGATCCCCTCGGCCGCGCAGGCGTCGGCGGCGGCGGTCTGGGCGACGCGCACGGCGTCGTCGTCAGCGACGTCGAGGAACGCGGACACGACACCCAGGCGATCGGCGTCGAGCGCGCGACCGAGCTCCTTGCCGCCGACGCGGGCGAAGAACGGGCGCGGGATGGGGACGAGGAGGCCGGCGCCGTCGCCCGAGATTCCGTCGGCGGCGATGGCCTGTCGGTGGCGGACGCACGCCAGCCCGGTCAGGGCGAGGTCGACGATCTCGCGGCTGGTGCCGCCGGATGCGTGCGCGACGAAGCCGATGCCACAGGCATCGAGGTCAGTGCGTTGGCGCGCCCGTTGCCGCGCCGCGCGATTGAAGTCGGCCAACCGAGGGACTCCTCGCTCCCGGGACGGTGCTGTCGTTTCGGGGATCCAGCAGGAGCGACGACGCTGTCGCGGAAAGGCTCACGATAGCGGACGGACACTGGGGCGCCGCCCGCTTTGGGGCGGCGACGGCGGCTTTGGGCGTGCCAGCATGCAGCGTGCCCGAAGCCCATGGCGGCCGGCCCGCACCGCTCGTCGCCGTGCTCGGCGGCGGGCAACTCGGCCGGATGCTCGCGCTGGCCGGGATCCCCCTCGGCGTCGGATTCCGGTTCCTCGATCCCAGCCCGGACGCCACGGCCGGCGCCCTCGGCCCCCTCGTCGTCGGCGCGCTCGGCGACGAGACCGCGCTCACGCACGTGACCGAGGGCGCCGCCGTCGTCACGTACGAATGGGAGGGCGTTCCGGCGGCGGGGGCACGCTTCGTCGCCGCGACCGGCACGGCGGTGCTGCCGCCGCCAGTGGCGCTCGACGTGACGCAGGACCGCCTGCGTGAGAAGGAGTTGTGCCGCCGGCTCGGGATCGGTACGCCCGAGTTCGCGGTGGTCGACGACCGCGCCGATCTCGAGCGCGCCGTGAAGGACGTCGGTCTGCCTGCGGTGCTCAAGACCCGGCGCGGCGGGTACGACGGCAAAGGGCAGGCGGCTCTGCGCGAGCCCCGGGACGTCGAGCGCGCCTGGTCGGAGCTCGGTGGCGTCCCGCTCGTCCTCGAGTCGCTCGTGCCGTTCGATCGGGAGCTGTCGGTGCTCGCCGTGCGGGGCCGCGATGGCGCGACCGCTTGCTGGCCGCTCGTCGAGAACCACCACGACGGCGGGATCCTCCGTCGCAGCTACGCCCCGGCGCCCGCCCTGACCGAGCAGCTCCAAGACGCGGCCGAGCGCGTCGCCGGGAAGCTCCTCGACGAGCTCGAGTACGTGGGTGTCCTCGCCGTCGAGCTCTTCGACGTGCACGGGGAGCTGCTCGTCAACGAGCTTGCGCCGCGCGTGCACAACTCCGGCCACTGGTCGATCGAAGGCGCGGACACGAGCCAGTTCGAGAACCATCTGCGGGCGATCCTCGGCTGGCCGCTCGGCTCGACCGCCGCGATCGGCGTGAATGCCATGGTCAACTGCGTCGGCGCCTTGCCCGACCCGGCCGCGGTGCTCGCGATCCCGGGCGTGCACCTGCACGACTACGCGAAGGCGCCCCGCCCCGGCCGGAAGGTCGGCCACGTCACGGTCACCGCGCCCGACCCCCGCGAGCTGCGAGCGCGCGTCGCCCGCCTCGCGGGTCTGCCCGGGGTGGACGTCCCCGCATGACGTCCGAGCCGTTCTCGCCATACGTCCGGTTCACGCGCGACGAATGGGCTCGCCTGCGGGCGGCGACGCCACTCACGCTCACCGAGGGAGACCTCGAGGACCTACGCGGCATCAACGAGCAGATCGCGCTCGACGAGGTCGCCGACATCTATCTGGCCCTGTCCCGGCTGCTGAACCTGTACGTCGCAGCCAGCCGGAACCTCTACCGCGTCAGCGACACGTTCCTCGGCAGCCCGGCCGCGGAGGTCCCCTACGTCATCGCGATCGCCGGGAGCGTCGCCGTCGGCAAGAGCACGACGGCCCGTATCCTGCAGGCGTTGCTCGGCCGGTGGCCCGATCACCCACAGGTCGACCTCGTGACGACCGACGGCTTCCTCTTCCCGAACCGGGTGCTCGAAGAGCGCGGGCTCATGGAGCGGAAGGGCTTCCCCGAGAGCTACGACCTCCGCCGGCTGGTGCGGTTCCTCGCCGACGTGAAGTCGGGCCGGCCCGAGGTGAGCGCGCCCGTCTACTCCCATCTCACGTATGACATCGTCCCGGGCGAGGAGCAGGTCGTACGGCAGCCGGACATCGTGATCGTCGAGGGCCTGACCGTTCTCCAGACGAGCGACGGCGGCGGCCGGGCGCCGCAGCTGTTCGTCTCGGACTTCTTCGACTTCTCGCTCTACGTCGACGCCGACGAGGCCGACATCGAGCAGTGGTACCTCGACCGGTTCCTCACGCTCCGAGAGACGGCGTTCGCCGACGAGCGGTCGTTCTTCCACCACTTCGCCTCGCTGTCGGAGGACGAGGCGATCCAGGTCGCCCGCGGCATCTGGCGGTCGATCAACGGCGTGAACCTGCACGAGAACATCCTCCCGACGCGTGAGCGCGCTCGGCTCATCCTGGAGAAGGACCCCGACCATTCCGTCCGGGCGGTCCGGCTGCGGAAGCTGTGAGCAAACCGGCGCAGAGCGAAGAAATCGCATGCCCACCCGTAGGGGTTCGGTCGCTCGGAGCGATGATGGGTTCGTGAGCGAATGGCCGGAAGCGGCCGTGAGTGAGGGGTCCGGAGCCGGCGAGCCCGATCGCGCTGCGTTCCTCGCCTTCTACCAGGAGGCGGTGCCCGAGGTGTACGGGTACTTCCTCCATCGGTGCGGCGACTCGACAACCGCCGAGGACCTCACCTCCGAGACGTTCCTCGCCGCCGTGCGCAATCTCGAGGACGGCCGGCCCGCCCCCCTCGACGTTCCCTGGGTGATCGGCGTCGCCCGCCACAAGCTCGCCGACCACTGGCGTCGCCGCGCGCGCGAGGACCGGCTGCGCGACGCACTCGAACAAGATCCCGCACCCGACGAGGACCCGTGGGACGTGCGCCTCGACCGGCTGCGCGCCAACGAGGTGCTCGCCGCGCTCGGTCCGCACCACCGACTCGCGCTCACGCTTCGGTACGTCGACGGCCTGCCCGTGGCCGAGGTGGCGGAGCTGCTCGGGCGCACGCCCAACGCCACCGAGGCGCTGCTGGTCCGAGCGCGGACGGCCTACCGCCGCGTCTACCTGGAAGGAGAAGGAGGCGATCATGACTGATCCCTTCGAGGCCCTGCGGCGCACGCGCGACGCGGCGCCGCCCCGACCCGCGTTCGTCGCCGAGCTGGCCGACCGGCTCCGCGTCGAACTGGGCATCAGAGAAGGAGACGCGGCCACCGTGACGATGCGAACCGCGATGGGCGACATGCCCGTGCAGGGCGGCGTCCCCAACGCGCTGCTCGACGTCATCGAGGACCAGGGCTACGCGGTGCTCGAGAACGCACTGTCCGCCACCGACGTGGCAACCGTGCGGGACGCGCTGGCGCCGTACCTCGGTGAGGGCCCCTTCGGGCGCAACGACTTCGAGGGCTTCCGCACCAAGCGCGTCTACAGCCTCCCGGCCAAGTCGCGCGCCTTCGACCGGCTCATCGAAGACGAGCGCGTCCTCGACGTGGCGGGCGGGCTGCTCGGACCGAACTTCCTGCTCACCGCGGCGCTGGCGATCAACCTCGGCCCGGACGAGACCGCGCAGGACCTGCACTACGACGAGGCGTTCTATTACGGGTTACCGCGGCCGCGCCGGCCGCTGTCGCTCAGCACGCTGTGGGCGATCGACGACTTCACGGCCGAGAACGGCGGAACGCTCATCGCTCCCGGGAGCACGCACTGGGGTGACGGCCGGCCCGACCCGTCCGTCGAGCTCGTGCCGCTCGAGATGCCGGCGGGGTCGGTCGCCATCTACCCGGGCACGTTGTGGCACGCCGGCGGCGCGAACACCACCGACCGGTTCCGGCTCGGCATCTCGATCCAGTACGTCGTGGCCTGGGCCCGTCAGCAGGAGAGCTACCTGCTCGCCGTCCCGCCCGAGATGGCGAGGGACCTGTCACCCCGCCTACGCCAGCTCCTCGGCTACAGCATCCACCCGCCGTTCATGGGCCACGTCGACGGCCGCCATCCCGAGAAGATGGTGGGCTAGCTACTCGCGCTCCGGCCACAGGGAGAGGACGTAGCCGACGGCGGGGTCGCTGCGGCCCTCGACGAGCTCCAGGTACGCCGACTGCACCGCGTCCGAGCCGGAGCCGTGGCGGATCTGGATCCAGCCGTCGCTGAATTCGGCGAAGTGCCGCCACGCGTCGGTTGCCCGGTCGTCGAGGCCGGCGCGCCCCCACTCCTTGGTGCGCTTGCCGATCTGATCCGGCGCGAAGAAGAAGGACGGCGCCGGGCCGGGGAGCTCACCGGCGGGCGCGCGGGGCAAGTCCCAGTGGGTGGCGCCGACCAGCATGCTGTGCGTCAGCCGGTCGCCGTAGGTGTGGTGCACGGCGGCACGAACGTCTGCGTTCCCGGCGATGTCGACGAACGCCGCTCGCCCTCCTCCCAATTTACCGATGTCGTCGTAGGCGAGGACACGGTCGTAGACGCCGAGCGCTTCGACGAACGCGACGTTGCGTGCCGAGGTCAGACCGATGACCTCCATGGGGGCGCGTTGCTGGAGCAGGAAGGCGGTACCGATCGCGGTCTTGCTCGACGCGCTGGACACGACGACCTCCTCGGCATCGAAGAAAGCGTTGTCGTCGAGAAAGTCGTCGATGAGGAACGACGTGAAGAACAGGGGCCAGAGCACCATTCGGTGGTACTCGTAGACGGGATCCTCCGGCGCATCGGTGTCGACGCGGCGGTACCCGTTGTACGCCCCCGGCAGGGAAGCGCGGTGCGGCGCGGCGTCGACGAATCCCCTCGGGTCGACCCGACCGGGTGTGACCACGAGGTGCGTCGATGTCGGGAGATAGCCGTAGACACGCGTGCCGGAAGTGACGTCGTCGGCTGCACTGGCGATGACGTCGGCGAATCCCCACACGGGAATCCGCCCCCACACGTCTGGCTCCGACGTGGGGAAGAAATCCCAGTACTTGAGTGCTTCGCCCATCACGGCATAGGTGATGTTGTTGGTCGTGAGCGCGAAGCGGTCGACGCGCAAGAGCGCCTGCCCGAGCGCGAGCTCCGGCGGGATGTCGTCGACGACCCGGTACTCGTGGATGTCGTCCCGATTGACCTCGAAGTCCATCGTCAACCTCGAACGGCGAGGGCGTCGGCGGCGAGCTCCATGTGGCCGAGGTGCTGGTACAGCTCCTCGAGAACGTGGAGGACGATCGCACCGTCCGACTCGTCGCCGCCCTCGAGGAACTGCCGCCCGGTCCGGTCCGCTTGCGTCCTTCCCTCGTCCATCGCCGCGAGGTCTTCGCCGACCTGCGCGAGCGTCTCGCCGACGAGCGCGTGGAGCTGGGAAACGGTCGCGGTACACGAGAACTCCGACTCGCGATCCCGGTCGGTGCGACGTCCGAGGGCGACGTGGCCGATCCAGAACTCGGTGACGGCGCAGGAGTGGACGACGAGCGCGGCGACCGCGTTGGTCTCGTGTCCGAGGGGCCGGTCGTTCACTCGCTCGTCGCCGAGGCGATCGGCGACGTCCAGCATCTGGCCGAACGCGTGGCGCATATAGAGCTCGGCCGTCCGGCGCAGCAGCTCCATCCCCGCAGTGTGGCACGGCGCGGATCCGTCCGAAGTAGCTTCGGAGTAGTGACGATCTCGACCCGCACACTCGGCCAAGGTCTCGAGGTCTCCGCTCAGGGTCTCGGGTGCATGGGGATGAGCCAGGTCTACGGGCCCGCCGACGAAACCGAATCGCTGGCGACGATCGACCGGGCGCTCGAGCTCGGCGTGACGTTCCTCGACACCGCCGACGTGTACGGGCTGGGACACAACGAGGAGCTCGTCGGCCGGGCGATCGCCGGCCGGCGCGACGGCGTCGTCCTGGCGACGAAGTTCGGCATCGTCCGTCGGGCCGACGACCCGAGCTTCCGCGCCATCAACGGCCGGCCCGATTACGTGCGCAGCGCCTGCGACGCGTCGCTGCAGCGGCTCGGCGTCGACCACATCGACCTCTATTACCAGCACCGCGCCGACCCAAACGTGCCCATCGAAGAGACCGTGGGCGCCATGGCCGAGCTGGTCGCAGCGGGCAAGGTGCGCCACCTGGGCCTGTCGGAAGCCGCCGGCGACACGATCCGGCGCGCGCACGCCGTCCACCCGATCAGCGCACTGCAGAGCGAGTGGTCGCTGTGGAGTCGCGACATCGAGGAGGACGCGCTGCCGGCGGCCCGCGCGCTCGGCGTCGGGATCGTGCCCTACAGCCCGCTCGGGCGCGGGATGCTGACAGGCCAGATCCGCAGCGCCGACGACCTGTCGCGCGGCGACTTCCGCCGCGGCACGCCGCGCTTCGAAGGTGACAACTTCTCCCGCAACCTCGAGGTCGTCGAACGCGTTCGGACGATCGCGACCGAGAAGGGCGTCACGCCCGGTCAGCTCGCGCTGGCGTGGGTGCAGGCCCAAGGCGACGATGTCGCGCCGATCCCGGGCACCAAGCGCCGCACCTACCTGGAGGAGAACGTCGCTGCCCTCGACGTGCAGCTCAACCCGGACGATCTCGCCGAGCTCGAAGCGGTGGCGTCGACGAGCGCGGTGGCGGGCGAGCGGACCGCCGACATGACGTGGGTCGCGGGAACGACGCCCGCTCAGACGGCGTCGAACTGAGCGACGTACGCAAACGGCGAGCCGTACCGCCGCACGAACCGGAAGCCGCTCGACTCGGCGAGTGATCGCAGCTCGCGCAGTGACGCGTAGTCGGGGTCGAGGAGCACCTCGCCGACGGCGAGCCGCCCGCCGGGCCTCAGGACGCGGCGCAGCTCGCGCAGCGCGACGTCAGGGTCGGGGATCTCGCCGAACACGGTGACGAGGTAGGCGGCGTTGAAGCGTCCGTCGGGGTACGGCAGTTGGTCGCCGGCCTGCCCCCGCGACGGGATGATGTTCGACAACCCCTGATCGAATCCCCTGCGCATCACGGCATCGAGCATGTCCTGCTGGATGTCGAAGACGTCGAGCGTTCCCGTCGGCCCGATCCATTGCGCGACCTGCACCGCGTGCCGGCCCGTCCCCGGCCCGATCTCCAAGATGTGGTTCCCGGCCTCCGGCTCGACGCCCCGGCGCAGCAGGCCCGGCGAGATCGGATGCGGCACCGCCAGGAACCAGCGCAGCGAGTACGGGAAGGGACCTCGCGAGTTGCGGCTCCACCGTCGAGACGCGACGCCGAACCCGACGGCGCCCAGCCCCAGGGCCGCTGCGAACCTCAGGCGCCTCCGGAACATCGCGTACGCGGCGGCGACGAGCGCCGCGAGCGCACCGAACCACGCGCCGTCTTGCTTCCTCACGGGCGACTACTTGATGGCGCCCGCGTCGCGCAGCTTGGCCAGCTCGTCAGGACCGAAGCCCCAATCGCCGAGCGCTTCGTCGGTGTGCTGCCCGGGCTGGGCCGCTCGTCGAGAGATCGCGCCCGGCGTGCGCGAGAACCGCGGTGCGGGAGCGGGCTGGAGCACGCCGTCGTGCTCCACGACCGTGTCGCGTGCCCGGATGTGCGGGTGGTCCGCCGCCTCGCTCATCGTGAGGACGGGCGCGAAGCACGTGTCGGTGTGCTCGAGAATCGTGGACCACTCGTCGCGCGTCTTCATCTTGAACAGGGCCGTGAACTTCTCTCGCAGCGTGTCCCACCCGCTGCGGTCCATCTGCGCGGGAAGGTCCGCATCGGACAGCCCGAGCTTCTCGATGAGCTCGGCGTAGAACTGCGGCTCGAGCGAGCCCACGGAGATGAACTTGCCGTCGGCCGTCTCGTAGGTGTCGTAGAACGGCGCGCCGGTGTCGAGGACGTTCCCGCCCAGGTGCTCCTCGTCGAACGCGCCCAGGGCCCGCAACCCCCACGTCATCGCCATGAGAATGGCGCTGCCGTCGACCATCGCCGCGTCGACCACCTGCCCCTCGCCGGACGACCGCGCCTCGAGGAGCGCGCACGCCACACCGAACGCGAGCAACATCCCGCCGCCGCCGAAGTCGCCGACGACGTTCATCGGCGGAGTGGGCTTGCCACCGGCACGCCCGAAGTGCGCCAGCGCGCCGGCCAGCGAGATGTAGTTGATGTCGTGGCCGGCCGCTTGCGCGTACGGACCGTCCTGGCCCCAACCCGTCATGCGCCCGTACACGAGCTTCGGGTTGCGGGCGCGGCAGGTGTCTGGCCCGATCCCGAGCCGCTCCGCCACGCCGGGCCGGAAGCCCTCGATGAGCGCGTCCGCCTGCTCGACCATGCGCAGCACGGTCTCGACGCCGTCGGCCTGCTTGAGGTCGACGCCGATCGATCGCCGACCGCGGTTCAGCACCTCCATCCACCCGGGGTCGAATCCGCGCTCGACCGATTGCGCTCGGTCGACGCGCACCACGTCGGCGCCCATGTCGGAGAGCAGCATCGCCGCGAACGGACCCGGCCCGATGCCCGCGATCTCGATCACTCTCACATTCGACAGCGGTCCCATGCAGCGACCCTAGCTACGGTTCTCTGCATGGTCGAAACGCTCGCGTCGGGATTCGGGCTCGTCGAAGGGCCCACCGTCGACGGCGACGGGAACCTGTATTTCAGCGACGTGCTCGGGGGCGGCGTGTACCGGCGTGACCCCGACGGCGACATCACGACCGTCGTGCCGAAACGCCGCGGCGTCGGCGGCATCGCGCTCCACGCCGACGGCGGCGTCGTGGTGTCGGGTCGCGACATCGCGCACGTGCGCGCCGGCGAGACTCGGAAGCTTCTCGCCGTCGACGGCGTTCTCGGGTGGAACGACATCTGCGCCGATTCGTCTGGCCGCGTGTATGCGGGTGCGCTCCGCTTCGCCGTCTTCGATCCCGAGGCCGAGCCCGTACCGGGCGAGCTGTGGCGGATCGACGGCACCGACCAGGCGATCGCTCTGTATCACGGGGTCGTCCACGCCAACGGCGTCTCGCTCTCACCAGGCGAACGCAGCATCTATCACTCGGATACGCACAGCAACGTGATCCTCGTGCACACGATCGCCGACGACGGCACGGCCGGCGATCGCCGCGCCTTCCACTTCCCACCCGGCGCCCCCGACGGCATGGCCTTCGATGCTCAGGGGCTCCTCTGGGTCGCATCGGCGCGGGCCGGGTGTGTCGCCCGCCTGACGCCCGACGGCGAGATCGACCGCGTCCTCGAGGTGCCCGCCCAGACCGTCACCTCGGTCTGTTTCGCCGCCGACGGCGAGCACGACCTCTACGTCGTGACCGCCGACAACACGGACGAGCCCGACCGGCGCGGCACCATCTTCCGCCTGAGCGCCGGCGTGGGCGGCGCGCCGGTGCACCCGGCGCGGATCTAACGGGACCTGGCGGGCGGATCGCGACGATGGTTGGCTGGAACACTTGCGCAAGCAAGTGCGACCAGAGAGCTAGAACGCGAGCTTCAGGCCGGGCCGCGGCCACGGCGTCGACACGAGCTTGCCGGTGGCCGAGCACGTCACGTACGCGGTGCGGAGGTCGTCACCCCCGAAGCACACGTTCGTGACCATCGGGTCCGGGAACGGCACGTGATCGACGCTGCTCCCGTCGGGTGAGATCACCGTGAGCCCGCCGTTCACCAACGTGCCCACGACGACGTTCCCGTCGCCGTCGACGGCGAGCGAGTCGAACAGCTGCATCCCCGACAGCCCGCACAGGAGTTCGCCGCCGTTGCCGACCGGTGGCGGCGGCGCGGCAAGCTCGCCCGGGCCAGACAGGCCCCACGCGAACACCCTTCCGGTGTACGTCTCCGCGGCGTAGACGCGTCGGCCGTCGGGCGACAGGCCGACGCCGTTCGGACCGTCGAGCGGGTACACGACTTCGCGGATCTCCGAGCCGTCGGGACGTGCGTAGTAGAGGCCGCCGTGCGTCTTGTCGCGCTCGCGCCAGCGGCCGTGGTCGGTGAACCAGAACCCACCGGTGTCATCGAAGACCAAGTCGTTCGGGCCGATCAGATCGTGCCCGTCGCTTTCGCGGTAGAGCACCATGACCTCGCCGGTGGCGAGGTCGACGCGCTCGATGCGGCCGCCCGAGTGGTGACCCGGCAGGTAGCTGTCGGGGATCGTGAGCCCGCCCATGTCGTGCGACCCGTAGCCGCCGCTGTTGCACACGTATACCGCGCCGTCGGGGCCGATGGCGAGCCCGTTCGGGCTGCCGCCGTTCTCCGACACGATCTCCTTCTTGCCGTCGGGTTGCACCCGAACGACCGTCCCGCCGAGGAGCTCGACGCACAACACGCTCCCGTCCGGCATCCACACCGGGCCTTCCGGGAAGCGCAATCCGGCCGTGATCTCGGTGATGTCCACATCCATGAGGCGGAGCGAAGCACTTGCTTGACCGGTCGGTCAAGGCCGACTTGCATGGCGCGCATGAAGCTGCGCCTGGAGCCGTCCGACGAGCACATGCACCCGCTGGAGTCGGCCAAGAACTTCAACGAGTCGATGTACTTCAACTTCTTCGACCCGGCCGAACGCATCGGCGGGTGGTTCCGACTCGGCAACCGGGCCAACGAGGGCTACGCCGAGATGACGACGTGCGTCTACCTCCCCGACGGGCGGGTCGGCTTCATGTTCAGCCGGCCCGAGATCGCCGACAACGACGCGTTCGACGCCGGCGGGATGCGATTCGAGATGATCGAGCCGTTCGAAGCGCAGCGCGTCTCGTTCACGGGAAAGGTCGCCCTGCTCGAGCGACCACTCGAGATGGTGAACCCGCGCCAGGCGTTCACCGAGAACCCGTGGGTCGATGCCGCCGTCGTGCTCGACTACCGCGGCGTTTCGCCGATGTGGGGCGGCGAGCCCGTGAACGACGACGGCTCCCCCATCACGGAGAACACCGAGCAGGGCTTCGCCCGCGGTCACTACGAGCAGCACGTCGGCGCTCGCGGGGTCGTGCGCGTCGCCGACCAGGAGTGGGAGGTCGACGGCTTCGGGCTCCGCGACCACTCGTGGGGGCCGCGCTACTGGCAGTCGCCGTGGTGGTACCGGTGGCTCACCGCCAACTTCGGCGAGGACTTCGGGTTCGTCATCTCGATCGTCACCTCGCGCGACGGCGGCCAGCGCGTGGGCGGCGTCGTGCTCGAGGACGGCGAGTACCGCACGATCGACGAGGTCAAGCTCGAGACCGAGTGGCACGGCGCGGACTCGTACCACCAGGACCTGCGTGCGGTCGCGCACACCGCCGATCGCGACTACGAGATCGAGGGCAGCGTCCTGTCGCTCATCCCGCTGCGGAACCGTCGGCAGACGCCCGACGGCGACATGCTCGTGACGCGCATCTCGGAGGGCATGACCGAGTGGCGCTGCGACGGCAAGGTCGGCTTCGGGCTGTCGGAGTACCTCGACCAGATGGTCGACGGGCAGCCGGTCGGCGTCACGGCCTGACCCTCACGCGGTCGTGCGGTCCCCGTTTCTCTGCGCTCGACGGAACTGGGGCCGCCACCCCTCCTGACGCCGCTCGTGCTCCAGGTACCGGCTTCGCGCCCGCAACAGGTCGGTTCGCGTACAGATCCCGATGAGCCGATCGTGCTCGACGACGGGAACGTGGTCGACGCCCTCCTCGGTGATGCGTTCGAGCACGGTCAGCAAGGCGTCGTCGGGTCGAACCGTCACGACATCTGCGGTTGCGATCTCTTTCACGGGCGTGCCGTCCGGGAGGTCGCGCACCAGGAGGTCGCCGCGGGTCACGATCCCCGCGAGAGTGAGGTCCTCGTCCACCAACGGGTATGCGCCGTGGCCGCCGTTCTCGAGCACGCGGCGCGCGTCGGCAATAGCCGCGTCCTCCGGGAGCGTCTCGACACCAGTGGTCATCGCCTCGCGGACGGAGTGCACCTGAAGCACATCCGGCGCGTATCGCCGCGGCACGACCACTCCTCGGCGCGCGAGCTTCTCGGTCATCACTCGAAGAACTGGCCCGCCTCTCGCCCCGCCTCCGCCCGGTATGGGCGGGCTTGGACGCGCCGCGCGGGCCCGCCTGACGCCGGCTACCAGCTGCCGCCGCCCCCGCCACCGGCGCCACCGCCTGAGAACCCACCGCCGGAGAAGCCGCTCGAGCCCGACGTCGACGGGGGCGTCGACGTGAGCGTCCCCGACGTCGACACGGTGAAGCCGTCGATCGCGCTCGAGAACGCGAGGAACGTGAACGGCGTCGACGCGATGTACCACGACGAGGTGTCCGGCGGCTGGTCGTCGAGACCGGCGAACGCCGCCGCCCACTTGCCGGTCGCGCCGAACACGATCGCGTAGGGGAGATACTCGGAGAACAGGTTCTTCCGCTCGGCGAACCGGGCGCGCTCCTTCTCCGACTCGTTGATGAATCTCCGGAATCCCTCGGTGTGCCGGAGGACGGCGGTGCCCTTGGCCGTGCGCTGGGGGCTCCAGTACGCCCCGAAAGTGAACAGGATTCCCGCCACGAGCAGCGGGATGCCGAGCAGAGCCGCGTGCGTGAACAGGATCAGCAAGGTCAGCAGGCCCGCGCCCGCCAGCAGCACGAGGACGCCGAGGCAGCCCCACTGCGCCCGCGAGCGCGACGGCGGTCGAACGAACCACCCGTGGTCGATCGCGTCCTGGAGGAGCGCCCCTTGCACCTCTTGCATCTTCGTGTGGAAGGTGTAGCGGAGGTCGGAGAGCTGCACCTCGTTCCCGTCCTCGAACAACCCATTGAGGAGCTTCTGCTCGTAGTCCTTGAGCTCGGCGTCGGGCTCCTTCTTCTTGGTCAGCTTCCAGTCCGGCTTGTGCAGAAAACCTCCCTCGCCCGGGATCTCCTCGATCACGAGGTAGCCGCGCACGGCGAGGTCGACGATGGTCGCGGTCACGTCGAGGGGGTTGGCCGTGAAGTCGACGAGCGTCCCGAGCTGGCCCGGCCGCAGATTGTCCGGCGGCACGAACTCGACCGGCGTCTCCTCGTGATGGAAGACGGGAACGATCTCGTCCGCGCCGCTGTCGCTGCCGTACGCCTGGTCGACGGCGGAGCCGCGGTAGCGCCGGTCGCGCCCGAACCGGTACATGAAGAACGCGAACACGAGGATCACGACGAGCAAGAGGGCGCCGCCGACCCCGGCGGTCACCGGCGTGATCGAGAACGCCGTTCCGAGGTTGAAGCGTTCCTCGAGGATCGGCTTCGGCGGCGGGACCGCACCCTTTGGTAGGCCCACCACGACGGTCAAGGCGGCCGCCGGCGGGATGTCGCTCTGGGTGAACGTCGCCGTCGCGCCGCTGCTGGTCGCGCTCGCGCACGGGAGCGTCGATCGGAGCGGACCGCTGAAGCAGGCGACCTGCGTGATGTCGGCCGGCGCATCGACCGTGACGGTGGCCCGCTGGATCGGGACCGTCCATCCGGGACCGATCGCGTTGAGATTCAGTTCGTCGTGGTCCGGAAACCCGTTCAGCACGCCGCGCAGCGTGTACGTGATGTCGTAGGAGTGTGGACCACTGATCGTGCGGTTCGGATCGCCGATCTTGATCCGTTTCAGTCCGACGCCGTCGACGTCGCCGCTCTCGATCGTGTATTGCGACGGCGTCCCTTCGGATGCGCGGACGGATTCGACGGTGAGCGGGTAGACGCGGTCGTGATTCGACTTGGGCGGGTAGTCGAACCGGACGGGGATATCCCGAAAGATCCCGTGCTTCGGGATGACGCCGAAGTCGTAGTCGATCACCTCGTGGACCCGGACCAGCCCCGTCGATTCGACATGCACGTCGACGGCGTAGTTCCGGATCTGCTCCGGCCCGAATTGCGCGCGGCTCTCGGACGCGGCGGGAGCGGAGAGCGCGAGGACGCCGACGACCGAGACCAAACCCCCGAGAAGAGCAACCCGCCCTAGGCGCACGGCGGGAATCTAACCGCAGGCCCGCGCAGTGTGTCGGGCTACCGTTCCGCGCCGTGCCCTCCCACGTGGACGAGCAGACGCTCGCGGCCGCGGTCGGCCGCCATCTCGGGCAGCCGGTCACGATCGAGGATCTGCGCCGGCTGTCGGGCGGCGCATCGCGCGAGACGTGGTCGTTCGACGCCGTCGGCGCCGGCGCCGCCCGTCATGCTCTGGTGCTTCGCCGCGATCCCGGGCCCTCGGTCGGTCTGTCGGACCGGTCGGTCGAGTTCGCGTTGCTGGACGCCGCGCACGAGGGCGGTGTCACCACGCCGCGGGTCTGGTTCCTGCTCGAGGCGGACGACGGGTTGGGTTCGGGGTTCGTGATGGAGCGAGTCGAGGGGGAGACGATCCCCCGCCGCATCCTGCGGGACGACGCGTACGCGTCTGCCCGCCCGATGCTCGCCCGGCAGTGCGGCGAGCAAGCGGCGCGCATCCACGCCCTCGACCCGGCGCGCCTGCCGGCGCTCCCGGCGCAGGGCGCGCGCGACCAGATCGCCCTGTACCGCGGGTACCTCGACGGCTTCGGCGAGCCGCACCCCGCGTTCGAGCTCGGTCTGCGCTGGCTCGCCGAGCACGCGCCGCCCGACCCGCCTCGGCCGGCGCTCGTACACGGCGACTTCCGCAACGGCAACCTCGTCGTCGGTCCGGATGGCATCCGAGCCGTGCTCGACTGGGAGCTCGCGCACCTCGGCGACCCGGTCGAGGACCTCGGCTGGCTGTGCGTCAAGTCGTGGCGCTTCGGCGTGACCGACCAGCGCGTGGGTGGGTTCGGAACCGTGGACGACCTGCTCACGGCGTACCGGGCCGCCGGCGGTCGGGACGTCGACCCGGCCGAGCTCCGCTACTGGGAGGCGATGGGCACGCTGAAGTGGGGGGTGATCTGCGAGATCCAGGCGTTCACCCACCTCCAGGGCACGGTCCGCTCGGTGGAGCTGGCGACGCTCGGCCGGCGGGTCGCCGAGATGGAGTGGGATCTCCTCGAGGTCATCGACCGCTTCGGCGACAAGTAGGAAAGGAGGCGTCATGCAGGATCGACCGACGGCCGTCGAGCTCCTCGAGGCGGTCCGCGAGTTCCTCGGGGAGGACGTGATGCCTGCGGTCGAGGGCCGCGTGCGGTTCCACACCCGCGTCGCGGTCAACGCGCTTGGGATGCTCGAACGAGAGCTCCGCCTCGGCCCCGAGCTCGACGCCGCCGAGCGGGCTCGGCTGGGTGCGCTCCTGGGCCACGATGCCGACCTCGCCGCGCTGACGGCGGAGCTGGCGGGCCGCATCCGGGACGGGGCGCTCGACGACCGGCGCGACGACGTGGTCGCCGTCGTCCGGGAATCGGTTCGGGCGAAGCTCCTGGTCTCGAACCCGGACTACGTCGGGGACCACGTCGGGTAGGTTCCAAAACGCTGTGCGCTTCGCCACCTGGAACGTCAACTCGCTGAAAGCCCGTCTCCCCCGCGTCGAGGAGTGGCTCCAGTACGCGCATCCCGACGTCTTGTGCCTCCAGGAGACCAAGCTCGCCGACGACTCGTTCCCGCAGCTGACCTTCCAGTCGCTCGGGTACGACTCCGTGCACCACGGGCCCGGGCAATGGAACGGTGTGGCGATCCTGTCTCGCGCCGGCGTCGAGGACGTCACCTCCGGGTTCGACGGCACCGAGCTCGTCGATCCGTACGAGGGAGACGCCCGGCTCCTCTCCGCCATGTGCGGCGGCGTGCGCGTGATCTGCGTGTACGTGCCCAACGGCCGCCAGGTCGGCACCGACTTCTACGACCGCAAGCTGGTGTGGCTCGAGAGCCTCCACGACTGGATCGCCAGCACGTACAAGCCGAGCGATCCGATCATCATGATGGGGGACTTCAACGTCGCGCCCGAGGACCGTGACGTGTGGTCGCCGAAGGCTTTCATCGGCGACACGCACGTCACCGAGCCCGAACGCGCCGCGGTCGCGCGGCTGCGCGACTGGGGGTTCGTCGACGCGTTCCGAGCCCTGTACCCACAGGACAAGTTGTTCACGTACTGGGACTACCGCCGGGGCGACTTCCACGAGCATCGCGGCATGCGCATCGATCTCGCCTACGTCACCGAGCCGCTGGTCGATCGCATCCGGTGGGCTCTCGTCGACCGGTTCGCCCGCAAGGGCAAGCTGCCGTCCGACCACGCCCCGATGCTCGTCGACATCGACGTCGACGCCGCGTAAGCCCGTCGCCACGAGGGCTTCGCGGGCGTACCGTGGCCGTATGGCCATGTACAACGACGGGTCGCGTGAGATCCAGGACCGCTTCGACACTCGGCGGATCGCCGACCGCCTCGAGCAGATCACCGTCCACGACACGTTCAGCGACGACGACCGCGCGTTCATCGAACGCGTCCCGATGTTCTTCCTTGCCACTGCCGACGCCGACGGCTGGCCGGACTGCTCGTACAAGGGCGGGCTGCCCGGCTTCGTCCGAGTGGTCGACGAGAACACGCTCGCTTTCCCGAGCTACGACGGCAACGGCATGTTCCGCAGTCTCGGGAACGTGCTCATGAACCCGAAGGTCGGCATGCTGTTCGTCGACTTCGAACATCCGAATCGCATGCGCATCAACGGCGTCGCCTCGCTGCACGATGACGACGAGCTCCTGAGCTCGTTCGAGGGCGCGCAACTCATCGTGCGCGTGCGCGCCGAGCGGATCTTCCCGAACTGTCCCCGCTACATCCACAAGATGCAGGTGGTCGAGCACTCCGTGTACTCCCCTCGCCCCGGTCACGTGCCACCAGTCCCGGAGTGGAAGCAGATGGACGTCTTCCGGGACTACCTCCCGGAGGGTTAGGCGCGCGACCCGGCGACGTGGCAACGCGGCAAATCGCCTATCCGGCGACGGGCGCGCCGTCGACGAAGGTCAACCTCACCACGAAGAGATTGCGCGCGCCCTGGGGGTAGCCGACCTTGCCGCGCACCCAGGCGTGCAGAGTCATCCAGGGCTGGCCGTTCGCGTCGACGAACACGTCCTCGCCACCAGGTCCCTCGGCTCTGCTGGTCGAGGCGAGCCACGGTCCGCCCGCCGGCTTCGTGCACGGCCCCGTCGGTGAATCGCACACCGCGTATCCGATGGCGTACCCGGCCGTCGACCAGTTGTTCCCCGAGTAGAAGAGGTAGTAACGGCCGGCGTAGCCGACCATGCTCGGCGCCTCGACGACGCCGGACTCCCACGCCTGGTCGGCTTGCACGAGCGGCCGCTGGTCGCCCACGAGGGAGAGGCCGTCGGGCGCGAGCTCCTGGGCGACGATGCCTGCGGTGGCGTCGCTCTTCCACAGCAGGTACGCGCGGCCGTCAGCGGTGACAAAGGGGCTCGGATCGATCGCTCCTCCGTCGGGCGGACAGACGAGCGGACCGCTCGAGTCGTCGACGAACGGGCCCCCGGGTTCCTTCGAGACCGCACGCGACAGACACTCGCGGTCCGGATCGTGCGCCCGCGTCGTGTAATAGAGGACGAACCCGCCCGGCCGTGGGAGCACGGCCGGGCCCCAGACGCCGCCGGGCGACGACCAGGCGGGAAGCTTCGGCAGCGCGTCGGCCGTGTGTGCGTTGCCGAACAGCCCGCTCGAGGTGAGGACCGGGATGTGATCGTCCTGGTTGTTGGTCGCGTACGCGTAATAAGTGTTCCCCGCTCGAAGGACGAACGGGTCGGCGAAGTCGTGGCAGTAGACGGCCGAGCCCTGAGGTCGGAGCGCCGCGCGCACCTTCCCCGCGAGGCCCCCCGTGCCTCCGATCGGAGGTCGCCCGGCAGGTTCACTCGCCGGGCCGGACGCTCCGGCCCGGAACACGATGCCGGAGCACGGGGCGTCCTCGAACAGCGGCACGACGACGGCGAGGGCGAGCCACACCAGGAGCCAGAGCGCGGCCACCAGCGCGAGGGCAATCCCGACGGTCGTGCGCGACCTCCGCTCCATCATCTCGTTCGACCCGCTCCGAAGATCAGAGGTCGCGTGTCCCGCCCCGGCCTGTGACCGACGTCATCTGGCCCTGTCCGGGGGCGCAGGCCCATGATGAACCGGCTTAACTTATCGGTGATAACTCACCCTCGGGGATGCTCGTGCTCGCTCGCCTCGGTCGATTCACGGTCGCCCATCGCAAGTCCGTGCTCGCCGGCACGGCGCTGTTCTTCGTCCTCGCGGTCACGCTCGGCGGCGGCGTCGCCTCCCATCTGACGAGCGGAGGCTTCACCGACCCGGACTCCGAATCGAGCCGCGCCGACGACGCGATCAAGCACAACTTCGGCAAGCAGGAGCCCGATCTCGTGCTGCTCGTGACGGCGAAGCGCGGCACTGTCGACGATGCCGAGGTGGGCAGCGCGGCGAACGCCTTGACGTCCGAGCTGTCGGGCGAGCCGCAGGTCGCGCGGGCGGTCTCGTACTGGAGCGTCGGGAGCCCGCCGCCGTTGCGCAGCACCGACGGCCGTCAGGCGCTCGTGCTGGCGTCATTGCACGGCGGTGAAGACAAGATGCACGACGCCGCCGAGAAGCTGTCGCCCCGCTACTCCGGTGACCACGGCGCGGTCACGGTACGCGTCGGCGGGTTCGCCGAAGTCTTCCGGCAGGTCAATCAGCAGGTCCAGTCGGATCTGCTGCGGGCCGAGCTCATCGCGTTCCCCATCACGCTCGCGTTGATGGTGCTCGTGTTCGGAAGTGTCGTGGCAGCCGGTCTTCCCCTACTCGTCGGCCTGCTCGCGATCGTCGGGACGTTCCTGGTCCTGCTCGTCATCGCCGCGCTCACGGACGTGTCGATCTTCGCCCTCAACCTCACCACCGGCATGGGTCTCGGGCTGGCGATCGACTACAGCCTGTTCATCGTGTCGCGCTACCGGGAGGAGCTCCACGCCGGGCGCGCGCCGAACGACGCGGTGGTCCGCACGGTCCAGACCGCAGGAAAGACGGTCGCGTTCAGCGCGCTCACCGTGGCGGTCGCGCTCGCGGCGCTGCTCGTCTTTCCGCTCGCGTTCCTGCGGTCGTTCGCGTACGCCGGGATCGGCGTGGCGCTGCTCGCCGGCATCGCCGCGGTCGTCGCCCTCCCGGCGCTCCTCGCCGTGCTCGGCCCGAGGGTCAACTCGCTGCGATTGCTGCGGCGGGACCCGAAGCCCGTCGGTGAGGGCGTCTGGCACCGGATCGCGATGTTCGTGATGCGTCGTCCCGTGCCGGTCGCCCTGGCCGTCGTCGCCCTGCTCGTCGTGCTCGGGCTGCCGTTCCTGCGGATCCAGTTCGGCCTTCCCGACGACCGCGTATTGCCGTCAAGCGTCTCCAGCCGCCAGGTCCAGGACGACATCCGGTCGCGCTTCGCGTCCAACGAGGCCCGCACGCTCGCGGTGGTCGCGCGCGGCATCGGCGACCCGGCCGGCCGCAGTGACCAGATCGATCGCTACGCAGCCGCGTTGTCGCAACGGCGCGGTGCCGCCCGAGTCGACGCCGTCACGGGCAGCTACATCAACGGGCAGCAAGTTGCCGGGCCGGGACCGGTGACGGCGCGCTTCCAAGCCCGCGACGCCACCTGGCTGTCTGTCGTCCCGTCGGTCGAGCCGTACTCGGATGCGGGCGAGCGGCTCGCCCACGCCGTTCGCGACACGCCCGCGCCGTTCCCCGTGCTCGTCGGCGGGGCTTCGGCCGAGCTCGTCGACTCCAAGGCGTCGCTGTTCTCGCGATTGCCGCTCGCCGCGGGGTTGATCGCGCTGGCGACGTTCGTGCTGCTGTTCCTCATGTTCGGGAGCATCCTGGTTCCGATCAAGGCGCTCGTCCTCAACGTCCTCAGCCTCAGCGCGACGTTCGGGGCGCTGGTGTGGATCTTCCAGGACGGCCACCTGTCGGGGTTCCTCGACTTCACACCCACCGGCACGCTGCCGGCGACGGTCCCACTCCTGCTCTTCTGTCTCGCGTTCGGCCTCTCGATGGACTACGAGGTGTTCCTGCTCTCACGCATCAAGGAGGAACACGACCGCACCGGCGACAACACGCGATCGGTCGCCGTCGGCCTCGAACGGACGGGTCCGATCGTCACGGCCGCGGCCGTGCTCATCAGCGTCGTGTTCATCGCGTTCGCGACGTCGGGCGTGTCCTTCATCAAGATCTTCGGCTTGGGACTGACGATCGCCGTGCTCATGGACGCGTTCGTGATCCGGGCGACGTTGGTGCCGGCGTTCATGCGCATCGCCGGCGAGGCGAA
>DASZGY010000020.1:0-47338 GCA_035938395.1 Acidimicrobiia bacterium
ATGACGCCGACCCGCAGCCCGCTGAAATCGACGCCTTCGTGCGGCCACCGGCCGGTGTGGAAGATCTCGCCTTCGAACGAATCGATACCGTCGATCTCGGGCTGCTTCGCGTCCGACAGGCAGCCCGACGCCATGATGCAGAACTGCGCCGACACCCGGTCGCCCCGGTCGGTGGCGACGTCCCAACGTTGCGCATCCTCGTCCCACGTCGCCGCCGTCACCCGGGTCTCGAACTGGATGTCGCGGCGTAGGTCGAATCGGTCGGCGACGTGGTTCACGTACCGCAGGATCTCGGGCTGGGTGGCGTAGCGCTCCGACCACGTCCATTCCTGCTCGAGCTCGGGCGAGAACGAGTAGGAGTAGTCCATCGACTCGACGTCGCAGCGCGCCCCCGGATAGCGGTTCCACCACCACGTCCCGCCGACGTCGGCGGCACCTTCGTAGCCCTGGATGCTCAGGCCGAGTGCCCGCAGCCGGTGGTGTGCGTACAGGCCGGCGAAGCCGGCGCCGACCACGACCGCGTCGACGTGCGCGCGGGATTCGCTCACAAGTCGATTCTCGCGCGCATCTACGAGGTGACCCAGACCAGGACCTCGGCGCCGCTGGGTCCGGCGGTCAGCGTGCGGGCGCCGGCGCTCGTGAGGCGGGCCGCGTCACCTTCGGTGAGTGGGCCGGCGTCCTCGAGGTCGACGTCTCCCGCCGCGACGAACACATGCACGTGCCCGCCGTCCGGCACGGTCGTCGTCTCACCCGGCTGGAGGCGCGCGCCCCAGAGCACGGCGTCCCGTTGGTGGATCGAGATCGCACCCTCGTGTCCCTGGCCCGAGGCGATAGGACGCAGGCCGCCTTTCTCGAGCTCGCGGTTGACGTCGCGTTGCTCGTAGCCGGGAGCGACGCCTTCCGCGTCGGGCGGGACCCACATCTGGACGAAGTGCACCGCCTCCGCGGGCGAGGGGTTCATCTCGGAGTGCTCGATGCCGGTGCCGGCGCTCATCCGCTGCGCGAGACCCGGATACAGCTCGCCGTGATTCCCTTCGGAATCACGGTGCTCGAGCCGCCCGGCGAGCACCCACGTGACGATCTCCATGTCCCGGTGGAAGTGCGGGGGGAACCCGCGGGCGGGTGCTACGCGATCGTCGTTGCTCACGAGCAGCAGACCGTGATGCGTGTTGGCAGGGTCGTAGTGGCGGCCGAAGCTGAAGCTGTGCCGGCTGTCGAGCCAATCGATCTTCGTGTGCGGACGTGTCTCGGCTCTGCGGATGTCGACAGTGCTCATGTGTCAGCATGAAATCAGGTGCCCCGTATGGGGTCGAATCACGAACGGGCGGGTCCGAGCGAACCGAACGGACCGGACAGAAGGAGCACAGCGTTGGTCGACGACAGCCGCGCACTGCGGTTCGCGATCATCGGCGCCGGCATGGCGGGAATCCTCAGCGCGATCAAGCTGAAGGACGCCGGTCTCACGGACTTCACTGTCTACGAGAAGGCGGACCGTGTCGGTGGGACGTGGCGGGAGAACACGTATCCGGGGCTCTCGTGCGACGTCCCGTCGCACCTCTACTCCTATTCGTTCGCGCCCACGCCCGAATGGAGTCACCGATTCTCGCCGGGCGACGAGATCCAGGGGTACTTCGAGCGGGTCGCGCACGAGCACGACATCGAGGGGCAGATCCGTTTCGGCGACGCGGTCACGAGCTGCAGGTTCGACGACGGCACGTGGCATATCGAGACGGAGCGCGGGCACCGCGACGACGTCCACGTCGTCATCGCGGCCACCGGGGTGCTGCACCATCCCAAGCTTCCCGACTTCGAAGGCCTCGCCGATTTCGAGGGTGCGGTGTTCCACAGCGCGCGCTGGGACCACGAAGTGCGCATCGACGGCGCGCGCGTGGGCATCGTCGGCACGGGCTCGACGGCGGTGCAGATGGTCTCGGCCCTCGTGAGCCGGGTCGAGAACCTGTCGCTCTTCCAGCGGACGGCCCAATGGATCATGCCGCAGGAGAACCCTCCGTACAGCGAGGACGAGAAGACGGAGTACCGAGCGAACCCGGAGCGGCTGGCCGAGCTGCGGGCGAACCTCACGCAGGTGTTCGACACCTTCGCCAACGCGATCGTCGATGCCGACTCGCCGGAGATGCAGATGATCGCCGGCATGTGCCGGGAGAACCTCGAGAGCAACGTGCGCGATCCCGAGCTGCGTGAGGCGCTACGGCCCGACTACCAGGCGGCGTGCAAGCGGTTGATCATCTCGCCCGACTTCTACGACGCCATCCAGCAGCCGAACGCGGAGCTCGTCACCGACGCCATCGAGCGCGTCGAGGCGGCGGGCGTGCGGACTCGCGACGGTCGGCTGCACGAGCTCGACGTGCTGGTCCTCGCCACCGGCTTCAAGACCGACGCCTTCATGCGGCCGATGACCGTGATCGGACGGGACGGCGAGTCGCTGGCGCAGGCGTGGTCGGCGCGACCGAGCGCCTACATGTCGGTCTCGATCCCCGGCTTCCCGAACTTCTTCATGCTCAACGGGCCGAACGGCCCGGTCGGCAACTTCTCGCTGATCGAGGTGGCCGAGCTGCAGTTCGGCTACATCATGCAGCTCCTGGCGCCGCTCCGGTCGGGCGAATGCCGCGAGGTCAGCGCGACTCGCGACGCGATGGAGCAGCACGAAGCCGCGAGGGTGCAAGCCGTCGAGAACACGGTCTGGGTCACCGGGTGCCATAGCTGGTACCTCGACGACCGCGGCATCCCCGCCACCTGGCCGTGGTCGTTCGACCGGTTCCGATCGGAGATGCACGCCCCTCACGCGTCCGCGTTCGAGTATCGATGACCGCGACGAGGCGCCTTCGCCGCGAACCACCGGCGTTCCGCCCGGTCGAGGTGCGCCGCGTCGAGCATGTGAGCCCGCGCTTGGTGCGCGTCACCTTGAGCGGCTCCGAGCTGGCCGGGTTCACGGTCGAGCAGCCGGCGGCGAGCGTCCGGATGCTCCTCCCGTCGTCCGGAGGCGGCGAGCTCGTCGTCCCGAGCTGGAACGGCAACGAGTTCCTCCTGCCCGACGGGCGCCGGCCGACGATCCGCACGTTCACGCCCTGGCGCGCCGACCCCGAGGCCTGGGAAATCGACGTCGGGATCGTCGTCCACGGCGGTGGTGTCGCGTCCGACTGGGCGGTGTCGGCCGAGCCGGGCCGGCCGGCGGCGATCTCCGGTCCCGGCCGCGGTTACACCGTCGACCGCGACGCGCCCGCGTACCTCGTGGCGGGCGACGAGACTGCGATCCCCGCTATCACCCAGGTCCTCGACGCGATCCCCGGCGAGACGCCGGTGCAGGTGCGGATCGAGGTCGCGCACGCTGACGGCCGTCTCGCGTTGGGGGCGCATCCCGGCGCGACCGTCGAGTGGTGCGACCTCCCGTCCGACGCGCCTCCCGGCGACGCGCTCGGCGGCGCCGTCCGCGACGTGGACCTCCCCGACGGCGCCCGCGTGTGGGCAGCCGGCGAAGCGGCGGCTGTGCAACGCATCCGCCGCCATCTGTTCGACGATCGGGGCCTGGCGCGAGCGCAGACGTCGGTGCGCGGCTACTGGAAGTACGGCCGCGCCGGTGACGGAGACGACGACGCGTGAGCTCCCGCAGCGAGTCACGGGCGCACGTTCCCCGGATCACCGCTGAGCTGCGCGAAGGGGAGGTCGTCAAGCCGCTCGAGCTCTTCTTCGACCTCGTCTTCGTGCTCGGATTCACCCAATGCACCGCGCTCATGGAGAACCAGCCGACGTGGGAAGGCGTGGGCCGGGCGATGCTGGTGCTCGCGGTGCTCTGGTGGGCATGGGTCGGGTTCGCCTGGTTGACGAGCGTGATCGAGCCCGAGGAGGGCGCCGTCCGCATCGTGATGTTCGCCGCCACCGCGGGCCTGCTCGTCGTGGCGTTGTGCGTCCCCGAGGCGTTCGGTGACCGGGCGCTCCTCTTCGCAGTGGCGTACGGAGTCGTGCGCGCCGCGCACATCGCACTGTTCCTGATCGCCAGTCGCGACGACCCCGCGCTGCGCCGGTCGGTCGTCGCGCTCGCCGTCAGCACCGCGTCAGCACTCGGGCTGCTCATCGGTGCGTCGTTCCTCGGTGGTTGGGCTCAAGCGGGCCTCTGGGCGGCGGCGATCACGGTCGACTGGGGCGGTCCCGCCCTGTTCGGCACGCGGGGATGGAAGCTGGTCCCCGGCCACTTCGCCGAGCGGCACAGCCTGGTCATCATCCTCGCTCTCGGTGAGTCGATCGTGTCGCTCGGCGTCGGCGCCAAGGCCGATCTCACCGTCGGCGTGGTGACGGCGGCGGTGCTCGGGATCGCACTCGCAGCCGCGCTGTGGTGGACGTACTTCGACGTGGTCGCCCTCGTGAACGCGCGACGGCTGACGATGGCGACCGAGGGGGGCGAGCGCAACGCGCTTGCTCGCGACTCGTACTCCTATCTGCACTTCCCGATGGTGGCAGGGATCGTGCTGGCCGCCTTCGGCCTCGAAGAGACTCTCGCCCATGTCGGCGACCCCCTCGAAGCCGTCGCGGCGTTTGCGCTGCTCGGTGGCGTGGCCATCTACCTGCTCGCGCACGTCGCCCTGCGGCTCCGGAACGCGCACACGATCAACCGCCAGCGACTCGTGCTCGGCATCGGTCTGTTCGCCCTGATCCCCGTCGGCACCGTCGTGCCCGCGCTCGCGACGCTCGCCGGTGTCGACGTACTGCTCTGGGCGATGATCGCCTACGAGACCGCCAACTACGACGAACGCCGCTACCGCCTGCGTCACGGCCTCGACCCCGATCCGGAGATACCGCTCGGCGGCGAGCGCGCGTGACAAGTCACACACGAGGTCCCGAGCGTTGATTCACATTCGAGCCGTCAGCCCCTCCGACGTGACTCCGCGACTGGTGGAATCGCTCGGCGCCAATGACGGTGTCGTGAACCTGGTCGTCCTCGAGGGAGTGGCGCGCAGCCCGGACGGCGACTCGGTGCAGTTCGACGTCATCGCCGCCGAGGCCAATCGGGTGCTGGACGAGCTCCGCGACCTCGACCTCGCCCAGCGGGGCTCGATCGTGATCGAGGACGTCGCCGCCTCGATCTCCGAGCTCGCCGTGAGCGCGGAACGTCAAGAGCCGCGGAAGGCGAGCTCGTCGCCCATCTGGGAGGAAGCCGAGGCCCGGATCCAAGCCCGCGGCGTGTACCCGGCGAGTTGGTTCGTGCTCATGATCATCGCCGGACTCATCGGGGCGGTCGGGATCCTCACCAATTCGCAGATCCTCATCGTCGGCGCCATGGTCGTGGGTCCGGAGTACGGCGCCATGATCAACGTGGCCTTCGGCGTCGACACCGCGGACGCCCACGTCGTTCGCCTCGGCCTGCGCGCGCTGTTCTTCGGCTTCCTGTTCGCGATCGTCGCCACGCTGCTGTTCGGGCTGGTGATTCGCGCATTCGATCTCGAGCCGAGAGCGTTCGAACTCGGCATCCGTCCTGTGTCCGACCTCATCAATTCGCCGAACGTGTTCTCCGTCGTCGTCGCCGTCTTGGCAGGGATCGTGGGTGTCGTATCACTGACCGAGGCGAGGGCAAACGCATTGATCGGCGTGTTCATCTCGGTCACCACCATCCCGGCGGCTGCGGATCTGGGCCTGTCGATCTCGTTCGGGGCGTGGAGGGAGGCTCGGGGTGCGCTCCTTCAGCTGCTGTTGAACGTCGTCATCCTGATCGTCGTCGGCGCCGTCGGCTTGCGGGTGCAGCGACGGATCTGGGGCCGTTCCGGCTGGCGGACCGGCGCTAGGTGATCGTGAGCGCGAACGTTGCGGTGAAGGCCTCGCCGCTCGGCACAAACGGCGTAGTACCCGCCACGAGTGCGTTGGTGGGCGCAGCCATCGGCTCGAGGGCGGCAAAGGGCCGGCCGGGCGGGACCCACACTTGGGCGAACGGGTAGTTCTCGGCGCAGTGCAGTTCGATCGCGACACTCTCAGCCTCGAGAGCGAGGCGACGTTGCCGCCCTAACCGGTAGAGATCGTCGAAGGTACGCCGGCCGATGGGCGCGGCCTCGGCCGGTTCCGGATTGGACGCACCGGTCGGGATACCGCGTGCGTCCAACTCCAGGTGGTGGCGCGGCGGGAGCCGCAACCGCCAGGTGCTCCGACCCGTGGTCGGCAACCGCAGGTACGGGTGCCAGCCGAACGCGATTGGCACCGGCCGTCGACCGGTGGGGATCACAGTGGCGCCCACCGTCAGCCGGGCGTCGCGTGCCGTGACCTTCAGCTCGACGCGATGCGGGAACGGGAACGCCGGGGCGTCCACGTCGATTGCGGCGCGGAACCATGCGGTGTCGCCCCGAGTGGCGCGGCGCTCGATCCGCCAGCCGGGCTTGCCGACGAGCAGACCGTGTATCGGGAGCCCGTTGTCGTCGGTGGCGAGATCGAGGCCGCTCAGGTCGACGCGGATACGGCCGGCCCGATAGCGGCGCGTCGCGAGCCTGTTGGCCCACGGCGCGAGGAGCGGGATGCCGAGCGTGGCTCCGGCGCGCAGCGCCGCCAGCCCACCGGGGAGAGCGAGATGCTCGGCACCGCGGTATCGCAACGACACGCCCGTCATGCCGAGGTCGGGCAGGAACGTGGCGGCGAGCTGTCCGGAGGTGAGCGTGAGTGCTGAGGTGCCGCGGAACCGACTCTCGAATACCTCGGCGCCCACCGTGCAAGCGTATCGATAGGCGTGCGTTCATCCGATCGCTGTGGGAGAGCACGAGCTGGTCGAGAAGCTCGCGTCACTCGACCTGCTCGACCGGGTAGGTGAGCTCACCGACGGAGAGTTCCCGCCGCCGAGCGGCACCTGTCCGACTCCGAGCTGCTACAGGATCGCGATCGGGTTGACAGGTGAACCCGTCGCAGCCGGCAACCGGAGGGGGGCGATCACGCACAGAAACGACCAGCGATTGTCCTGTTGGCACACTTCGGCGAGGTCCTCGAACTGCAGGTAGTCGAGCAGGTGGAGCCCCATTGCGTTGATGGCGAGCACGTGCACCGGAAAGTCCACGCCCTCCGTCGTGCTCGGCGCGGTGTCGTTGTTTCCGTCACTCCCGAGGACGGACACTCGCCGCTCCGCGAGAAACTCCATGGCCGTCGGGTGGAGGCCGGCACGAGCGTCGGCTGCGTTCCAAGGCCCAACTTCCGCCCGGCGCCGACTATGCCCGACCCGAACGAACAGGAGGTCGCCTCGGTCCACGCGGAGGTGCTCGGTGCTCTCGGCTGCGGCGAGGTCGTCGACGGTCACATGATCACCGGGCTCGAGCCACGGTTCACCTCGTACCAGCGGTATGTCGAGGAGAACACCTCGACCGACGATGCCGTTGGCCGCCACGTCTATCGAAAGAGCCGACGCGCCGGTGGGTGTGATCGTGTCGACGCTGACATTGTTATAGAGCCTGCTGTTGTAGATGACGTGACACAGAGCATCAATGTGGCTGTCGGCGTTGCCGTGCACGTTCATGGCGAACCGATCCATCGCGAAATTGAGCCCTGCGCCAGCAGTGTGATCAGCGGCGCCGCCGATCATCTCGTGTCGGCAGGGCTCGGGGTTGTCGGCTGATGGTCGGTCCTCCACGGGCCGGGCGAGCGACACCGTTCTCCCCGATCGAACCTCGCCGACCGCAGAGAGGACGCGCGCGGAAGTGATGTTGTTGAGGGCTCCACGCCGGTCCGACGCGCCCCACTCCGTCGTTTGCTCGAGATGGCGATAGAGAGAACGGAAGGCGGCGGCGTCGAGCGCGTCGCCAGGCATCGAGTCTCAGGTCCTCAGGTCGTCGATGTCGGTCGGCAGTACCGAGGCGTAGCTGTCGTCGCCCGTCGACGCCCGGCGCACTGTGAAGGCGCGTTCCTCGCGATGGCGGCCGAGCAACGCGCCGCTCCATCGGACCAACGCACCAAGCCGGTTGCGGAACCCGGTGAGAAACACGAGGTGCACAGCCAGCCACATCACCCAACCGGCGAAGCCGCTGAGCCGGATGCCCTTGAACTCGACCACGGCGCGGAACCGCCCGATCGTCGCCATGCTCCCGAGGTCGACGTACTTGAACGTCACGGTCTTGTCACCGTCGCCTTGCAGCCGGCGCCGGATCGTGCGGCCGGCGAAGAGACCCTGCTGCATCGCGACCTCGGCGACGCCGGGGAGGTGATCGAGGCTCATCATGTCGCCGATGGCGAACACCTCCGGATGACCGGGAAGCGTGCAGTCGGGTCGCACAGCCACGCGGCCGGCGCGGTCGACCTCCGCCCCCGAGGCATCACCCAGCATCTTCGCCAGCGGTGACGCCGCCACCCCCGCGGCCCAGATCACCGTGTGGGCGTGGATGCGATCGTTGCCGTCGGGCGTCTTGACGTCGATGCCGTCGAAGTCGACGTCGGTGGCGAGCAAGCCCATGCGCAACTCGACGCCCATCTGCTCGAGCTCCTTGCGGCCCTTGCCGGACAGGTTCTCGCCGAAGCTGGCCAGCGGCTTGTCGCCGCCGTCGATCAGGATGACCTTGGCCGTGGACGGGTCGATCGTCCGGAAGTTGTGTCGGAGCGACCGCTCGGCGAGCTCGCGGATCTGTCCCGCGAGCTCACACCCCGTGGGCCCTGCGCCGACCACCACGAACGTGAGCCACCGACGCTTCTCCTCGGGGTCCGCCTCCATCTCGGCGAGCTCGAAGGCGCCGAAGATGCGGCGGCGCAGCTCGAGCGCGTCGTCGATCGTCTTCATGCCCGGGGCGAACCGCTCGAACTGGTCGTTGCCGAAGTAGGAGGTGCGCCCGCCGGCGGCGACGATGAGGCTGTCGTACGGGATCTCCATCGGCCGGCCGATGGGGTCGAGCGCGGAGACGACGCGCTTGTCGAGCTCGAAGCCGGTGACCTCGGCCAGCTCCACGCGGCAGTTGCGAGCGTTCCGCGTCACGTCGCGCAGGGGTGGCCCGATCTGCCCCTCCGAGAGGATCCCGGTCGAGACCTGGTACAGCAGAGGCTGGAAGAGGTGGTAGTTGTGCCGGTCGACCAGGGTGACGTCGACGGGGGCCATCGCCAGCGACTTCGAGGCGAACAGGCCGCCGAAGCCGCCGCCGACGATGACGACTCGGTGGCGCGCCTGCGTCCCGGCCTCGGCGCCCTCGTCGAGGCGGCTGCGCTGGTCGAGCACCCAGAGCATCGCGAGCGCCGGCGCGACAAGGGCTGCGCCGATGATGAACGCGATGATCAGCCACAACAGCACCGAGCTGGGCGCGGCGGCCTGATCGATGGTCAAAGTCGTCGGGAGGATGTACGGGTACTGCGCGACGCCCCAGCCGAGGAGCACGGAAACGACCGTCGCCGCAGCCAGCAGCCGGACCCGGGTGCCGCCGAACTGCCGCCACAGCGCGCCGAGCGTCGCGAGCCCGAACACGGCGGACGCGATCACGAAGGGGAGCCCCTCGTGCAGCAGGCCGTGGTGGATGTAGGGGGCGTCGTCACGTAGGACGAACAGCCCGACGAACGACGCGACCCCGGCTGCCAGGCCAATCAGAAAGGCTCGGATGCGGAAGTACGACGCCATCACGTCGTCGTAGTAACGGTTCGCGTCGGCGACGAGGAACGTCGCGGCGATGAACGCCGAGATGAGGACGCCGAAGATCCCGACGACGAGCGACGTCGAGTTGAGCCAGCTCGACCAGAGCTCGCCCTGCTCGTTGCCGGGCGGGACCCGTCCGGACGCGATCCCGCCGAGCGCGGCGCCGAGCATGAACGGCGTGACGAGCGACGAGATCCCGAACGCAGCGGTGAGCACGCGCTTGCGGCCGGCTTTCTGGGCGATCTTGCGGAACGCGAAGCCGGAGCCGCGGACGACGATACCGACACCGGCGAGGATGATCGGGATGAACAGCGTCTTCATGATCGACCCGAACGCCTGGCTGAACGCCGTCCAGCACACGATGGCGGCGAAGATCAGCCAGACGTTGTTGGCTTCCCAGACCGGCGCCATGGCGTGATCGATGAGCCCGCGCGGTCGCTCGCCTCGCTTCGAGCCGCCCGCGAGCAGGTCCCAGAACCCGGCGCCGTAATCGGCGCCGCCGAGCACCGAGTACATGATGATGCTGAACCAGAGGATGCACGCGACCGCGACCGCCATCAGACGCCGACCTTCTCGCCCGCCCTCGCCCCGGCGTCCTTGTCACCGAGGCGGAGGGGTCCCCGCGGTCCGTAGGGGACGTCCGAGTCCGCGCCTTCGTCCTGGGTCCGCCATCGGCGCGCCAGCACGCGGAGCGTGCTGATGAGCCCGCCTGCGACCAGGACGTACAGCGTGACGATGATCCCGAACGTGATCCAGATGCCGCCGTGGTCCGTGACCGCATCCTTGGTACGCAGGACGTTGTAGACGATCCACGGCTGACGGCCGACCTCGGTGACGAACCACCCCGCCTCGATGGTCGCGAGAATGGCGACGCCCGAGACCGCGGCACAACGCAGGAACCAGCGCGTCTTCGGCAGGCGTCGTTTCCGCCACCACACGAACCCGAACCAGGCGGCGAGCAGCGCGAGGGCGGATGCGGTCAGGACCATGACGTCGAACGACCAGTGCACGATGTTCACGGGCGGCCGGTCGTCCGCCTTCACCGTGTTGAGACCCTTGATCTCGGTGTCGGCGCTGCCGCCGGTGAGGAACGATCCGAGATCCGGGATCTTGATCGCATACTCGATGCTCGCGTTGTTGTCCTGGCCGTTGCCCGGGAGGTAGCCGAAGAGCGCCTCCGGCTCGTGGGTCCCGGTCTGCTGGACGCCCTCGATCGCCGCGAACTTCACGGGCTGCTCCCGGATGACCATGCGCGTGATCTGGTCGCCGACCACGAGTTGGACCGGGGTGAGGATCGCTGCGACCGTGAACGGGATCAGGAAGCCCAGACGGTGGTACCGGTCGTTGCGCCCGCGCAGCATGCCGACGGCGTACACGCTGGCGACGACGAAGCCGGCCCCGAGGTACGCGGCGATGACGAAGTGCGTCACCTCCCACGGGAAGGCGGGTGTGAACATCGCCTTGGCGACGTCGACGTTCTTTGGCAGCCCTTTGGACGAAAGCGTGAAGCCCTGGGGTGTGTTCAGCCACGAGTTCACGGCCAGGATGCTGATCGCGCCCAGGACCGATACGAAAGGGATCGGCACGCCCGTCCACAGATGCGCTCGCGGGCTCAGCCGGTCCCAGCCGTAGATGTAGACGGCGATGAGGATCGCCTCGAGGAAGAAGGCGATCGCCTCCAGCCCGAACGGCAGCCCGAACACGCTGCCGAACTTGCCCATGAGGCCCGGCCAGAGGAGCCCGAGCTCGAAGGACAGGACCGTGCCCGTCACGGCGCCCACCGCGAACGTGACCGCCATGACCTTCGACCATCGCCGCGCCAGGAGCAGCGCGACCTCGTCGCGCTTGCGCACGCCGCGCCAGTTCGCGATCAGCGTGATCGCCGGCAATGCCACGCCGATCGGGACGAGCAGGATGTGAAAGGCGAGCGTGAATGCCATCTGCTCGCGCGCGGCGAGCAGGGTCGAGGACGCGTCTGACGCCAGGATCGTGAGATTCACGATCGCGCTATCCGAGTCGTTCGAGCAGGTGCTCGCCCACGCGCAGGGTGTTGGCGATGATCGTCAGCGTCGGGTTCACGGCTCCTATGGACACGAAGAAGCTCGAGTCGAGGACGTAGAGGTTGTCGAGCTCGTGGGCTTTGCAGTTGAGGTCGAGCACCGACGACTCCGGATCGCTCCCGAACCTGGCCGTTCCCGCCTGGTGTGCCGTCGCCGAGATCGCCATCCCCTCGTGCAGGTACATGTTGCGCCGGTGCGTGTGCTCGTCGAAGCCGAGGTCGCCCAGCATCGATTCGAACCGCTTGCGGAGCCGTTTCAACGGTTCGGTGTTGTTCTCGTCGTCGAGGGCGAGGCGGGGGGTGCCGTCGTGGTCGATCGTCAGCCGGTTCTCCGACTCGGGGAGGTCTTCGGCGGAAAGCCAGAAGTCGACGCCGTGCAGGGCGACGGTGTCGAGTGATGCCTCCGGTGTGAGCTTTGCGCCCCACTTGACGCGGCGGGGTGCCATGGCCCGGAGCTGGATGCCGTCCGACTTGCCGAGCATCTGGATGCCCCCGAGCGGGTAGTCCCAGTCGTCGCCCTTCAGGTACCAGTCGTTCAGGGCCAGGGTCTTCTGGAAGTGTGTCGGATTGGGCTCGCGCGAGAGGGCCATCAGCGCCATGTTGTTGTGGCGCATGTAGTTGCGACCAACCTGGTCGGAACCGTTGGCGAGGCCATGGGGGTGCTGGTCGTTGGCCGACCGCAGCAGGAGGAGGGCGGAGTTCAGCGCCCCGCACGACACTGCGACCACGTCGCCCGAGAAGCGTGCCTCGGAGCCGTCGGCCATCGTCGCCACGACCGCAGTCACCTCGCGGCCGGCTTCGTCGGTCTCGAGCCGCTCGACCTTGGCATCGGTGACGAGGTCGAGGTTGGGATGCTGGGCCAGCGCGGGGTCGACACAGGCGGTCTGGGCGTCCGCCTTCGCATCTAGCAGACACGGAAACCCGTCCAGCCGGTCGCAGCGGATGCAGGTGCTGCCGTGGAGAGGGTTGCCCTGCTCGTCCTGGTCGAGCATGACGCCGACCGGGAGGTGCGACGGGTGCAGCCCGAGGCGCAGGAGGTCGTCATGCAGCTGCTGGATGCGCGGCTCGTGCTTCACCGCCGGGTACGGGTATTCCCCGCTGCGCGGCCCGTCCGTCGGGTCCTCGCCCGCTTGCCCGTGCACGAAGTAGAGGCGCTCCGCGTCCGTGTACCACGGCTCGAAGTCCTGGTACGAGAGCGGCCACGCGGGGGAGACGCCGCCGTGGTGGGTGATCTCGCCGAAGTCCTCCGGGCGGAGGCGGAGGAGTGCCGCGCCGTAGAACTTCGTGTTGCCGCCGACGTAGTAGTTCTGCTCCGGCGTGAACTCGTCGCCCTTCCGGTCGCGCCATTCTTCGTCGGTCGAGTACTTCCCCTCCAGGAAGACGGCGGTCGTGTCCCAGTTGTCACGCTCGCGCGGGAGATAGCCGCCGCGTTCGAGGAGCAGGATCCGCTTCCCCGAGGGTGCCAGCTTCCACGCGAGCGTCCCGCCGCCCGCGCCCGCGCCGATGATGACGACGTCGTAGTGCTCGGTTGCAGCCACGGAACCTCCTCGATGCCTGCGCGTCCCTGAGAGTTAGAGGCCGGGGCTGGTCTGCATCAGGCCGCCGTCGGTGAAAACGGTGGTCGCGGTCACGTAGCTGGCCTCGTCGTCGGCGAGGAAGGCCACGACGTTGCCGATCTCCTCGGGCTTGGCCATGCGTCCGAGCGGGATCGCGGTGTCGAGCGTCTTCATCTTCTCGGGATCCTGCATCGTCGACACGTTGATCGGCGTTTCCACCGCGCCCGGGCCCACCCCCACGACCTGGATGTTGTGCGGGCCGAGCTCGACGCCGGCGGTGCGGGTGAGCATCCGCATCCCACCCTTGGACAGGCAGTACGGCGCGTTGCCCGGCATCGGCCAGTCCTCGTGGACCGAGCTGACGTTGATGATCCGGCCGCCGCTCCCTTGGGCGATCATCTGCTTGGCGGCGAGCTGCGTGCCGAAGAAGGCGCTCTTGAGGTTGATCTCCAGGACCTTCTCGTACTGGTCCTCCGTGGTGTCCAGCACGGAGGTGCGGGTCTCCACGCCGGCGTTGTTGACCATCACGTCGAGCCGGCCGAACGTCTTCACCGCATGGTCGATCATGCGTTGGAGGTCGTCGACCTTGCTCACGTCTGCTTTGACGCCCGTCGCTCGGTCGCCGAGTGCCTCGATCTCGTGCTCGAGCTCCTCGGTGGCGTGCTCCTGGGCGACGTAGTCGATGACGATGTTGGCGTGCCGCCGGGCGAGCGCCAGCGCGATTGCCTTGCCGATGCCGCTGTTGCCGCCGGTGACGATCGCCACCTTGCCCTCGAGCGACATGGCTGCCTCCTCGCGTTGCGACTCGGGCCGGAAGTTGGCCCCGATTTTGCGCTCCATCGTGGGCCCGAGTCGTCATCCCATCGGGGTGATGACACCGGGCGTCGGTCGCCGCAGAGTCGGGCCAGGGCTGCACGAGGGGAGACCACCGGGATGTCGAACTACCCACCCATCGCGGATCACGGCCTGATCGGAGATCTGCAGACGGCAGCGCTCGTCACCACAGACGGCACCGTCGACTGGTTCTGTTGCCCTCGCTTCGATTCGCCGAGCATCTTCGCATCGCTGCTCGACGAGAAGAAGGGCGGGCATTTCGCCCTCCACGCCGTCGACGACTGCGTGACCAAGCAGATGTACCTCCCCGACACAGCCGTCCTTGTGACGAGGTTCCTGTCGCCGAAGGGCGTCGCCGAGGTGATGGACTTCATGCCGCTCGAGAAGCCGGGCATCGTCACCGACCACCACCGCCTTGCCCGCGCGGTGCGCGGCATCCGCGGCGAGCTCGAATTCGAGGCCGACATTCAGCCGAGGTTCGACTACGGACGCGAGGCCCACAAGACCCAGGTCAAGGGCACGGACGCCGTGTTCGAGGCGCCCTCGTTGACCCTCCACCTCACCGGGACCATCCCGCTCGAGGAGCACAACGGCGACGTCCGCTCCCGGTTCACCGTGCGCGCCGGGGATTTCACGGGCGTGATCCTCGAGTCGGCACAAAAGAGCGAGATCGGCCACGGCGAGATGATCCAGCTGTTCTCGGACACCGTCGAGTACTGGAAGGCGTGGCTCCACAAGTCGACGTACACGGGTCGGTGGCGGGAGGCCGTCGCCCGCTCGGCGATGACGCTCAAGCTCATGACGTACGCGCCGACCGGCGCGCTGGTGGCGGCACCGACGGCCGGTCTCCCCGAGCAGGTGGGCGGCGAGCGCAACTGGGACTACCGCTTTACCTGGGTCCGCGACGCGTCGTTCTCGGTCTATGCCCTCCTCGGGCTCGGGTACACGGAGGAGGCGGCGGCATTCGGCCTCTGGCTGCGGAACACGATGGAGCAGAACGTCGCCGCCGGCGAGTCCCTCCACCTCATGTACCGGGTCGATGGGAGCTCCGACCTGAAAGAGGAGATCCTCGACCACTTCGAGGGCTACCGCGGGTCGGCGCCGGTGCGGATCGGCAACGGCGCCGCGGATCAGCTCCAGCTCGACATCTACGGCGAAGCCATGGACTCCATCCGGTTCGTCGACCGGTCGGGCGCGCGCGTCGCCGACCGGGGCTGGAGCGACATCGTGCACATGATCGACTGGCTGTGCGACCACTGGGACCAGCCCGACGAGGGCATCTGGGAGACCCGCGGGGGGCGCAAGGGGTTCACGTACAGCCGACTGATGGAGTGGGTCGCGTTCGACCGCGCGATCCGCATGGCGATTGACCACGGCCTTCCCGCGGACCTGGAGCGGTGGCGGAAGGAGCGCGACCAGATCTACCGCTGGATCCAGACCAAGGGCTGGAACGACTCCATGAAGGCCTTCGTGCAGTACGAGGGCAGCGACGTGCTCGACGCCTCGTTGTTGCTCATGCCGCTGATCGGCTTCGTGTCTCCATTCGATGAGAAGTGGCAGTCGACGTTGTCAGCGATGGACAAGGTGCTCGTGTCGGACAGCCTCGTCTACCGCTACGACCCCAAGGCATCGCCCGACGGGCTGCAGGGCGAGGAGGGCACGTTCTCGTTGTGCACGTTCTTCTACGTCGACGCGCTCGCGCGATCAGGTCGACTCGAGGATGCGCGGCTGGTGTTCGAGAAGATGCTCACGTACGCCAACCACGTCGGTTTGTTCGCGGAGGAGATCGGCCTCACCGGGGAACAGCTCGGGAACTTCCCCCAGGCTTTCACGCACCTGGCGCTCATCAACGCCGCGGTGAACCTCGACTACCAGCTCGACCACGGCGCCGGTCTCGTCAACGTCGTCTCGGGTTAGAAGGTTCCTTCCCGCGTGACCGAAGCCACTAACGGGAGCCGCTCTCCAGCCGACTTGCGGAGAGTGCTCGTTCCGCTCGCGCTCGCGCAGTTCATCTGCAGCTTCGCTGGCTCGAACATGAACGTGATGATCACCGACATCAGCAAGGACCTGGACACCTCGGTCCAGGGCGTCCAGATCGCCATCACGCTCTTCCTGCTCGTCATGGCGGCACTCATGATCCCGGGCGGCAAGCTGACCGACCGGTGGGGACGCAAACGGCTCTTCCAGCTCGGTCTGCTCACCTACGGCATCGGCGCGCTGATGAGCGCCGTGTCGCCCGGACTCGGCGTGCTGATCCTGGGCAACTCGATCTTCGAAGGCGTCGGCACCGCGCTGCTCATCCCGCCCGTGTACATCCTCACGACGATGTTGTTCACTGACCTCAGGTCGCGTGCGAAAGCCTTCGGGTTGATCAGCGGCATGGGAGGCGTCGGCGCGGCCGCTGGGCCGCTGATCGGCGGCCTCATCACCACGGCCATCAGCTGGCGGGCGGCGTTCGTGTTCCAAGCCGTGGTCATCGCCGTGATCTTCGTGCTCGGGCGCCGCATCGAAGACCCGGTGGCGCCGGATCCGACCCGCCCCTTCGACACCGTCGGAGCGATCCTGTCCGCCGCCGGCCTCATCATCCTGGTGATGGGCATCCTCTCGGCGGACAACAGCCTCGTGCTGATGGGGATTCTGCTCGCCGTTGCGGCCCTCGTCCTGGCGGGGTTCTTCGTGCACGTCCGCGCCCTGGAGCGCGCCCACAAAGAGCCCCTGTTGTCGACTGCACTCTTCCGCAACCGAACGTCGAACATCGCCCTGGTCACCCAGAACGTCCAGTGGCTCATGCTCATCGGGACCTCGTTCACGGTGTCCGCCTACCTGCAGGTGGTTCGGGGCTACAACGCGATCGAGACGGGTGTGATCTTCACGTCCGCCACCGCCGGCATCCTGGTTTCGTCGCTCGCGGCCGAACGGCTCGCCAAGAAGTACGAGCAGCGCACCCTGATCGTGGCGGGCTTCGTCGGCACGATCGCCGGAATCGCGATCCTGCTCGCCCTGGCGGCCGGCTCGCCCAGCGTCTGGGCGTTCGCGCCCGGGCTCCTGTTCATCGGACTGGGAGTCGGCGTGATGCTGACGCCTTCGGTGAACGTCGTGCAGTCCGCGTTCCCCGAGAACCTCCAGGGGGAGATCAGCGGACTGTCGCGGAGCATCTCGAACCTCGGCTCGTCGCTCGGCACCGCGATCGCCGGCACGATTCTCGTCTCGGGTCTCACGACCCACGCGTACGGCGCTGCGATGATCGCGCTGGCGGTCATCGGCCTCGTCGGCCTCACGGCGGCGATCCTTCTGCCGCACCAACCGGCTCACGCGGTCGACGCCTGACGGTCGCGCCGGTCTCGTCGACGTGGTCAGCTCGGGTCCCGGGAGCTGACGGCCCCTTCCTCCTCCCGGGCGCGCCGGCGACGACCCGGAGCGAGGTTGCTGACGAGCAGGGCGATCACCGTGACGAGGTAGAGCTGCCCGATCAGCGCCTCGAGGACGGCGAGCGCGCGACCGAATCCGCCCGCGGCCGTGAAGTCGCCGTACCCGACGGTGGTCTGAGTCACGAAACTGAAGTAGAGGTAGTCGGCGACCGTGGCGTGTGCCTGCTGCGCGAAGAACGGATCCTTTTGGATCGTTCCGATGGCCGCGTAGGCGAACGACCACAACATCCCGAGGAGGACGTAGACGCACACCGCGCCGAGAACGGTCTGGATGTCGATCACGCGCCGCCGTGCGAGGGCGACAACGATCGCGACGGGGGCGCCCGCCACGAGGAGCAAATTGAGGACGAACAACGACCCCGTGAGGTTCTTGTCGCCGACGATCAACCCGACAGTGGCCGACACCAGACTGATGACGACGACGGCGACGGCGATCCGCCACAGCCTGCGACTCGAGCCCGACGCGGACAGCGCGGCGAGCAGCGTGGCGCCCTGCAGCACGACGGCGACGAGCGGGACCCAGTCGCCCGTCGGCCCGACCGCGAGGAATACGAAGGTCGCGAAGAGTAGGAGCAGGACGATGCCGTAGCGGTACGCCGGCATGCGCGCCTCGCTTCGGCCCGCGGCCCGAGCGGGGGTGCTCAGGAGAACCGGGCGCGCGCCCGCCTCCAGCGCCATGCGATCTCGAGGAAACCCCACAGCGCGAGAAGGAGTACCCAGAAAGGCGCACGCGCGAGCGGCTCGCGCCAGAGCTTCGCTACTCGACCGGTTCGGTCTTCCATAACCTGCCTCTTCTCGATGCGGTCCTCCCCATTGTTGCTCATGGGGCCGGGCTCGCACGCGGCGCGGTGTCCTCTTGTTGGTACTCGGTGATCAGTCTCTGCTCCTCATCCTCGGGCGTCGCCACTCCCGCGCGGCCGCGCCTTGTAGCCGGCAGTCGCGGAGTGGTCCCCGGTTGTAGGCGCCGCTACCTCATCGGGAGGCTGGCGTGTCCGGGACCGGCGATGCGCTCGCCTCGCCGGGGTGCGTGGGTCCGGTCGAAGCCGCCGCCGGCGTGAGCCAGGGTTGCAGCCAAGTCGAGAGCACAAAGGCCACCACCACCGCCACGATCACGAGCGGCATCACGGCGAGACCGTCAGACAGCAGCAAGAGGGTCGCCAGCAGCACCGAGACAATGGGGAGCCGCAGCATCACCACGGTCATGGCCCCGATCCCCATGGCCACGCCTGCCACCAATGGCAGGCCGGGAAGGTGGGAGAGCGCGATGCCGCCGGCCGCACCGATGAACATCGCCGGGAACGTGGGACCACCCCGGAAGCTCCCCAATGATGTGCCGTAGGCGAGTCCTTTGCATGCCATTAGCAACAGGAGGGCCCCCACCGAGTAGGTGGCGCTGTGGTCGATCAGGCCGGGGAGTGCCGTCTGCCCGGAGAACAGCACGTCCGAGGAGCTCTTGCCGGTGCTCTCGGCGTACGCGATCGCGAGTCCGGCCACCGTCAGACCGGCCAGAGGCGTGAGCAAGACCAGGCGCCGTTCGACGTAGGGACGCACAAAGAGGCCCAGCCACCGGATGGCGGACCCGAGGATCACCGCCGCCACGGCGATGACGATGGCCCACCCAAACTCTGCGACGTCTGGCTTCGTGAACGGCGGGAGATCGGGGATGCTGAGCGTCGACACCCCGAGGCCGGTGAGGGTGTCGATACCGATGAAGACGAGGAACCCGATGCCGCCGGCCAGCAGGCCCGGCAAGAGCACCAAGGTGGCCGTCGGGCCGCCCAGCCCCATCGCCTCCAACAAGAAGATGGCTCCGAGCAGTGGGTTGCCGAGCAGGAAGCTGATGGCGGCAAAGCTCCCGGCCGCCCCGACGACGAGCACCGATTGCGCCGGGGCGTCGCGCTTGACGAGCCACAGCGCCAGAGCTGCCAGCCCGCCCCCCAGGGCGATCAGTGGCGCCTCGGGACCGATCACCGCGCCCAACGCGATAGACGCGAAGGCTGCGATGAGTACGCCGGGCAGCTCGATGTGAGACGGCGGCCCACCCTCCGCCTTGAACCCGTCCGCAGGCGAATGGCCGCCTCTCCCCGGCAGGTAACGGATGGTCAGCCCGACCACTATGCCGGCGAGTAAGAGGGGCAGGACCGGCCACCAGATCGGCTCCCCGTGGAATCCGAGGGCGTTCGGCAGGCTCGTGTACACCCACTGCTGGACGTGGGTGATGAGCCACAAAAAGAAGTAGGCAGCCACCGAGATCGGTACGCCGAGGATCGCCGCCACGACCAGCAGCACGACGTATCTGCGTGTCCGGAGCAGCGCGAAGGGATCAGGGGGCGTGGTCAATGGCCGGCCTCCATCGTCGGTCAGTTGGCTTCACTGTTTCACCGAGGGGGTGCCCGCATCACTTGCGGGGAACCCATCACGGCCCCCGCCAGGCCCACGCGCTCCCGTCTACCTTCTGCTTCCCCCGCGAGCGCGGCGGTGGATCCTGGCAACTGGTCGTGCCAGCGACCAACCCATACGTGCCGCTACCAATCCGCTCTTTGGAACGCCGACGGCCGCGGTGTCCGGTGTGTCGACTGCGTCATTCGTCCAGGAGACCGAGCCCGCGTGCCTGCTCGACGGCTTCGGCGCGCGAGCTCACGCCCAACTTTCGGTACGCGGCGATGGCCTGGGTCTTCACGGTGTTCCGCGACACGATCAGCTCCTCGGCGATCGCCTCGAAGCTCAGGTGCGTCGGGAGGTACCGCAGCACTCGCATCTCGGCGGGAGTCAGCGGGGTCGCCGCCAGGCCCACCGGGACCGTCGAGGCGTCCGTCATTCGCTCGACCTCGCGGAGCCGTTCCGGCAGTACTCCCGCGTCCGGATACCTCGCGAGAATGCGGTGGGATTCGCGTACGAGCATCCGTGTGGTGTTCACGTCGCCGAGGAGCAGGGTGGCGCGTGCGAGCGCGAGCGCGGTGTCGGCGATCAAGGCCGGCCCCACGTCGGTGAGCTTCTCGAGAAGCCAGAGGCCGTGCTTGGTCGCGGTCCGGGCGTCGTCGGTCGTGCCCTGCCGGGCGTGCGACAGCGCCGCGGCCCCGTACGCGAGTGCCATCGCGGGGCGTTCGCCGAGGGCGTAGCGATCGATCAGCTGCAACGCCCGGTCGACGCGCGACGCGCCCTCGGACACCGCTCCCTCTTCGATGTCGAGCAACGCCAGCTGCGTGAGGCAATGCACGTGCGTCGCGGGATGGAGCACCCCTGCGAGGCGCGCACCGTCCTCGAGTCGCGCTCGCGCGAGCTCGGGCTCACCGAGCAACCTGAGCGCGCCACCTTCGACAAAGCGAGCGATCGGGCGGAAGACGCTTTCGGGTCGGTCGAGCTCGAACGCCAGCGCGGCGTGTTCTCGTACATCGGTCAGTCCTTCACCGCCGGCGAGCGATCGCAGCAGGAGTACAGCCGAACGCAACGGCGTCCCGTCGGGCAGGATCGCGTCACCGCCGTGCTCGGCGAGGGACGCCCAGTGGCCGATGCTTTCCGTGTCACCCGCGGTAAGCGACCACCAGGCCGCGGCCAGGGCGAGCGGCGGGTGGGAGGCGACATCGTCGGGAGTGAACGGCGCCAGCCAGCGCGTCACCGTCGCGGTCCTCCCGCGACTCAAGTACCCGGGACCGTTGCACCAGATGAGCGCGGCCATCCGATCGATGTCGTCCGCGGCGCGTGCATGGTGGAGAGCGCCGTCGATGTCTCCGTGCTCCTCCCACCACGTGCTGGCGCGGGTGTTCAGGGAGGTCTCGATCGTCGGGTCGAGGCGATGGAGCTCGCCCTGGAGCATTTCGCGAAAGAGATGGTGGTAGCGGTACCACTCGCCGCGCCGGTCAAGCGGCACGAGGAACAGGTTCGAAGCCTCGAGCTCCTCGAGCCGCTGAGCCGAGTCGGCGCTCTCGAGCACCGCATCACAAACGCGGGCCGAGAGGCGATCGAGTACGGATGACCGGACCATGAAGTCCCGGAGGCGGTCGGGGAACGCGCGCAGCGCTTCGTCGTGCAGGTAGTCGGCGACGAGGCGATCGTCACCTGCGAACCGCTCGGCGGAGGCGGTGGGATCCGGAGATTCGCGCAGGGCGATCGCAGCCAGGTAGAGCCCGGCCGGCCAACCTTCGGTCCGGAGAACGAGCGACTCGAGCGCAGCCCGATCGACCTGCACCTCCGCCTGCCCCAACAGCGCCCCCGCCTCGTCCTCCGCCATCGCGAGCTCCTCGACGCCGATGCGGAGGAGCCCGCCGTTCGCCCGCATGCGCGAGAACGAGAACGGTGGGTCGCTCCGGCCCGCCAGGACGAGGTGCGAACCGGGCGGCATGTCGTCGGCGAGGACTTCGATCAACTCGATCGAGCGAGGGTCTTGCACGAGGTGGACGTCGTCGAGCACGAGCAGGAACGGGAGCGACCTGTTGGCGAGGACGTTGCCGAGCCGGGGGAGGCGAATGCTTGCGAGGTCGGCTTGTGACATCGCCAGCGCGGAGAAGGTCGGCTGATCCAGCGGCTCGACCGAGTCGAGCGCGAGCGCGACGTACGCGAGGAGCGCAGACGGATCGTTGTCCTCCTCGGTGATCGTGAGCCACGCGAACGGCCGCTCGGCCGCGGTCGTCATTTCGCTGACGAGCGTCGTCTTCCCGTAGCCCGGCGGTGCAATGACCAGCGCGACGCTTGCGTCACTCTCCTGCAGTTGACCCGCAAGCTTCGGTCGGGGCACGACACCGGGACGCAATTCGGGTCGCCGCAGCTTGATCTCGCTCGGCACGAAACGAAGAACTCGCTCGAGGAGTTCCTCTTTGGAAAGATCGGACTCCGACCCGTCCTGGATCGTTGGTCCAGTCACGGTGCCAGCGTGGCCGGTGGAAGCGCGCAAAGTAAAGGGCCGAGCGGCCCTCGTTGGTGAACTCTTGGTGCGTTTACTCCGTCGGAAGCAGTTGGAGTTGCTCGAGCAGTGAGACTTCGTCCCAGTATTGGCGGAAAGCCCGAATGCGGTCACCTTCGAAGTCGGCGACCGTCACACCGCGCAGCGTGAATCGTCCGCCGCTTGGTTCGATCACGACGTCTTCGTCGACGACCAAGGGACCGGAGTGGGTCGCGGTCGCGATCCACTCGACGCACGCTTGGTCGTCACCGACGTCGAGTGGCGTCACGTCGAGCTCGATGTCGGAGAACGCGTCCTGCCGGTCTTCGAGCTCGACCGCCAACTGGGCAGCCGAGGTCACCGTCATGGTCGGCGACCAACCCTGGACATCGTCGACGTACAGCTCGCCCACCACGCGGCTGTCACCGGTCACGGTCGCCTCGATCGCCTGCACCAACGCTGCCGCCCGATCGGAACTCGATCCCATCATTCCTTCCCTTCGCCCCGAGGCTCCGTGGGTTACAGCCCCAAGAGCTTCGACTTGGCGGCCCCGAACTCCTCGTCGTTCAGCGCGCCCGACTCGTGCAGCTTGGCCAGACGCTCGAGCTCGGCCGTCGAATCCGTCGGTGTTGCCGGCGCCGGTGCCGGCGCCGCCGGCGCGGCCTGCGGGGCCTGCGCCTGGTCGTCGTATTGGTTCTGCTGGGTGCGGCGCTGGCCCGCCTTGTAGGCGACCGTCGCCGTCGCCGCTCCCGCAGCCACTCGCATCAGCGGCCGTCGGGGCCGGAACATCAGACCCATCGGTGCCTCCTTCCGTCGCCGCGAACGGCGTCTGCTTTCGACCATACGGACCGATACGGCGCCGGTCATCATCCGCAAGGGATGAAGAGGGCCGGGCCCCTCAGTACCCTCTCGTGCAGCACACCTCCGGCAGCCGGAGCCGGGCGCGGAGCCGAGAGGAGCAGGGCGATGGGGGAGCAACGCATAGGAACGGTGACGCACTACTTCGGCAAGCCTCAGGTTGCGATCGTGGACATCACCGCCGGAGAGCTGAACGTGGGCGACACGATACGGGTCGCGGGCGCGCATTCGAACTTCACGCAAGAGGTCGGGTCGATGGAGCTCGAGCATGCGCCCGTCGAGTCCGCGAACGTCGGTGACAGCGTGGGCATCCAGGTGTCGGAGCGGGCGCGCGAGCACGACGAGGTCTATCGCGTGACCAGCGACTGAGCCGGCGTCCGCTCCCAGCTCATGGCCGAGCCCGAGCTCGACATCGACTCGATCGTCGAGGAGACGATCGAGTTCGTGAGGGTGCGGCCCGACGGCGACGGCTGGGTCGGATACGCGCCGGACTGGTTCGGCGAGCGCTTGTTCGGCGGGTTCGTCGTGTCGCAATCCGTGCACGCGGTGACGCGCACCGCTCCCGAAGGCGGACGCATCCACTCACTGCACGGATACTTCCTCCGACCGGTCTTCGCCGGGAAGCAGCTCACGTACCGGGTCGCACCGCTCCGAGAAGGACGCACGTTCGTCATGCGTCAGCTCGAGGCGGTGCAGGACGGCCAGCCCGTCTTCACGATGATGTGCTCGTTCACGGCTGACACCGACGGCTACGAGTACGAGCTCCCGATGACGCCGGGGGTCCCCTCGCCGGAGGGGCTCGCGACTGAGATCGGGCCGGGACCCTGGGAAGCCGCATGGTTGGGCGCGACCCCGCCGGCGGCCGATGGAACGCGTCGCTCGACGCATCGTGCGTGGTCCCGCATCCCGGTCGCGTTGCCCGACGACCCACACCTCCACGCCGCGCTCATCGCGTTCGTCACCGACATCACCGGTACCGGCGGGCGCCCGCTCCACCTGGAGGGCGACGTCACCGGCATGGTCAGCATCGACCACGCGGCGTGGTTCCATCGTCCGTTGCGAGCGGACGAGTGGCTCTTCTACGACGTGCATTCCCTCGTGAACACGGCCGGCCGCGGCGTGCTGCGCGGAACGATCTACGGTCCCGATCGGCACGTCAGCGTCTCCGTCGCCCAGGAGATGCTGCTCCGGCCGGTCCCGACGTGAACGAGGTCCTCCTGATGGCAAATGCCAAGGACGTGATGATGCGGGCGGTGACCGGCTTCCACCGAGCCGTCTTCCAGGTGAGCAACGGCCGGCTCGCGAACCGTGGTTACGGGATGCCGGTGCTGCAGCTGACGACGACGGGACGCAAGAGCGGGAAGCATCGGACGACGATGCTGACGTCCCCGGTGCAGGACGGCGACCGCATGGTGGTGGTGGCCTCGAACGGCGGCGACGACCGCCAACCGAAGTGGTTGCTGAACCTGCGGGACGACCCGAAAGTCGAGGTCACGATGCACGGCCAGACGCGTCCCATGCAGGCGCGGGTCGCGTCGGCGGATGAGAAGGCGGAGCTCTGGCCGCGCGTCGTGGCCGCACACCGCGGCTACGAGCAGTACCAGACGCGCACGGACCGCGACATCCCCCTCGTCATCCTCGAGCCGTAGTCGCATGCCCGAGGGCGAGCTTGCCGGGCGCGTTCGCGTCGGCGAGGGCCGAGAGGCGGACATCTTCGCATGGGACAACGGGAGGGTCCTGCGCCTGTTGCGCCGGTCGAGTGATCCGGAGCGCGTCGAGCGCGAGGCGGCTGCGATGCGCGCCGCGGCGGACGGCGGGGTCGACGTCCCGAACGTCTACGGCACGACGATGGTGGACGGGCGCGCCGGTCTGATCATGGACCGCGTCGACGGCCCCGACCTCATCGCGCTCATGGGGAAGCGTCCTTGGCTGGTGCCACGGGTGGCTCGCGTCGTGGGGCGCGCCCAGGCCCGTATGCACGAAGTGGTCGCGCCCGACGACCTGCTGGGTCTCCGCCAGCTGGTGCGGTGGAAGATCGAGACCGCCACCGAGCTTCCCGCCGACCTCGCCGACTTCGCGCTGAAGAAGCTGGACGCGCTTCCCGACGGTGATCGCCTGTGCCACGGCGACTTCCATCCCGGCAACGTCCTGCTCGGCCGAGGCGGGCCGGCGGTCATCGACTGGACCGACGCGGCGCGCGGTGATCCCGCCGCCGATCTGGCCCGCACCCGCCTGCTCCTTCGCCAGGGCGCGGTGCCGGGGCACATGCCTGCACTGATCCGGCGCATGCAGGCATATGGTCGAGGCACGTTCTACCGGCAGTATCTGCGTGCGTACACGCGAGCACGTCCCATCGACGACGACCTCGTCGACCGCTGGGAGGTCGTTCGGATCGCCGACCGCGTCATGGAGGGCATCGAGGCCGAGCAGCCTGTCCTGCTGGCGCAACTCGCTCGGTTCGCCGACGAAGCGGCGTAAGCCCGTCAGCGTTCCCGCAGCCACCCTCGAAGGGTGGTGAGAAACGGCTCGCGCCCGTACTTGCGGACCTGAATGTCCTGCACGACCACACAGTCTCGTACGTCACGAGATCGCGACGCGTGCATCGGTCCTACGCTCGCGTCTGTGGACGCCGGGACCCGGTACGCACGAAGCGGCGATGCGCACATCGCATACCAGGTGCTCGGCGAAGGCGGTCCCGACCTCCTCTATCTGTCGTCGGGCACGATCTCGATCGACTCGATCGACGAGGAACCGGGATTCGCGCGGTTCCACCGGGGCCTGGCGTCGTTCAGCCGGCTCATCCGGATGGACCTGCGCGGTATCGGGTTGTCCGACCCGATCGACCCGTCGGTCCCGCCGTCGCTCGAGCAGTGGGTCGGCGACGCGCTGGCGGTCCTCGACGCGGTGGGATCGGAGCGCGCCGCGCTCTGCGGCGCCGACGAGGGAGCCCTCGTCGCGATGTTGACTGCCGCTGCCCATCCGACGCGGACGGCGGCGCTGATCCTGCTGAACGCATACCCACGCCTGCGGCGCGACAGCGACTATCCGCACGGGCTTCCGGACCACCTCGTCACGCGGTTCACGCAAGCCGTGCTCGCCGACTACGACAGTGAAAGGTCGTTCGCGGACCTCGAAGTTTTCGTTCCCGCAGTGGCGGCCGACCCTCGGTTCCAGCAGTGGTGGCAGCGGGCCGGTAACCGCGGCGCGAGCCCGGCGACGGCGCTCGCGCTCACGCAGACGCGCTTCCAGACCGACCTCCGGCCCGTATTGCCCGCCATCCAGGCGCCGACCCTGGTCGTCCACCGCAAAGGCAATCGCGCCGCCCTCGTCGGGCACGGTCGGTACCTCGCCGACCACATTCCGGGGGCGCGCTACGTCGAGCTCCCCGGCGACGAGCACCTGCCGTACGTCGGCGACAGCGACACGATCGTCGCCGAGATCGAGGAGTTCCTCACTGGCATGCGTCGCGTCGACGCCGATCGCGTGCTGGCCACGATTCTGTTCTGCGACATCGCGCGTTCCACCGACCTCGTGAGCGAGCTCGGGGACCGCCGGTGGCACAGCCTGCTCGACGCCTATTACGCGATGATCCGCCGTCAACTCGAGCGGTTCGCGGGTCGCGAGATCAACACGACTGGTGACGGCGTCCTGGCCACGTTCGACGGCCCCGCTCGTGCGATACGCGGCGCGCAGGCGATCCGGGACGGCGCTCGGCAACTCGGGATCGACGTGCGGGTCGGGCTGCACACAGGCGAGGTCGAGACGATGGGTGACGACATCGGCGGGCTCGCCGTCCACCTCGGAGAACGCGTCTGCGCCGGCGCCGAGCCGGGAGAGGTGCTGGCGTCCCGAACCGTTGTGGACCTCGTAGCCGGATCGGGTATCACCTTCAGCGACCGCGGCGAGCGCGAGCTCAAGGGTGTGCCCGGTCGGTGGCAGCTGTACGCCGTCACCCCGTGAGTGGACGCACACCGACAGAAGGAGGCGACGCACATGGCGACCGACTCGCACGAGCAAGCCGTGATCGACGCGGTGCCGAAGGAGCTGTTCATCGGGGGCGAATGGCGACCGGCCGCGTCGGGCAAGTCGTTCGCGGTGGAGGACCCGTCGACCGGCGGGTCGCTGTGCGACGTGGCGGACGGGGACGCCACCGATGCCATCGCGGCGCTGGACGCCGCCGCATCCGCGCAGCAGAGCTGGGCGGCGCATCCGCCGCGCGAGCGCGGCGAGATCCTTCGCCGCACGTACGAGCTGCTGACCGAGCGCATGGACGATCTCGCGCTGCTGATGACCCTCGAGATGGGAAAGCCGGTCGACGATTCGCGCTCCGAGATCAAATACGCCGCCGAGTTCTTCCGCTGGTTCTCGGAGGAGGCGGTGCGCATCGACGGTCGCTACACGGTCGAGCCCGGTGGCAGCGGGCGGCTGCTCATCCTGCGCCAGGCGGTCGGGCCGTGCCTGTTCATCACGCCGTGGAACTTCCCGACCGCGATGGGAACGCGCAAGATCGGGCCCGCGGTCGCGGCGGGCTGCACGATGATCGTCAAACCGGCCGCGCTCACGCCGCTGTCGATGCTCGCGCTGGCGCAGATCCTCGCCGAGGCCGGTCTCCCGCCGGGCGTGCTGAACATCGTGACGTCGAAGAACGCGGGCGCGACGACGGGCCCGGTGCTCGAGGACTCCCGGCTCCGCAAACTCTCGTTCACAGGCTCGACCGAGGTGGGACGCCGGTTGATCGCGGCGTCGGCGCAGCAGGTGCTGCGCGTCTCGATGGAGCTTGGCGGCAACGCGCCGTTCCTCGTTTTCGAGGACGCCGACCTGGACGCCGCCGTCGACGGTGCCGTCCTGGCCAAGATGCGCAACATCGGCGAAGCGTGCACAGCGGCCAACCGCTTCCACGTGCACCAATCGGTCGCCGACGAGTTCGCGGCGCGACTCGCCGAGCGGTTCGGCGCCTTGCGCGTCGGGCGCGGCACCGAGACCGACGTCCAGGTCGGCCCGCTGGTCGAGGAGAAGCAGCGCGAGAAGGTCGTCGAGCTCGTCGACGACGCGCGAGAACGCGGGGCGAAGACGCTGGTCGGCGGGGAGGCGCTCGACGGGCCGGGCTACTTCTACGCCCCGACCGTGCTGCGCGACGTACCTTCGGACGCGCGGGTGCTGCGCGAGGAGATCTTCGGGCCGGTGGCGCCGATTGCGACGTTCATGTCGGACGACGAGGCGCTTCGCGCCGCCAACGACACCGAGTACGGGCTCGTGTCATACGCCTACACCCGCGATCTCGACCGGGCATTCCGCGTGATCGAAGGACTGGAGACGGGCATGGTCGGGCTCAACCGCGGGCTCGTCTCGAACCCGGCCGGGCCCTTCGGGGGAGTGAAGCAGTCGGGGTTCGGGCGCGAGGGTGGCCACGAGGGAATCAACGAGTACCTCGAGGTCAAGTACGTCGCGGCACAGATCGGCGGGTAGGTTGCTCGGGCGAGAGCCGCGAGCAACGTGCTGAAGCAGTGAGATCGGAGGAGCAGGCATGGCCGGGTCGAGCGCAACCTTGCACGAGTCCGTCGAGAGGCTTGGGCCGGAGAGGATCGACCGCCATCGGGCGACGGTCTCGATCATGGAGGAGCTCGAGGCGATCGACTGGTACGACCAGCGGGCCGCCGCCAGCGACGACGACGAGCTCCGGGCAATTCTCGAGCACAACCGAGATGACGAGAAGGAGCACGCGGCGATGGCTCTCGAGTGGTTGCGCCGCCGCGACGCTCACCTCGACGAGCAGCTCCGCAAGTACCTGTTCACCGAAGGCTCGATCACCGCGAAAGAAGACGAAGCCGCCGCCGGCGACGACGGCCCGGACTCCGGTTCGCTCGGTATCGGCAGCCTGCGTACGGAGGTGACGTCGTGAACCATCTGCTGCGCGAGCTCGCGCCGGTGTCGGGGGAGGCGTGGGGCGCGATCGACGAGGAGGCATCCCGCACGCTGCGCCACTTCCTCGCTGCCCGCAAAGTGGTGGACTTCTCCGGACCACACGGCTGGAGCCACTCCGCCGAGACGCTGGGTCGCGTCGCCGCCCTCGGCGCGGCGCCCGCCGCGGGGGTCGACGCCGCCATCCGGCAGATGCAACCGCTGGCCGAGCTCCGCACGCCGTTCGAGCTCTCCCGCCGCGAGCTCGAGGCCATCGATCGCGGCTCCCGTGACTACGACCTCCAGGTCGTGATCGACGCTGCCCGCCAGGCCGCGTTCGCAGAAGACGCTGCCGTCTTCCACGGGTACGACGCCGCCGGCATCTCGGGCATCAGCGAGAGCACGCCACACGCTCCCATCGTCATCAGCGACGACTACAACGACTATCCGGGGACGGTCGCCCGGGCGGTCGCCATGCTCCAGAGCGCCGGCATCGGAGGGCCGTTCGCGATCGCGCTCGGGCCGCGCTGCTACACCGGCGTCATCGAGACGACGGAGCACGGCGGTTACCCGGTGCTCGAGCACATCAGGCTGATCGTCGGCGGCCCGGTCGTGTGGGCGCCGGCGGCGGATGGCGCGATCGTCGTGAGCCTGCGCGGCGGCGACTTCCAGCTGACCTGCGGGCAGGACTTCTCGATCGGGTACGTCGATCACGACGCCGACACTGTGCGCTTCTACCTCGAGGAGAGCATGACCTTCCGTTCGCTCAGCCCCGAGGCAGGCGTCGCGCTCGTGTATTCCTGATGCGCATGGGGCAGCGAGCGGTCCGCATCGGCGGATACGTCCTGATCGGGTTCGTGATCGGCTCGCTGATCCTCGGCACGATCAAGGGGAACTCGTTCCTGACGAACGTGGTGTACGGATTGTGGACGGGCGCGATCGCGGGTGCGATCGTCGGGGTCCTCGTCTTCGGTGTTCTGGCGGTGCGCCGGCGCCCGTAGGCGTCATCCGAGCGGCCGCGGGTCGCTCTCCTGGATCGCGTGGAACACGTCGGGGCCGATCGGGAGCGGGGCGCAGCCGTGGTTCTCCTCGCAGACGCCGTCGAAGCGCGCCGCTGCTCCTTGATGACAGCTGGCGCAGTTGCCGCCGAAGCGGTTGACGACGTCCGCCGTTCCCCGCTTCTCGATGGTGGTCCCCATCGGGGTGACGGAGAGGAAGAAGAACTCCCAGTCGCGCGTCGTCGGGCTGAAGCCCTTCTGGCGCTTCACCATCGCCTCCTGCGGGACGAGCTGGATGATCGTGCCGACCGGGTACCGGCCGCCGTTGGGGGAGTTGGCGACGGCGAGCGCCTGGTCGAGGTGGCCGAGGCGGTTGTCGACGTAGAAGTTCCGAACCTTCGTCATCGTGTGCAGGTTGCGGAAGTCGCCGGCCTGGGCCACGAAGTCCTGGCGCGGCTTCGGCGCGGCGGCGTGGTGGGCGGAATCGCCGCCGCTACATGCGCCGAGCGCGACGGTGACGACGACTGCGACCGCGATCGCGGGCGTCCATGTCATCAGCGCGCGCCGGATCCCGTTCGGCAAGGGTTCCCCCCTAGGTCGTCAGGCTCCGGTGCTAGTACGGCCAGGGGGCGCGAGGGGATTGCGAGGTCAGCGCCCGAACTCCTCGGTGGCGTAGAGATCGCCGCCGTTGCACGCCACGCCAATGCCGACGGCGCTGAAGTTCCCGAGGATGTTCGCACGGTGCTCGGGTGAGTTCATCCACGCCTGATCCATCTGCCCCGCGCTGATCCCGCAGCCGCCGTGGAGGATGTTCTCGCCCAACCCGGAGTAGCCGGCGTACGCCGGGTTCTGGAGGACGGCGTCGAGGTCCTGGTGCGAGTAGTTGCCGGTCACGGCCATGTAGTCGCTCCAGCTCTGGGCGAGCCCCCCGAGCTGGTCGTGCCACGCGACGGGACCGAGCCCGTTCGCGGCCCGTTCGTTGTTCACGATGTAGTAGAGCTCCTGGGCCTGCGGGTTCGCGCTGCCGAACGGGAGCGGGGCGGCCGCGGGCGGGCCGCCCTTGAAGGGCGCGCACGCGGCCAGTACGACGATCGCAAGGGTTGCCGCCAGCAATGCGGCTCTGCGGGTCCAACGCATGCCTGGTCATCGGCACGTTGCTGCCGTGGCTGAAGTGCAATCCGAGGAGATTGGCGGCCCGAAGATCTGCCCGAACGGGACGGACTACTCGGGGCCGAGAAAGGGGCGAAATCGGTCCAAGAGGCCGTCGACGCCCGCGCCGTGGAGGGTCATCCCGCCGTCGACGACGATGTTCTGCCCGGTGACGAAGCGGGCGAGATCGCAGCTGAGGAACACGACGACGTCGGCGATGTCCTCGGGGGTCCCGACCCGACCCAGCGGCGTCTTTGCCGCCATGTGCTCGGGCATGCCGTCCATCGTGAGCAGCACATCGGTGAGCCCGGTGTGGATCATCCCGGGCGACACGGCGTTCGCCCTGACGGTCGGCGCGTACTCGTGCGCCGCGTTCGCGGTGAGCGCCACGACGCCAGCCTTCGCCGCGGAGTAAGGGGCCTCGCCGGCTGAGGGGCGGGTTCCGCTGATCGACGCGGTGCTCACGATGCTGCCGCCGCCTCCCGCCAGCAGGTGTGGCGCGGTCGCCTTGATGCCGTGGAACACGCCGCCCAGGTTGAGGCGCACGATGCGGTCCCATTCGTCGACGGGCCACTCGTGCACCTGCGAGAGGTTGCTCGCGCCCGCGTTGTTGAACACGGTGCTGAGCCCGTCGAGTTTGGCGGCGGCGTCGTCGACGGCTGCACTGAGCGCGTCGTAATCCGTGACGTCGACCGCGTACGCGAGCCCGTCGATCTCCTTCGCGACTTGCTCGGCGGCGTCGCCGTTGATGTCGACGACCGCGACGCGGGCGCCTTCGTCGGTCATACGCCGGCAAGTTGCCCGCCCGATACCCGATCCGCCTCCGGTGACGACCGCACGACGGCTGTCGAGGAGCCCCATATGCACCTCCGAGGTGAGGTCGCATCGTAGCGACGCGTTCGAACGCGCCGCGCTGGTGGGTCCGCAGTCGACCAAGATGGAACGAGATGGGGAAGGCGACGCTCAAGGGCATTCTTGCTCGCAAGCTGCGGCTTGCGTTGACGACACTCGCCGTCCTCCTCGGGGTCGCGTTCGTCAGCGGCACGTACGTGCTGACCGACACCATGGAGCGGTCGTTCGACACGATCTTCCGGAGAACCGTGACGGATGTGGACCTCGTCGTACGGGCGCGTGACCCGTACACGGGTGGTGGGTCACAACGGACGCGTATCCCGGATGCGACCCTGGCGAGGGCGCGAGCCGTCGATGGCGTCGCGACCGCCGACGGGACGACGTTCGGGTACGCGCAGCTCGTCGGCCACAACGGGGATTCGATCCAGAACGGGCTCGCGCCGACGATCGGGCTCTCATGGCCGGAGTCGGGCGCGGGCCCGCTCGCGCTCGCACACGACGGCAAGAGCCGGCCGCCCCGCGGTGACCGCGAGGTGCTCGTCGACGAAGGCACGGCCCGGGCGAACGGCTTCAAGGTCGGCGATCGCATCCGCGTGCTCCTCCAAGGACCGGCCCAGCAGTTCACGATCGTGGGCCTGTTCGCACTCAAGGGCCAAGCCGACCTCGGAGGCGTGACGGTCGCCGCCTTCGACCTCCCGACGTCGGAGCGGGTGCTCGCGTCGCCGGGCGCGCTCGACGCCATCTACGTCACGACTGATCCCGGCGTCGCCCCGGGGACCGTCGCACGCAATCTGCAGTCGGCGCTCGGCCGGAGCGACGAGGTTGTCTCGGCGTCGAAGTTGGCCGAGGAGCGCGCCGAGCCTGTCCGTCAGGGCGTCGGCAACCTCCGTCTGGCGTTGGTCGGCTTCGCCGCCATCGGGCTCGTCGTCGGCTCGTTCATCATCTTCAACACCTTCGCGATCCTCATCGCGCAACGCACGCGCGAGCTGGGCTTGCTCCGCGCGCTGGGCGCCAGCCGAGCGCAGGTGTTGGGCTCGGTCGTGCTCGAGGCCGCGATCGTCGGAGTCGTCGCGGCCGGGCTTGGTCTCGCCGCCGGGGTCGGGCTGGCGGCTCTCTTGTTGCGTGCCGTCGGCTTCGCCCGGATCGGGCTCGGCGCGCCCGAAGCGACCCCGGTGCTGCTGAACCGCACGATCATCGCGGCCGTGATCGTCGGTGTCGTCGTCACCGTCGGCTCGGCGCTCATTCCCGCCGTACGCGCGGCGCGCACTTCGCCGGTGGCAGCCATCAACGAGCTGCCGCGCGTCGGGTCGGCGCCGCTTCGCCGGCGCGCCCTCGTCGGCCTGCTCATCACGCTCGCGGGCATCGGCGCGCTCGCGCTCGGTTTCCAGATCGACGCCACACAGCTCTCCCGGCGAATCCAGGTCGTCGCTGTCGGCGCGCTCCTCGCCTTCTTCGGGGTGGTGATGCTGGTCGCCGCGTTCGCCCGCCCCCTGGCGCGCGTCATCGGATGGTTCCTGTCACGTGGGAGCGTCACCGGCCGTCTGGCGCAAGGCAACGCGATGCGCAACCCGCGCCGCACCGCAGCAACGTCGGCGGCGCTCGTGGTCGGCTTGAGTCTCGTGTGCCTGGTCGCGATCGTCGCCGCCTCGGTGAAGTCGTCGATCCGCACCGGTGTGGAGAAAGGCGTTCGCGCCGATTACATCCTCAGTGCGCAGGGGCTCACCGGCTTCTCCCCCCAGGTGAGCGCCCGGGTCGCATCGCTTCCCGCCGTCCAGGCGAGCACCGGCTTGCGGCTCGGCCGCGTGCGGGTCGGCAGTCGCCAGCAACTCGTCGTCGCCGTCGACCCGGCCGCGCTCGACCGCGTCCTCAACCTCGACATCCGCGCCGGCGGCACCCAAGGGATGGCGACGGGCGGCATCCTGCTGTCGCAGGACGAGGCCGAGCACTCCGGCGTCGGCCCCGGCGACCGGATCCAGCTCGTCTATCCGGTCGCGGGCCCGGTGCAGGTGCCGATCGCCGGCGTGTACGCCCGCAAGCAGTTCACCGGCGCGTACCCGGTGCCGCTCGGAGTCGTGTCGACCGCGAGCGAGGAGCAGAACTTCGGCGGCGTCCAGCAGGACACCCTCGTCTACGTGAAGGCGAAACCGGGCCAGAGCGCAGCGGCGCGCCGCCAGATCGAGGGCGCCATCGGCGCCGACTTCCCGAACGTCGTCATCAACTCGCGGTCTCAGTTCCAGAACCTGCAAGAGGGCACGGTCGACCAGTTCGTGGCCGGGCTTGTGGCGTTGCTCGTCCTGTCGGAGATCATCGCCGTGCTCGGCATCATCAACACCCTGCTGCTGTCGGTCTACGAGCGAACGCGGGAGCTGGGGCTGCTGCGGGTCGTCGGCATGTCGCGGATCCAGGTGCGCCGCATGGTGCGGGGCGAGTCGATCATCATCGCCGTCATCGGGTGCATCTTCGGCTTGGGCCTGGGGGTCTTCTGGGGCTGGGCGTTCACGACGGCGTTACGCGAGCAGGGCCTCGACCAGTTCGACGTGCCGCCGGTCCAGATCGCCGCGTTTCTCGTGTTCTCCGTGATCGCCGGCGCCGTCGCTGCGTGGCTGCCCGCGTGGCGGGCGTCGCGCCTCGACGTGCTCGAAGCCATCTCCGAGGGAGTGACCGACGTCAGGAAGGGTCGCGGGTGGGTGTCCCGTCCCCGACCGCAGCGCTCCGCCCGACGAGCTCGATCGCGGCGAGGTAGACGAGCAAGAGCAGCGCGAGCACCAACAGCGTGAGCGGGCGCGGGCTGCTCCAGAGGAACAGGACCAGGAACGCGAGTGCGACGCCCGCAATGCGGAGCCCCACCTTGTGCGCGGCCACCCATGTGCCGACCGGCCCCGGCTTCCAGCCCGCCTGATCGGCCTTGTTCCCGGCCCCGCGCATGAGGCTCTTCGCGCCCTCGCGAATCCGCACCGCGAGCCGTGACGGCCCGGAGAGGAAGGCAGCGAGGGCGACGATGATGCCGAGCGCGGCGATCGTCCGGATGCCGTTGCGCAGGAAGCGGACGAGTATGTCGAAGGTGGCTGCCGCCGCGTCATGATTCTGCGCGGCGTTGACAAACGCGGATCTGCCGAGCGCGAGCAAAGCGGCGGTGACGGCCATGGCGACGACGAGCCCGAGGCCCCACCTCATCAGCGTGCGCCGGCGGTTGCCCGAGAGCGCGAGTGCGGCTGCGAGCAGCACGAAGACGAGCACGACGAGCACGATGCGCAACCGGTCGAGCAGGTGCACCGCGCTGCGGGCCTTCTCGAGCTGTTTGGCGTCGAACAGCTCGACCTGGAGGTTCTTCTGCTTCTTGGCGAGGCCGTCGAACACCGTGACGCCGCGTTCGTCGAGCCTCTTGACGACGTCGTCGATTTCGGCCGAGAGGTCGAGGACGACCTTGTCGTTCTTGATGGAGACGTTCTTGCCCTCGCCGGTCAGCACCTTGACGACGCTGGTGTGCGCACGCCGGTTGGCGTTCTTCCACACGGTCGCGAACTGCTCGGTCGCGAGGGCGCGGGTGGCGGCGTCCCCCACGAAGGTCTGGACGCCCGAGCTGATAGGGCCGGCGAGGAATTGCGCTCTGTCGGGGAGGGCGTCCTTCGCCCGCGCCTCGACGTCGACCTCCTGGAACAGGCGGTTGGTGGCGCGCTTCGCCACCACGTCGGTGATGGCCTTGTTCGTCGCCAGTGGCGCCACCGTGTCGACGTAGTGATTGGTGTCGAGAACGAGGTTGCGGACCCAGACGGACAGTCCCGCCAGCGGTACGAGCACCACGCTCACGATCACGAGGATCGCGACGAGGGCCCGTCGCCAGCGCGGCAGCCGTTTCGGGGTCTCTGCGGTCTCCGTGCCGGCAGTCATTCCGCGACTATCACCTTCCGTATCTCACAGCTGCGAGGGGCTGATATGCAGGATTTCCCTCTCCGGCTCACGTTGCATCACCCCGATTGGGTGATTGGGCCTGGTCCTCCTCGTCGTTGCGTGCGTTCTGGCGCTCCCAGAGCGTCGCGTTGAGTATCACGCCGGCCACGAACAGGCGACCGATGAGGAAGAGCGACAGCAGGAGCGCCGCCGCGACACCGAGGGCACCGTACGTCTCGGAGGACCTCGAAATGCGGTACGAGATGAAATACACGTTGACGAGATGGATCACCTGCAGGCCCAGACCGATGGTGACTGCGCCGGGCAGCAAAGCTGTCCAATGCACGGAGGGCCGCGGGAGGATCCAAAGCGCCAGAAACGCGAGCCAGACGTACGCGATGCCGATGAGAACGGTGGCGATCACCCCGGGCCCCGGCGACTCGTGCCGAATGGCGGTGGCGACGAAGGTGACCGTCAAGAACGCCGCGATGAGACCGAGCACACCCAGGACGGCCAGCGGCTTGCGCCCGAGCGGTCCGGCGGGGACGCCCCACGCGAGCGCGCTCACGGTCCGGAACGCCTTGATCGCGCCCAGGCTCGCCAGGTACAGCGCCGAGATGCCGATGAGCACCACGATGAACCGGGCGTGCTCCGCATCGGCGGCGGCTTCCGAGACGGACTTGGAGGCCAGCCCGACGACCCCGAGCTTGTCGGCGAGTTCCGACGAGTTCTTGTGATCCGCCGCCTCGAGGAATCCCAGCCCTCCGACGATCACGAGCGTGAAGGGGAGCAACCAGAGGAAGAGCCGGTACGCGAGAGCACCGGCGAGCAGGAAGCCGGCACGGTCTCGATCGCGCTCGTACGCGCTGAGCGTCGCGTCCACGCTGCGCACGCGCGCCCGCCTCGCCTCGAGGGCGGCCCGCGCCGCGTCACCCCGGTTCCTCGCCTTCGAGACGAACCCCTGGACCTTGCCGTCGCCACGCAACGCTTCATGTTCGCGGGGATCGGCGCCGGGGGAGCGGAATGTCACCCGCTACCATCGTCGCCTCACCGGGCGGTTAGCTCAGGGGGAGAGCACTTCCTTGACGCGGAAGGGGTCAGAGGTTCAAATCCTCTACCGCCCACCACGAACCTCCTGATCAGCGTGCCGAGCGTGCGGGGCGCGCTCGTGGTTCGTCATGGAGTTCGCGCCAGGCCGACGTGCACGACGGCTCGCTCTCGACATCACCCCGCAGAGAAGGCGCGCCGCTCTCGGACCGCACGGCGAACCCGTGGTGCAAGATCACGGGTTCGCCGTGCAGTCAGGACGTCATTCGGGCTCGCCGTAGACCACCAGGCCGTACACGACCAGCACGGCCAGGAACATGACGATGAGCGACGTGACCGGGAACACGAACACCCACAACATGTTCGCGACGATCGCAATCGACCCCAGGGTGATGCCGATCCATCGGGCGATCTGCGACCGGTAGAACACGCCGATGCCCGAGAGCACCAGGATGATGCCGAGGATCAGGTAGAACCAGCCCCAGCCACCGAGCTTGTCGGCGTACAAGAGCCCGTTGATCTTGGTGTCGGCTCGGTCGAGGGCCCACAGGCCGTCGACGACGTCGAGTAAGCCGACGATGATCAGCATCACGCCGGCGAAGGCCAACCAGCCGGTGCCTTCTTTCCTGGTCTGCATCGTTGCCATTTGCCGCCCTCCACCTCGGGGCCGCGCCGTCGCAAGCCCGATGCCGCGATGCGGCGCAATGCCGAGTTTCACCTAACTCCAGGCCGTCGACCGTTACAAGCACCTGACTGTGGAGAACGGCCGGGATCGTTACCGAACGGTAAGGGCGTAACCTGTGGAAACAGGCAGCGTCTGGAGGAACGCTCTCGTGTTCATCGACGGGTTCGTGCATCAGATCCCGGACATCGATCCGGCGGAGACGAGCGAGTGGCTCGACTCGCTCGACTCGGTCGTCGACGTCCGCGGGAAGGCCCGCGCGCGCTACCTCCTGACCCGGCTCATGGAGCGGGCCCGGGAGCAGGGAGTCGGAGTCCCGTCGACCGTCTCGACGCCGTACCTCAACACGATCCCGCCCGAACAAGAGCCGTGGTTCCCGGGCGACGAGCACCTCGAGCGCCGCATCCGCGCCTTCATCCGCTGGAACGCGGTCGTGATGGTCGCCCGCGCGAACCGTCGCTTCGAGGGCCTCGGCGGTCATCTGTCGACCTACGCGTCGGCGGCGGCGCTGTACGAGGTCGGGTTCAACCACTTCTTCCGGGGCAAGGGAGACGGCGGGTTCGGCGACCAGGTCTTCATGCAGGGCCACGCCGCCCCGGGCATCTACGCCCGCGCGTTCCTCGAAGGCCGCATGACCGAGGCCGACCTCGACCGGTTCCGTCAGGAGATCGGCGGCGGGCTGCCGAGCTATCCGCACCCGCGGCGGCTGCCCGACTTCTGGGAGTTCCCCACGGTATCGATGGGGTTGGGCCCGATCAACGCGATCGCCCAGGCCCGTTTCAACCGGTACCTGATCGACCACGAGCTCGCCGACACGAGCAAGGCGAAGGTGTGGTGCTTCGTCGGCGACGGCGAGATGGACGAGCCCGAGAGCACCAACGGCTTGTCGATCGCGGCCCGGGAGAACCTCGACAATCTCATCTTCGTCGTGAACTGCAACCTCCAGCGCCTCGATGGTCCCGTGCGCGGCAACGGCAAGATCATCCAGGAGCTGGAGGCGATCTTCCGCGGCGCGGGTTGGAACGTCATCAAGGTCGTCTGGGGTCGCGAGTGGGACGACCTCCTCGCCCGTGACTCCGACGGCGTGCTCGTCAACAAGATGAACACGACCGTCGACGGCGAGTTCCAGAAGTACGCCGTCGAGTCGGGCGCGTACATCAGAGAGCACTTCTTCGGTCCCGACCCGCGGCTGCGCAAGATGGTCGAGCACCTGTCCGACGACGAGCTGCGCAAGCTGTCGCGCGGTGGTCACGACTACCGGAAGCTCTTCGCGGCGTACAAGGCCGCGGTCGAGCACGAGGGCACGCCAACGGTCATCCTCGCCAAGACGATCAAGGGCTGGACGCTCGGGCCCGATTTCGAGGCCCGCAACGCGACGCACCAGATCAAGAAGATGACCGAGGAGGAGCTCAAGACGTTCCGGGACCGCCTGTTCCTCGACATCCCCGACGAGGACCTCGAGGGCGACGCGATGCCGCCCTACTTCCATCCGGGTATCGGCTCGCCCGAGCACGACTACCTGATGGCGAGGCGACGCGCGCTCGACGGCTTCCTGCCGTTGCGTGTCGTCCGGCCGAACGTGCTCCCGCCGCCGACGGACCGGGCGTTCTCCGAGCTCCTCACCGGCAGCGGCGACAAGGTGCAGGCGTCGACGACCACCGCCTTCGCGCGGTTGATGCGAAAGCTGCTCGCCGAGCCCGAGTGGGGGAAGCGGATCGTGCCGATCATCCCCGACGAGGCGCGCACCTTCGGCCTCGACGGGCTGTTCCGCGACATCAAGATCTACTCACCGCTCGGGCAGCAGTACGAGCCCGTCGATGCCGGGCTCCTCCTCAGCTACCGGGAAGCGAAGGAGGGGAGGATCCTCGAGGAGGGGATCACCGAGGCCGGCTCGATGGCGTCGGCCACCGCGGTCGGCACCAGCTACGCCACGTGGGGCGAGCCGATGATCCCGTTCTACATCTTCTATTCGATGTTCGGCTTCCAGCGGGTGGGGGATCTGATCTGGAGCTTCGGCGACCAGCGCGGTCGCGGCTTCCTGCTCGGCGCGACCGCCGGCCGCACCACGCTGTCGGGCGAAGGCCTGCAGCACTGTGACGGGCAGAGCCAGGTGCTGGCGTCGACGGTCCCGAACTGCCGTGCCTACGACCCTGCCTTCGCGTACGAGATGGCGGTGATCGTGCGCGACGGCATCAAGCGCATGTACGGCGACGAGCCCGAGGACTGCTTCTACTACCTCACGCTCTACAACGAGAACTACACGATGCCGTTGATGCCGGAGGGCGTCGAAGACGGCATCCTGCGCGGCCTCTATCGGTACCGGGCCGTCCGGGGGGAGCGGCGTCACCGCGCGCAGATCCTGGCGAGCGGCACGTCCGTGCGCAACGCGGTGATCGCGCAGCAGTTCCTCCTCGACGAACACGACGTCGCCGCCGACGTGTGGAGCGCGCCGAGCTACAAGCTGCTCCGCGAAGACGCGCTGTCGGTCGAGCGTTGGAACCGACTCCACCCGACGGAGCCGGCGCGCACTCCTTACGTGACCGAGCAGCTGGGATCGACGGAAGGGCCGATCGTCGCGGTCACGGACTTCATGAAGGCCGTGCCGGACCAGGTCGCGAGGTTCGTGCCGCAGCCGTTCGTCTCACTCGGCACCGACGGCTACGGCTTCTCGGACACTCGGGAAGCGTTGCGCCGCCACTTCGAGGTCGACGCCGCGCACATCGTCGTCGCCACGCTGAGCTCGCTCGCGCGGCAGGGCGACGTGAAGGACGAGGCGGTCGCCGAAGCCATCCAGCGTTACGGGATCGACGCCGAGGCGATCGACCCCAGGCTCGCCTAGGGCCTCAGCTCGCCCGGCGGCCCCCGTCGGCGCCGCTGCGCCGCTCGTCGATCGCGAGCGGGTCGTCGGCGTCCCAGTCGTCGCCGTGCTCATCGTCGTCGTCGTCCCAGCCCTTGTCGTCGTCGACGGTGCCTTCCTCGACGTCGGCCAGCGAGCCGCTGCCCTCGGAGAACAGGTCGTCGTCGAAGCCCTGCTTGAGCTCGCGGGCCTCGCGGAACCGCCGGGCACGTCCTTTTCTGGGCACTTCGTCACCTACCTAGCGGCGCCGGTACGGGCGAGCCCGGCCGGCGCGTCAAGCGCCCCGGAACCGGCGGCGGCCGGCCCCGGCAGGGGTCTTGGACCCACCATGATGCCGCAGAATCTGCCGGTCGTGTGCGCAATCTGCGGGCGTCTTCTGCGCAAACGGCGTGACGCGCTCGGCGCTCCCGCCACCGTTCGGCGGCCGCTCGACCGGAGCGGACGGGCGAGGTTCCAGAGTGACCCCGACCGGCGGGACGTCTCGCTCGGAGTTCGGCGGCCCGGTTGGCCGAGTGGCGGCCTCCGCTCTCGGTGGCCAGCGTGTCACTCTGGGTGGTTTTTCCTCTTTCCAAAAGCTGTAACGGAGCGAACGGAGCGAACGTACCTAGATGCGAACAAAACCAAGAGCAATTGGGGTGATCGAATGAAGAGGATCATCGTCAGTCTGGTGGCGACGGCCGCTCTAGCTGTCCCAGTGGGCTGGGCGTCAACCGCTGCGGCAAAGCCCGGCCCCGACCCCGACGCAAATGGCGACGTGCACTCGAACTGTCATACGGGATCCAAGTTCCGTGGAGCCGGTGGCGAAGACGCCGGTCCTGGTAATCCAAAGTACACCAGCGATGGCGCCGAGTGTGCTGCCGCTCCGGTGACCCCGGTGACTCCGGGGGCTCCCGCTGCGCCCGGCGCGGCAGGCGCGGCGGGCGCGCAGAGTGCATCGCGTGTCGCGGCCGCGGGTGCTCCGGTCGTCGCGCCGTCCAGCGCGGCCGTGCCGGTTGCCGCCGCGCCGCGCACGACGGGCTAGTCATCGCGGCCACGGTCATGCCCGAATCGGCATGCGGACCATGAAGAGGGCCCCGAGGGTTTCGGCTCTCGGGGTCCTCTTGTGCGTCGTGCTGCTGGCGGCGGCGTGCGGCGGAGGGAGCGGCTCACCGCGTGCCTCTTCCACGAAACCGGCGCCGCGGAGCGCTTCACCGCCGACCGCCACGACACTGCCGCCGGGCGTGAGCTTGACCGCACAAGTGACCGCGCCACTCGCAGGCGTTTTCGATGACCCCTCGTCGCCTCAACCGAGCATGTCGTTCGGCCCGAGCTGGCACATCGACGACGATCCGTCGATGCCCACCGTTCCAGAGGTGTTTCTGGTCCAGGAACAGCGCCCGGGCTGGGTGAGAGTCCTGTTGCCGACGCGGCCCAACGGGAGTAGCGGCTGGATCCATGCCGGCGACGTGCAGGTGAGCCCCGACCCGTACCGCATACAGGTCGACATCGCCGCGCACCAGATCACGGTGTTCAACGGGACGCAAGTGTTCTACCAAGGTCCGGTCGCTGACGGAGCTCCGCAGACTCCGACACCGCCCGGATTGTTCTACACGCGAGTTCTGTTACAGACGCCGGATCCGAGCAGTGTCTACGGCCCGTTCGCGTACGGATTGTCGGCGCATTCGGAAGCTCTGACGACTTTCGACGGGGGCGACGCCGAGATCGGCATTCACGGCAACAACGATGCCTCGGCGCTCGGCAAGAGCATCAGCCACGGTTGCGTCCGCATGGACAACAGCGCGATCACGGTTCTCTCCAAGATCTTGCCGCTCGGCACACCTGTTCAGATCAACCCGTGACCGACTCGCTTCGGGCGTAAGAACGCGCCGCCCGTGCTTCGTGTGCGGCGATAGCCTCGTGCTCGCCAAACGGCAGGTTCGGACGGGCGCTTAGCTCAGCGGGAGAGCGCTGCCTTCACACGGCAGAGGTCACTGGTTCGAAACCAGTAGCGCCCACGTAGGGCTGGACACGCACAGGCACAGGCACAGGCGACGCGAAGCGGCCCGCAACTCCGGCTTCCTCGGTCCCAAGCGCCGCCTGCCCGAAGCGCTTTTGGCCAAAGGGTTCTTCGAGAACTAGGCGTTGCGACCCCGATCGCCACACCGAGCTACACGTCGGCTCGTTCGAGCAAATGTTCTGTCGGGCTCACGACATCCGGTCGCCGCGAGACGGCCAGACCCGTGTTACTGCGGGAGTCCGAGCTGCTCAGCCTGCCGCGCGGCGTCCCAGAAAGCAGCGATGACGATGAGCTGGTCACCGGCCCACTTGCTGGTCTGGGCGAACTCGAGGTCGAACGCCTTTCCGGTCGGCGGAATCACTTTGCCGTCGGGCAGGGTCATCTCTCCCGTGAACGTCCCAGTGGCGTTGGTGACCACAGTGATCCAGTCGTCGCCTCCGAACTGGATCGGGTACGGCGTGTGGACGCGGATGTCGGGAAACATCCGGACCAGCTGCTGCATCGCCGCGCCGTGGGCCTCCCGTCCGTAGATCGGGTCCGCGCTCCCGGGGATGAACGCGATCATGTCCGGGTGGTGCACGTCGTCCAACGCCTGCCAGTCGCGCGCGTTGAACAGGTCGTCGCCCTTTGTCATGCGAGCGAGTAGGTGCTCGGTCCGGCTGGTGCTTCCCGTCGCGGTAGCCATGAGGGCTCCTTCCCGTTGCGATCGGACTCTCAGGAGCAACCTCGCTCCGCCTCTCACCCGCGCTGCAGGAGCACGCGCTCCCAGCCCTCATCGGCGAGGCGCGCCGCGCCCGCGAATCCGATCCCGCTTATCAGCGCTAACGTATTCACGACACCATTGATAGTCAAGAGCGATACTGCGATATTGTTTCCGCTGATGTCGTCGAGGGACCGGGGGCCGGACCCTCGAGCCCGCATAGCGCGCGCCGCTGCCGAACTGCTCGCGACCGGGGGACGCAACGCGGTAACCACGCGAGCGGTGAGCGCCGCCGCGGGGGTGCAACCGCCCACGATCTATCGCCATTTCGGCGACATGCAGGGACTGCTCGACGTGGTCGCTCGCGAAACGCTCGCCGTCCACGTGCGCGAGCAGGCGACCCGAGCACTTTCGAACGACCCGGTCGAGGACCTACGGCGAGGGTGGGATCTCCACATCGCGTTCGGCCTTGCCCACCCCGACGCGTTCGCGCTGCTGTACAGCGCTCCGTCCGTCGCTGAGTCCAGATCAGCGATACACGAAGGCGTTGCGGTGCTGCGGGGGCTGGTCACGCGCATCGCCGAGGTCGGGCGGCTCCGTGTCGATGTTGCTCACGCCACGGACCTGATCCACGCCGCGGGTACCGGCGTCACGATCACCCTGGCCGCCACTCCACCCGAAGAACGCGACCCGCGGCTCTCCGAAACGACGCGCGAGGCGCTACTTACCGCCATCACTGTTCCGGCCTCCGCCGAGACCCCGAACGGAGGGCCCGACGCTGCAGCTGAACAGGTGGCGGTTCACGCCGTTGCCCTGCGGGCCCTGCTCACCGAGGCACCCGGCGTCCTGTCCCCTGCAGAGCTACAGCTGCTCAGCGATTGGCTAGACCAGCTGGCCACGTCGGCGGCAGTCCGCGTCAGCGGGGCACGAGGCGCAACGCACAGCGACGCAAATGCCGACCCTACGGGGTCTAGGCGCGAGCGTTGAAGTGGCACCCAACCGGGCGCCTCGAGTTCTGCTGGGCGGCACAGTTCGCGCCTCGAGCGTCGCCTGACCGGGCTACCCGAATCGCGCGCTCAGAAATCGGAGTGCGCTCGGCACACCGGTCAACGCCACGATCATGTGCTCGCCGAATCGAAACCGGCGGTAGGTCACGTCGACGCCTTCACGACGGTACTTCTCGACGAGCTTGTCTACGTCGGCGATGGCGGGATACTGATCATGCACGGCGTGGTACAGGTACAACTTGGTCGTAGGCGTGGCCTGACCGAGCCGGATCGCCTCGAAGGCGGTGCGCAACCCCGGTATCTCGAACACGCCGGGGACGGTCAGGTAGTCGCCCCAGCAGAGGAAGGGAAAGCTCATGATGAGCTGCTGGAAGGTCATGTCGGCCGCCGACGCCACCATGGCCTGACCCTGGGGTGTGAGGGCGCCGAGCAGGTCGACATCCGGAAACCCGCGGCTCATCCCGATGAGTGTGGCAACCGCCAGTCCGCTGAAGATGTTGCCGTCGTCGGGGAGTCCCGATGAGGTGGGGTCGACCGGGATGGCGCCGGCGGCAGTACCCACGATGTTCAACTCCGGCGCGTAGCTCGAGTGCTGTTCGGCCGCCCAGACGGTTGCCTGGGCTCCGCCCGAGTAGCCCCAGAGGCCGATCGGCGTGGCGGCGTCGACGCCGGCCGGTTCGAAGGCGATCGCGGCGCGAATGCCGTCGAGCACGAAGCGGGCCGCCACCAGCCCCACGCCGAAGGCGTGCTGCGGTCCGGTGTAGTCGGTGGTGACGACCGCCCACCCTCGGCGCAGCGCCCGGACCATGAGAGGAAGCTCCTGTTGGTTGCCGTGTCTCAGCGTGAACGAGGGATCGGCGGTCGCCCCCAGGCTGTCGATGGCGGGCTGATAGGAGAGCAGTGGCCTGACCGACCCGTTGAAGGGCCGCCGGGGAATCATCACGGTCGTGACTCCCGACACGGCGGCACCATGGCCGTCGGTGGAACGGAACTTCACCTGCCACGCATCAGCGTTGACTACGCGGCGAAACATTCGGACCTCAACGGGCCGACCGTCGAGCACCTCGCCCGGGCAGAACGCTTCCGGGTTATCGGGCACGCGATAGAAGGGATCGTCTGCCGGAGGTGTCACCTCGACGAGCATCCGTGACAGAAGTCGCTCGGCGAGATCCAGGCCGCGAACCATCACCCGTGCGGCCACCAGCTTGCGCCGGCTCCTCAGGTCGGTCCGGGGTGGCAGGACTGCCCTCTGGTACTTCATGGGCGGGACACTTCGGCCAGCAGCATCTTCCGGACCGCTCCTTTCCCCGTTCCGCGCCGACAAGCTCACCGCGCGGCGGCCGGATCAGCCCGAGAGGCGTAGTTCTCTGTGTTCAGAGCTGGGCGCGCTCTTCGAAGTCGGCACGCACGGCGCGGTGCAGCACCTTGCCGGTGGCGGTGGTGGGTAGCTCCTCGCACGTCGCGAGGATTTCGGGGGTCTTGAGCGAGCCGAGGCGCTCGCGTGCGAAGGCTCGCAGGTCGTCCATCGACAGGTCGTGTGCGTCGCGAGCGGGCACGATCATGGCCGCGACGCGCTCGCCCCACTCGGCGTCGGGCAGGCCCACGACCGCGGCGGCACCCACGCCGGGATGCTGGAGCAGCACGTCTTCGATCTCGGTGGGGGAGAGGTTCTCGCCGCCGCGGATAATCATGTCGTCGGCCCGGCCGACCACGAACAGGTAGCCGTCGTCGTCGATGAAACCGAGATCTCCGGTGTGGAGCCAACCGGCGTCGTTGCGTTTCGAGGTGTCCGCGAGGTAGTCGCCGGAGACCTGCTCGCCGCGCACCAGGATCTCGCCCGGCTCGCCCGGCGCCGCGACCTCGCCGGCAGCGTCGATGCGCAGCTCGATCCCGGGCAGCGGCCGGCCGGCCGACTCGAGACGGCGCCGGATCGCCGGGTCGCTGCTCTCGAAGGCATTGCGGTGGTCGTCGGGCCCGAGGAGGCACACGGTCGACGACGTCTCGGTCAGGCCGTACGCGTTCACGAACCCGACGTCGGGGAACAGGGCCAACGCCCGCTCGAGCATCGAACGCGGCATGCGGGCACCGCCATAGGTAATCCGCCGCATGGACGGTACGCGGGCATCTGGATCGTGGTCCATCACGTCCACGATCCGCGCCAACATCGTCGGCACGAGGAACCCGTGGGTCACCTGCTCACGGCGAGCGATGTCGATCCACGCTTCGGGCGTGAACCGCGGGAGCGGCACGATACGTCGGCCGGCGTACGTGGAGGTCAGCACGGCGACGACGCCCGCGACGTGAAACGGCGGCGCCGCCAACAGGTTCGCCTCGTCCTCCTCCGCGCTGGCGAACTCGGTGGTGGTCAGCACATACGAGGTCAGGTGCTGATGGCCCAGCACGGCTCCCTTCGGTGCCGAAGAGGTGCCGCTCGTGTACAGGACCACCGCGGGCCGATCCGGATCCTGTGGGTACTCGACTCGACCATTCTCCTTGTTCTCGGGCGCGATCCACTGCTCCGTGCTTGCGGTGACGGCGGGCTCGAGGCGCGCAAGCAACTGCTCGATCGCCGTGTCCGGAAGCCGGTAGTTGAGCGGCGCGTAGCTGCTTCCCGTCCATGCCGCCGCGAACAGGGCCACCGGCACCAACGGCCCGTTGGGCTCGACCACGGCGACGGTGGTTGCGCCCCGCTCCTGCACGCGTGTCTTCGCCGACGCGGCGTAGCTGCGGAGCGTCTCGTAGCTGAGGCCGTCGTCGCGGCTCCCGACGGCAACGCGGCCGCCGATTCCATCGGCGATCATGTCGAGAAGAAGCGCGACGTTCACGAGCTCGAGTCAGTCCGAGGCCGGCAACGGCTTGGCTTCCTCGAGCACGAGGACCTCGTCGCCCGAGCGCACGACGACGACCACGGAATCGCACACCGGGCTGGGTGACCGGAGCCTGGTGTGAGTTTCATCCGCCATCACGACCTGGGCATCGGCGACCGAAGCCGACAGCGTATAGCCGTCACCGGCGGCGAAGGCCCGCAGGCGATGCCCGAGCTCATGGGCGCGGCGGCCCAGTTCGAGGCGAG
>DASZGY010000021.1:0-86838 GCA_035938395.1 Acidimicrobiia bacterium
ACCATCTCCGGATGACGATCCTGCGAGGGGAGTCCGTGCGGCTGCGCCCCGCCACGCTCGACGACGTCGCCGAGCTAGCACGGATCCGCGCGACGCCTGAGGTTCACCGGCACTGGCGGGGCGGCGACGACATGGTCGCCGCCGTGCTCGAGGACTTCCGTGAGGAGGACAGCACGGCGTACGCCATCGAGGTCGACGGCGAAATCGTTGGCTGGATCCAATGGCAGGCGGAGAAGGAGCCCGACTACCGCCACGCGAGCATGGACATCTACGTCGATCCCGCCGTGCACGGGCGCGGGGTCGGTACCGACGCGGTCCGGACGCTTGCTCGCCACCTGATCGATGACCACGGCCACCACCGGCTGACGATCGATCCCGCCGCCGACAACGCCGCCGCGATCCGTGCCTACACGAAGGTGGGCTTCCGCCCTGTCGGCATCGAGCGCCGCGCCGAACGCGGCAATGACGGCAGCTGGCACGACGTCCTGCTCATGGACCTGCTCGCCGAGGAATTCGGCGCCCCTTCTTGACAGACGAACATACGTTTTCGCACCGAGCTCGCCAACCTGTGGCGACCCTGCTCGCACCATCACGATCTGAAGACGTACGTCGGCCGGAAGATCGTCGGCGAGAAGGGAGATCGCGATCTCGTACCGCCCGATGACCCCGACCCGCCCTAGCTTCTGTTCGTGCAGTTCAGCCCCGAGTTGCGCGATGACGTGGCCTCGGGCGACATCACAGTCTCGTTCCGGCTGTGGCGCCGGCCGAAGGTGAAGGTGGGGGGCCGCTACCCCGTCGGGCCGGTGGTCATCGAGGTGGATTCGATCGAGCTGGTGCCGTTCTCGAGCGTGACCCGCACCGACGTTCGGCGATCGGGGGAGCAGGACCGCGAGGAGCTCCGACGGCGTGCGGCCCATGCCGGGCCGATCGACGACGAGACGCTCGTCTACCGGATCGAGTTCCACGTCGTGTCGTAAGCCGGAGGGCGGTAGCGTCGGCGGGATGAAGGCTGCCGTCTACTACGAGACCGGACCGCCGAGCGTCTGCCTCTACGAGGACGTGCCGGACCCTGTGTGCGGACCGGGCGACGTGCTGGTCGACGTCGAGGCGATCAGCATCGAGGGCGGCGACACGCTCAATCGCGCCGGCGGCGAGATGGCGACGTCGCCGCACGTGGTCGGATACCAGTGCGCGGGGACGATTGCCGAGGTCGGCGCGGACGTGCACGACCGCCAGCCGGGGCAACGGGTGGTGTGCACGATGTTGTGGGGCTCGCACGCGGAACGGGTCGCCACGCCGTCGATCATCACGTGGGTCGTGCCCGACGGGCTCGACATCGTGGAGGCGGCGTGCGTGCCGGTGGCGTGGGGCACCGCGGACGATTGCCTGTTCGAGTTCGGGCATCTGCAGTCGGGCGAGACGGTCCTGGTCCAGGCGGGCGCGAGCGGTGTCGGGCTCGCGGCAATCCAGCTCGCCAAGCGGGCGGGTGCGACCGTGCTCGCGACCGCGTCGAGCGATGAGAAGCTCGAGCGCCTACGCGAGTACGGGCTCGACGACGGCATCAACTACCGCACGAGCGACTTCCCAGTGGTCGTCCGCGAGCTCACCGGCGGGCAAGGCGTCAACCTCGTGGTCGACTCGGTCGGCTCGACGCTCGCAGGGAGTGTGCAGGCGCTCGCGTACCGCGGCCGGGTCACGCTCGTCGGCAACGCCGGACGCGATCCGCAGCCGTTCGACGCGTCGCTGTTGATGATGGGCAATCAGACCCTGACCGGCGTCTTCCTGGGTGCCGAGATCACCACCGATCGTGTGCGCGCCAACGTCGCCCGGCATCTCGAGGACATCGCCGCCGGTCACCTCCGAGTCGTCGTTGACCGGACGTTCCCGCTGTCCGACGCCGCCGGCGCCCACGCCTACGCCGAGAGCCGTCAAGCATTCGGCCGCGTGGTGCTGATCCCCTGACCCCGGGGCGGACGGGAAGGGCGGATCAAGCAGGCACGGACGCGACGAGCTTCTCGCTCGCGTTCCACAGGCGACTTGCGGCATCGTCGTCCTGCGCGACGGTCGAGGGTGCGGTGGGCTTGCACTTGTAGAAGTACCCACCCGACACGCCGTCCACGTCGGGCGACGACGCCAGGTAGATCGTGGTGCGCGCGCCCTTCTCGGGACTGATCGCGAACGGGCTCGCGAGGTACTTGATCCCCCAGCCGTAGATGCCACCGAGGTCACCACCTCGGCCGAACTCGCTGCGCACGAAGCCGGGGTGCAGCGCATTCACGGTGACGCCGCTCCCGTCGAGCCGGCGGGAGAGCTCCCGGGCGAAGTAGATATTGGCCAGCTTCGACTTGCTGTACGCGTTCATCCACTTGTACTTGTGCTCGGACTGGAGGTCGTCGAAGTCGAGGCCGCGTCGGGCGCCCTTGTGTGCGTGCGACGACACCACCACGACTCGGGACGCTGCGCTGGCGCGCAGCCGCTCGAGCAACAGGTCCGTGAGCAGGAAGTGGCCGAGGTGGTTGACCCCGAAGGTCTCCTCGAAGCCCTCCTCGGTCTCGGCGCGGCGATACAGGATCAGCCCGGCGTTGTTCACGAGCACGTCGAGGTGGTCGAACCGGTCGAGCGCGTCGGCCGCGAACGAGCGGATCGACCTGAAGCTGGCGAGATCGAGCGACATGACTTCGACGGAGTCGCTCCCACTCCGTTGGGCGATCTCCTGCCGAGCCGACCGGCCGCGCTCCTCGTTGCGCGAGGTGATGACCACCCGGGCGCCGAGACCTGCGAGCCCGACCGCGGCCTCCTTCCCGATCCCGGTGTTCCCGCCCGTGATCACGACGACTTTGCCGGCCATGTCTCCCATCGGACGACACGGTAATCGCAGGCGAGCATCCGCTACGGGGGTCGCCGGCGAATCAACGTGGGATCATCGGATGCGAGCAGTCTCCGGGGAGGAGCGGTGGAGTCATGAACAACGGCGGGTACCTCCCGATCGGGGACCACGGGGTCATCGGTGACCTGCACACCGTGGCCCTGGTCGGCACGGACGGGGCAATCGACTTCATGTCGTACCCGAACTTCGGCTCGGCGACGATCTTCGCCTCCCTGCTCGACGCCGAGAGGGGCGGCCGCTTCCAGCTGCGGCCGTGCAACGTCACCGGCACCACGAAGCAGATGTACCTCCCCGACACGAACGTGCTCATCACCCGCACCCTCGATCGCGACGGCGTGGCCGAGGTGTCCGACTTCATGCCGGTCGGGACGGACGAGCACGAGCACTGCCACTCGCTCGTCCGTCGAGCCAAGGGTGTCCGAGGCGAGTCGGCGTTCGACGTCATCTTCGACCCCCGCTTCGACTACGGCCGCACCGGGCACAAGGTCGACGTGCGCGAGGGTGAGATCCTCTTCCATTCCGAAGGCCCGGATGGCACGACGGTACGGCTGCGGTCGCAGGTACCGATGGAGGTGAAGGACGGAGCGGCGGTCGGGAAGTTCTCGCTCCATGCCGGCGAAACCGCCGCCTTCGTGATGGAACAGGCCGAGCCGGGACGCGCCAGCCCGTCGCAATCTCCGCACTACGTGGCTGATGTGTTCAAAGACACTGTGAACTACTGGCGCACGTGGGTCGGCCGCTCGCAATACCACGGTCGCTGGCGCGAGACCGTGAACCGTTCGGCGCTGGTGCTCAAGCTGCTCGTCTCGGACGCGTACGGGTCCCTCGTCGCCGCCCCGACGTTCGGCCTCCCCGAGGAGCTCGGCGGCGAACGCAACTGGGACTACCGCTACACCTGGATCCGTGACGCGTCGTTCACTCTCTACGCGCTCATCAGGCTCGGCTACACCGCCGAGGCGGGCGCGTTCATGAAGTGGATCGAGGATCGCTGCAACGATCTCGAGCCGGACGGGGCGCTGCAGATCATGTACGGCATCGACGGGCACAAGGACCTCACCGAGGAGGTCATTCCGAACCTCGAGGGGTATGCCGGCTCGTCGCCGGTCCGCATCGGCAACGACGCCTACAACCAGCTCCAGCTCGACATCTACGGCGAGCTCATGGACTCGGTCTACCTGTACAACAAGTACGGCGCGCCGATCTCGCACGACCTGTGGCTCAACCTCGTCCGGCTCGTGGACTGGGTGACCGACCACTGGCAGCTTCCCGACGAGGGCGTGTGGGAGGTGCGCGGCGGGCGCCAGGAGTTCCTGTACTCGCGGCTGATGTGCTGGGTGGCCGTCGACCGGGCGATCCGCCTCGCCGACCGACGCTCGTTCCCGTATCCCTACGAACGGTGGCGAGAGACCCGCGACGAGATCTACGAGGACATCTACACGAACTTCTGGGATCCGGAACAGCAGGCATTCGTCCAGCACAAGGGGACGAAGACGCTCGACGCGTCGACGCTGCTGATGCCGCTGATGAAGTTCATCAGCTCGACCGACCCCCGCTGGCTCTCGACGCTCCAGGCGATCAAGGAAACCCTGGTCGAGGACTCGCTCGTGTTCCGGTACCGCATGGGCGACGGCGCCGCCGACGGCCTCATGGGCGAAGAGGGCACGTTCAACATGTGCTCGTTCTGGTACGCGGAGGTGGTGGCCCGGTCGGGCGACGTGCAGAAGGCGCGGCTCGTGTTCGAGAAGATGCTCGGCTACGCGAACCACGTCGGGCTCTACGCCGAGGAGCTCGGTCCCCACGGCGAGCAGCTGGGCAACTTCCCCCAAGCGTTCACACACCTCGGGTTGATCAGTGCCGCCTACGCCATCGACCGCAAGCTCTCCGACTCCGGCTGGATCGCGTAGCTACAGCTCGGTGTCCCACGGCCGCGTCTCGATGATGTCGCGCACCCGCGCGAGGAACGCCGACGCGTAGGCACCGTCGACGGCGCGGTGGTCGAAGCTCAGGCCGAGCATCCCGATGGCGTGCACGACGATTGCCTCGCCGCCGCCGTCGAGCTCGACGACGACGGGACGGCGCTTGACCCCGTCGGTCGACATGATCGCCACTTGCGGCTGGTGGATGATCGGCGCCGAGATCGCCGTGCCCGACGGGCCCGGGTTCGTGATCGTGAACGTCCCGCCGGTGACGTCGTCGGGGGAGAGCCGCTTCGCCCGGGCACGCGCGGCGAGGTCGACGATCTCCTTGGCCAGCGCCACTAGGCGCTTGTCCTGCGCGGCGCGCACGACGGGCACGATCAGACCCTGGTGATCGAGGTCGACGGCGATGCCGAGGTGCACGTCGTTGTGCACCACGAGCTCGCCGTCACCGACCGACGCGTTCAGGTGCGGGTACGCGGCGACGGCGTCGACGACGGCTCGGGCCACGAACGGGAGGTAGCTGAGCTTCTTGGCCCGCCGGGCTTGGTCCACCGGCTCGAAGTCGACCTCCATGGCGATGAACGCGTGCGGCGCGACCTGCAGCGAGCGGAGCAGGTTGGCGCCGGTCTGCAGCTGGATCCGGTTGAGGGCAACCGTCTCGTCGGTGTCGTCGGGCTTCGTGCCGGCAGCGCGGGTGAGAACGTCGTCGCGGGTGACGCGTCCTGCCGTCCCCGTCCCGGTGATCGTGTCGGGCTCGAGATGGTGCTCGGTGACCAGTCGCCGCACCACCGGAGACCTGAACCCCGGCCGCGTTCGGCGTGGTCGACGAAGGCGGGCCGGATGGACGATGGCCACGATTCACACGGTAGTCACGCGGGTTCCACCAAGAGCGTTTCTTCCGGTCGTATGGTGAACCCTGGTGAAGCTGTTCGATCGGCTTACGCACCATCCCGCTGATTCGTCCAATGGGGTCAGACGGAATGGGCACGGTGACGTGCCGCTCGACGAAGCGCTCGCCGACCATCGCCTCGCCTGCATCTCGCGCGCGATCGACGACCGTGAGATCGCGCTCCGCCAGCAGAGTCAGGTGTTCTTCCAGATCTCGGGCGCCGGGCACGAGGCGCTGCTGCTCGGCCTGAACCGGTCCCTGCGCGCGGGTTACGACTGGTTCTTCCCGTATTACCGGGACCGCGCCCTCGTCCTCGGACTCGGCGTCACGCCACTCGAGATCCTCCTCCAGGCGGTCGGCAGCGCGGACGACCCCGCGTCAGGCGGCCGCCAGATGCCGTGCCACTGGGGCGACGCGGCGCGTCACATCGTGAGCCAGTCGAGCCCGACGGGGAGCCAGTGCCTTCCGGCCGTCGGTTGCGCCGAGGCGGGCCGCTACATCGTGGGGCGCGACCTTCCCGGCTGCAGCGCGTACGGCGACGAGGTCACGTACGTGTCGCTCGGCGAAGGCGCGTGCTCCGAGGGCGAGTTCTGGGAGAGCCTGAACACCGCGTGCCGGCTCGGGCTGCCCGTCCTCTACGTGGTCGCGGACAACGGGTACGCCATCTCGGTGCGGGCGAGCGATCAGGCCCCCGCGCCGGTGTCGGAGATGGTGATGGGCATCCGGGGCCTGCACGTGACCGTCCTCGACGGGCGCGACTACTTCGAGGTGCGAACGCGGGGCGCCGAGGCGATCCAGCGCGTGCGCGCCGGACAGGGGCCGGGGCTCATCCACGCCACCGTGACGCGCCCGTACTCGCACTCGCTCTCCGACGACCAGAAGAAGTACCGCGTCGCCGAGGAGCTGGAGGACGAAGCCGAGCACGATCCGATCCTGCTCCTCGAACGTCAGCTCGTCCGGCTCGGCGTGTTGACGCCCGAGCGCGCGCAGGAGGTGCGGGCGGAAGCGAACGAGCTCGTGGCCGCGGCGGCGAAGGACGCCCTGGCTGCGACGCGCCCCGACCCGAAGAGCATCTCGGACCACCTCGTCGGACCGCGACCTGTCAGCGAGCTGCCGCCCGACCCGCCCGCTGCGGCCGGTGACCCGGTCGCGTTCGGCGAGGCGATCCGGCTCACGCTCCACGAGGAGATGGCGCGCGACCCGCGTATCCGCGTGTTCGGCGAGGACGTCGCCGACGCCGACCCACGCGTGCTGGGGAAGGTGCCGGGCAAGGGCGGCGTGTTCGGCGTCACCTTCGGACTGCAGACCGAGTTCGGCATCGCGCGCTGCTACAACACGCCGCTCGCCGAGGCGAACATCGTCGGGCGCGCGATCGGGCAGGGCACACGGGGGCTGCGGCCCAGTCCCGAGGTGCAGTTCTTCGATTACATCTGGCCCGCGATGCAGCAGATCAAGTCCGAGGCGGCGACGTTGCGCTGGCGCTCGAACGGCGACTTCAGCTGCCCGATGGTCCTGCGCGTCCCGATCGGCGGATATCTCACGGGCGGCTCGATCTGGCACTCGCAATGCGGCGAGTCGATCTTCGCCCACGTTCCCGGCTTGTTCGTCGCCTTCCCGTCGCGCGCCCGCGACGCCGCCGGCCTGCTTCGGACCGCGTTCCGGTACGAGGACCCGGTGCTGTTCCTCGAGCACAAGCACCTCTACCGGCAGGGCTACAACCGCGATCCGTTGCCCCCTTCCGACTGGCTGTTGCCGTTCGGCAAGGGCGCGTACGTGACGCGCGGCGAACGCGTCACGGTGGTGACGTACGGCGCCACCGTGCACCGCGCCGAGCTCGCCGCCCGCGAGATCGACCCCGAGGGCGGTGCCATCGAGATCGTGGACCTGCGGACGCTCGTGCCGTGGGACCAGGACATCGTCGCCGAGTCGGTGGCGAAGACCGGCCGGGTGCTCGTCCTCTACGAAGACACGCTGCGCTGTGGGTTCGGCGCCGAGATCGCGGCGTGGATCGCCGACGAGTGCTTCGAGGATCTCGACGCTCCCGTCTGGCGTCTCGCCGCGCTCGACACGCCCGTCCCGTACGAGCCGACGCTCGAGCAGGTGGTCCTCCCGCAGGTGGACGACATCGTCCGCGACCTCAGCGCCCTGCTGGCGTACTGATCCGGCGCCGCGCGCTCCACATCCCCGCGGTACCCTCCGCGGACCTGACCCGGGGGGTCGTCGATGGACCGCATGAGCCCGCTGGACGCATCGTTCCTGCACGTCGAGAACGACGCGAACCACATGCACATCGGTTCGGTCGGGATCTTCGAGGGCCCGGCCCCGAACTACGGCGACTTCGCCGACCTCGTCGCCGGCAAGCTCCCGCTCGTGCCGCGCTACCGCCAGAAGGTGCGCTTCGTCCCGTTCGATCTGGGCCGCCCGGTGTGGGTCGACGACTCGCACTTCAACCTCGGGTACCACCTCCGGCACACCGCGCTGCCGCCGCCGGGCGGCGACCAGGAGCTGCGAAACCTCGTCGGCCGGCTCATGGCCCAGCAGCTCGACCGCACCAAGCCGCTGTGGGAGATGTGGATGGTCGAGGGCCTCCAGGACGGTCACTGGGCTCTCGTGTCGAAGGTGCATCACTGCATGGTCGACGGCGTGTCGGGCTCCGACCTGCTCGCGGTCATGCTCGATCCCGAGCGCGAGCCGCCGCCGGCCAACGTCGACACCTGGCGCCCCGAGCCCGAGCCGTCCGACGTCCGACTCGTGAGCGAGGCCATCGGCGACCTCGTCGCCAGCCCGTACGAGCAGTTCCGCGCCATGCGCGCCGCGGCGCGCGGATGGGGCCAGCTCGCCGAGCTCTTCGTCGACGCCGCCCGCGGCGTGGCGTCCATGGCCGGCCTCGTGCGACCGACCGTCGAGTCGTCGCTCAACGGCCCGATCGGTCCGCATCGACGTTGGGACTGGGCGCACACCACGCTCGCGGACGTGAAGCGCGTCCGCTCCGCGCTGGGCGGCACTGTCAACGACGTCGTGCTCACGGTGCTCACCCGCGGGTTCCGTGACCTGATCGCGGCGCGCGACGAGTCACCGGCAGGACGCGTCGTGCGCACGCTCGTGCCCGTCTCGGTGCGACTCGCCGACGAGCGCGGCGTCTACAACAACCGGGTCTCGGCGATGTTCGCCGAGCTGCCGGTCGGGATCACCGACCCCGCCGAACGCCTCGAAGCGATCCGGGCACAGATGGCCGGGCTCAAGGAGTCCAAGCAGGCCGTCGCGGGCGAAGTGCTGACGTCGCTGTCGGGGTTCGCCCCCGCGCTGCTGCTCGCGGTCGGGACGCGAGTCGCGTTCCGCATCCCGCAGCGCAACATCAACACCGTGACCACGAACGTCCCCGGGCCGCAGCTCCCGCTCTACGCGTGCGGCCGGCAGATGCTCGAGGCGTTCCCGTTCGTGCCGATCGCCGGGCACCTGCGCATCGGCGTGGCGATCTTCTCCTACAACGGCATGCTGAACTTCGGCGTCACCGGCGACTACGACACCGCTCCCGACATCGGCGTCCTGTGCCGCGGTGTCGAGGACGGAATGTCTGAATTGTTGAAATTGGCAGGCGACACGCGGCCGGATGATGTCCGGCAATCCGCCGGAGTTCCGACAGCGAAAGAATCTGCGAAAGACTGAAGTCGACGACGTAGCACGGGGAAGAAGGAAGGCGCGCCATGGCGGTCGAGGAGCAGGAGATCCGTTCGGGAACGGTGGAGGAGCTCGCCGAGACCGTCTCCGACGCAGAGAAGCGTGAGGCCGTCCACAACGTGCGCTCGGCCGGCGACGCGCTGTTCACGTGGGACTACGAGCGCAGCCGCGACGCCTTGAGCAAGCTCTACGAGAAGGCGAAGACGTCGATGTGGAACGTCTCCACCGACATCGACTGGGACATCGACGTCGACCCGTGGAAGATCGCCCGCGACCCGAACAACCCGCTGAACACGACGATGGCGCTCGAGCGCGCCGGCACGCCGTTCGAGAAGCTGTCTGAAGACGAGTGGTTCGATCTCGGCGCTGCGCAACAGGCATGGGTGCTCTCGCAGTTCATGCACGGCGAGCAGGGCGCGCTCATCTGCACCGCCAAGATCGTCGAGCAGGTGCCGTGGATCGACGCCAAGTACTACGCCGCGACGCAGGTCATGGACGAGGCGCGTCACGTGGAGGTCTATTCGAAGTACCTCAGCGAGAAGCTGGCGCACGAGTTCCCGATCAACGTGCACCTGCGGGCGTTGCTCGACGACGTCGTCTCCGACTCGCGCTGGGACATGACCTACCTCGGCATGCAGATCATGGTCGAGGGCCTGGCGCTGGCTGCCTTCGGGTTCCAGTACCAGACGTCGCCCGATCCGCTGCTGAAACAGATCACCCGGTACGTCATGGCCGACGAGGCGAGGCACGTCGCGTTCGGCGTGATGTCGCTCAAAGAGGCGTACCAGGACCTCGACGCCGCCGACATCCGCGAGCGCCAGGAGTTCTGTTACGAGGCCGCGGTCAAGATGCGCGACCGCTTCCTCGGACAGGAGGTCTGGGAGTGGGCCGGCCTACCGGTCAAGGAGTGCACGCGTGTGATGCTCGACGCGCCGATGCAGCGCGAGTTCCGCAAGATGCTCTTCTCGAAGATCGTGCCCAACCTCAAGAAGCTCGGCCTCCTCGACGCCGGCGACGGCTGGCTGCGGCAGAAGTTCGGCGAGCTCGGCGTCCTCGAGTACGAGGACTGGGAGGACACCGGCGCCGAGTACGAGCGCATGCAACTGGAGCAGACGGCGAGCTGACGCTTCTCGGAAGGCTCAGGTCCGCATACCGGCCTCGAGGCCGCCGAGAACGGACTGAACGTCGTCGCGTTCGAGCTTCTTCAGCGCTGAGGCTCGCGCCTGCTGCGTGACGGGGCCGCGGCGGGCCGGGTCCATGGCGTTCATCCCCATCACCTTGAGGTCGTCGCCGGTGGGTTGGAAGGCGAGGACGGGCACGCCGCGGCGCCGGATACGCGCCGCCTCTTGACCCAGATAGAACCGGCACAGGCGCCGCGCCGGCAGGTCGAGCGAGGGGCGGAGCCGGTTGCCCGCCACCGACATCGGCGAGCTCACGACGACGAGGTCCAGCTCGTGGTCCGCGGAGCCGGCGGCTTTGCCGACCGGCGTAGCAGGGGCCGGAGCTTGCGACGGCGACCGGTAGTCAACGAGCAGGTCGGCGTTGGTAGGCGAGTGCGCGCCCCCGTCGACGAACGCGACGCCGCCGATCGTCACCGGCTCGAAGAAGCTCGGGATCGCGCACGACGCCGCCACCGCGTCGGCGACCGGCGCGGGTGGCGCACCGGGGCGACCGAACACGACGCGGTTGCCATCCCGAAGACGAACCGCGGTCAGCCACAGGTTCTGTTCGGGCCAATCGGACCCGAACAGCGGGCGAAACGGGGAGGCGACGAGCTCGGTCGGCACCGCGCCGGCGGGGAGCGCGCCGGCCAGCATCACGCCGGGCCGGTTCATCCAGAACGGTCGCAGCGCCGCCCGCATGATCAGCGACGGAGACGCCATGCGCGGGAGGCCACGCCGACGGGTCGGCCCGGTCGGAAAGCGCGCTGGTCCGCCACCCATGCCGGCGCGGGCCGCGAGCTGGCCCCCTTCCGGTGAGACGGGATCGCCGGTCGAACGTGCCGCGAGATCCCGGGCCGAGAAGCCGGCCCGCAGCAGCGCGCCGACGACCGAGCCTGCCGACGTCCCCACGATCACCTCGGCATCGCGCGGGTCCCAACCCGTTGCGTCGCACAGAGCGTCGAGCACGCCGGCGTGGAAGGCGTGGCCGATCACGCCGCCGGCGCCCAGGACCAGCCCGATGCGGGGGGCTCTCGTCACGAGGCCGGATGGTACCTCCCGATCCCGGCTAACCTCATTGGCCCCTCGAACCACTCGAGTGACTTTCGCAACTTTTCTCTCAAGGCAGGCCGATCGCAGACCGATGACTCGTCTCGTGCGCCCCTCTCGCCGCCTCGCCCCGTTCGCCCTGGTGGCGGTGCTGGCCCTCGCCGCCGTCGGCTGCTTCGGCCCGTCGGGCGGCGCCCCGGTCCCGGTGATGGGGCAGTCGGACCTCACCGCCGAGCAGATGGCCGCGTACTTCTGGGCCAATCAGCCGCCCGGGTCGCCGTGCCTGACCGTGTCGGTGGAGGAATTGACCGCGGACTTCCAGTGGCACGGCAATGCCGAGAACGTCCGCGGCGACATCGCGTTCGCGCAGTCGATCATCGAGACCGGGTGGTTTCGCTACGGCGGTTCGGTGCAATGCGAGCAGAACAACTACGGCGGCTTCCTCGGGCAGTCCTTCCCCGACGCGGAGACCGGCGTGCGGGCCCAGATCCAGCACCTACGCGCGTACGCCGACCCGTCCGCGACGAGTTGCTCGCAGCCGCCGTTGGCGACGCCGTGCGCCGATCCCGTCTTCAGCTCGGTGAACCCCAAGGGCAAGGCGCCGAACTGGAACGACATGGGGAACGGCAACTGGGCGGAGGCGTCCGACTACGCCGGCAAGGTGCTCACCGTCTACAACGACATGCGCGCGTCCGCCGGTCTGCCCGGCGTCTGACGCACCGCTCTTAGACCGGCCGGAGCGTCACCCGTACCGGTCGGTGGTCCGAACCGACTTCGTCCAGCACCGCAGCATCCACCACCTCGACGTCGCGGCGCACGAGCACGTGGTCGATCTGGCTGTGCGGTCGGTGCGCGGGCCATGTCCGCCCTCGGACCGCCCGGCGCCAACCGGGAAGCAGCGCGCTCACCGCCGGGCCCCACAGGTTGAAGTCGCCGACGATCACGGCGCGATGGTCCGGCGGCGGAAGCCGCCGCCGGAGATTGCGCAGTTGCATAGGGGGCGCGTACGGCAATCGCGAGCTGAGGTGCACGGCGATGAGGTCGACGTCCTGTCCGCCGACGTCGAGCGCCACGCGCAACGCGGAGCGGCGCACCGCCGGATCGCCCGGCACGTCGCCCACCGGGATGATCTCGACGAGCCGCGCCGGCAGGCGGCTCACGACGGCGAGGCCGATCCGGCCGTTCGCCCGGTGCGGCCGGGCCGAGATGATGTGGGGCCACGGCTCGACGATCCCGCGCCCGAATGACGCCCAGTGCACCGTCGCGCCGCTGTCGGTTGCCATCAGGTCGACGGCGGCATCGCCGTCGTCGGGCCACCACCCTTCCTGCAGGACGAGCACGTCGGCATCGAACGAGCGCAGGGCCCCGGCCACGTCGTACGCCCCGTTGGACGTCGCCTTCTCGGGCGGAGGTGGGGCGGGGTGGCGCAAGCGCGGCGTCGAGATGCGCCGGCTGCTCTGCCCCCCATGGAGGTTCAGCGTGACGATGGAGAGCTCGCTCATGAATCAACAGCTTGACACTCGATCTGCGCTTTTCGGACCCACCTGCATAGGCTCGAATCCCCTACCGGTTGTGACACGGAGGACGGCATGGCTGATCTGGCCGCAACGTCCGGCATCGACGAGGCGTTCGACTTGTCGGGCCGGGTCGCAGTGCTCACCGGCGCCGCCAGCGGCATCGGCCGGTCGACCGCCCACGTGCTGGCAGGCGCGGGGGCGACCGTCGTGCTCGGCGACATCGACGAGAAGGGCGCGCAGGCGACCGCGGACGAGATCGGGTCGCGGGGCGGGGTGGCGCTGCCGCTGCGCACGGACGTCACGAAGCGGTCCGACATCGACGCACTCGTCGACCGGGCCGTCGGCGACTACGGCCGCGTCGACATCATGGGCAACATCGCGGGGATCCCCCACAACCAGATGGTCGCCGACGTGACCGACGAGGAGTTCGAGCGCATCCTCGCCATCAATCTCAAGAGCGTGTTCTACGGCTGCCAGGCCGCGCTGCGCGTGATGACACCGCAGAAGTCGGGGAGCATCGTCAACATCTCGTCCGGCGCCATCGACACGCCCGCGCCCACGCTGGCGTGCTACGCGATGACGAAGGCCGCCGTCGCCATGCTCACGAAGACGCTGGCGATGGAAGCCGGCCAGGCCGGCATCCGCGTGAACGCGCTCGCGCCCGGCGTGATCCTCACGAACTTCTCGCGCCAGCACTTCGTCGACGCCGACGGCACGGTCAACGAGGAACGCCTCCAGCAGTACAAGCAACGTTTCGGCGCGATGTCGCCGTTGGGACGGATCGGCACGCCCGAGGACATCGCGTGGACGATCCTCTACCTGGTGTCGGACGCGGCGTCGTTCGTGACGGGCCAGACCATCCGGCCCAACGGCGGCGTCTCGATGCCCTGGTAACTACCGGGAGATCACGGCGACGAACCGTCGCCGTCCGTCTGCCGCCAACGCCGCCCGCGCCGCGTTGGCGCCGCACGCCCCGTGCACGCCGCCACCGGGATGCGCGGACGCCGACGCGAGGTACAGCCCGCGGATAGGAGTCTCGGCCCGCCCCAGCCCGACGATCGGTCGGAAGATCAGCTGCTGGTGCAGCTGTGCCGTTCCTCCGTTGACGGCCCCGCCGACGAGGTTCGCGTCGGCTGCTTCGAGCATCGGCGGCGTGAGGACGTTGCGGCCGACGACCCGGGCGGTGAAACCAGGCGCGCGCGCCTCGAGCTCGCGCTCGACGCGGGCGACGAACCGCTCGGTCTCGCGCTCGTCCCACTTGCCCGAGAGGTCGCCGCCGGCGTCCCCGAGCGGCCGGTGCGGCACGTGCGTGTAGCCCCAGACGCTCTCGGTTCCCGGTGGCGATCGGGTCGGATCGCTCGTCGTCATCTGCCCGACGAGCACGAACGGCTTCGCCGGGATGCGCCCGGTCGCGAGCTGTGCCGCCACCTCGCTGAGGTGGTCGAGCGAATCGCCGAGGTGCACCGTCCCGGCACGGCGAGCGGGCTCGGCGGACCACGGCACCGGGCCGTCGAGCGCCCAGTCGATCTTCACCGTCGCGTGGTCGTACGCGAACCCACGCATGCCCTCGAGCACGCGGGCCGGGAGGTGCTCCGGACGCACGAGCGAGCCGTAGAGCGCGGGCGCGCCCACGTCGGCGAGCACGGCGCGCGCCACGCCGATCTCGTCTCCGTGCTCGGTGCGCACTGCCACCGCGCGCCGGCCTCGCACCTCGATCGAGGTGACGGCGGTCGAGCAGACGACGCGCCCTCCGCGCGCCTCGAGCCGGCGGACGAGTGCTTCGGTGAGGCGGCCGGCGCCACCCTCGGGGACGGGGAAGCCGTGCTCCTGGCCCAGCGACGCCAGCACCCAGCCGAAGAACCCGCCGAGTGTCTGCTCGGGCCCGAGGTCGGTGTGCAGCGTGTTGCCGGCGAGGAGCAACGCGCCCCCCGAGCCGGCGAACGTCTCCTCGGCCATGGTGCGGACGGGAAGCAACGCGAACCGCGCAAAGCTGGCCCAGTCGCGCGGCCCGACCGCGGCGGCGAGGCGACCGCCGGCGACGACGGGCGGGAACGGCGTCAGCAGCGCCTCGACGAGGTGCCGCCCGACCCGCTGCCACCGTGCGTACAGCGCGCGCCAGGCGGCGCCGTCGCCGGGTGCGTAGTTGTCGAGCGATGCCGCTGTCTCGTCGACGTCGGTCGAGAGGACTGCGCATCCGCCGTCGGGTGTCGGGTTCGCGAGCGCGATCGGCGCGTGGCGCCACCGGAGCCCGAACTCCTCGAGCCCGAGGCCTCGGATGACGGGCGACGCCGCCGCCAAGGGGTAGAACGCGCTGAACCGGTCGTGCACGAAGCCCGGCTCGGTGAGCTCGCCGCTGCGTACGGCGCCGCCCGGGTCGGGCTGGGCCTCGAGCACGAGCACCTCCCAGCCGTGGTCGGCGAGCAGGTTGGCGCCGACGAGGCCGTTCGGCCCGCTCCCGATGACGATGGCGTCAGGAGTGGTCACCGCGCCTCCCGTCCGGCCTGGCGGCGGCGCGCGTCCTCGAGACGCTCGAGTACCTCGGCGTCGACCGCCGCCGCCTCGGGGCCGTAGCCGAGCACCGCAGTGCCTTTCGCGCTGCAGTGCGGGCATGCCAGGCCGACCACCGCGAGCATGTCGTCAGGGTCGGACGCTCCCTCGAGCCGCCGCAGCTGCCGGAACACCGTCTCGTCGGCGGGGGAGAGCCGGTGGCAGGTGATGCACTCGACCTGACCGCCCTCACGCGGCATGAACTGGCCGGTGAAGCCGAGCGACTCGAGCTCGCCGAGTACGTCGAGGATCGTCTCGTCCTCGCCTTCGCCGGGCACGTACTCCATCAAAGCCCTTCCTGTCGCCGTCGCGAGCTCCGGCTTCGCGGCGACGGTCGGCGAAGCCGCCGCCGCGCGAACGTACCCGCGTCGTGCGGAACCACGCTCCGCCACCGTTTGGGCCTCTGACCTGGTACAATGAGGAAGGCGAGCACGAAGCCACCACAACGGCACGGCTCGCGGGTCACCTCATCGCTTCCGTTCGCGGCTCGCGCACGGGTTCCGAGGGGACCCACCGCCGCAGAATGCGGCGGGCGCTACCAATACCAATGAGCCCGAAGAGAACGAAAGCGAGTTCCCCCTTGTCACCCACGTTCGAAACACTCGGCGTTGCCGCCGATTTCGTCGACGCGCTCGCGCGCGACGGCATCACCGAACCGTTCCCGATCCAAGCGCTGACGATCCCCGATGCCCTGGCCGGCCGCGACCTCTGCGGCAAGGCCAAGACCGGCTCGGGCAAGACGCTCGCGTTCGGACTTCCGCTACTCGAGCGAATCGGGCGGGCGGAGCCGAAGACGCCGCGGGCGCTCGTGCTCACGCCGACCCGTGAGCTCGCCAACCAGGTCAAGAACGTGCTCGCGCCCCTGGGCAAGGTGCGCGGCGTACGAGTCTCGGCCGTCTACGGCGGCGCCTCGATGGAGCGGCAGATCACCGCCCTCCGCAAGGGCGTCGATGCCGTGGTCGGCACGCCCGGCCGCCTCATCGACCTCCTCGAACGACGCGAGCTGTCGTTGCGCGCCGTCGAGATCCTCGTCGTCGACGAGGCCGACCGGATGGCCGACCTGGGCTTCATGCCCCAGGTGCAGAAGCTGCTGCACCGCATCGAATCCGACCATCAGACGATGCTGTTCTCGGCCACCCTCGACGGCGGCGTGCGACAGCTCGTCAACCGCTACATGCACGATCCCGTCAAGCACGAGGTCGAATCGCCCGAAGCGACGGTCGACGAGATGACGCACCGGTTCCTGCACGTCCACCAGATGGACAAGGTGAAGGTCGCCGCCGCCATCAGCCGCGGCGTGGAGCGCACGCTCGTCTTCGTGCGGACCAAGCGCGGCGCCGACCGGCTCGTGAGCCAGTTTCGCCGTGAGGGCGTGCGCGCCGGGGCAATCCACGGCGATCTCCGGCAGGGCGCGCGCGAGCGGGCCCTGGCCGACTTCTCCAGCGGCAAGCTTCCTGTGCTCGTTGCCACCGACGTCGCCGCGCGCGGCATTCACGTCGACAACGTCGACGTCGTCGTGCACTACGACCCGGCCGAAGACGAGAAGGCGTACCTGCACCGCTCGGGTCGTACGGCGCGTGCCGGCGAGGCCGGCGTCGCGGTGACGCTCATGCTCTGGAACCAGGAGAACTTCGTGCGCGTCGTCCAGCGCCGCCTCGGTCTCGACGAGCCCATCGTCGAGGTGTTCTCGAACGACCCTCGCCTCGCCGATCTCGGATCGTTCGAGACCGCGGGCTCGGCCGTCGCCTGACGGTTCGCCCGGGCACAGGCTGGGTGCTGCACACAAAGCCCGCCCCGCCGCCGCGGGCGCGTGGCACGATGGCGGCATGACGCGCATCTCGCGCCGGGCGACCGCGATCACCGAATCGGCCACGCTGGCCGTCGACGCCCGCGCCAAGGCGCTGCACGCCGCCGGCGAGGACGTGATCGGCTTCGGTGCCGGCGAGCCCGACTACCCGACGCCCGAGCACATCGTCGTAGCTGCCGTCGAGGCGTCGCGTGATCCCCGCAACCACCGGTACTCACCGACCGCCGGGCTTCCCGAGCTTCGCCTCGCCATCGCCGAGAAGACCCGCCGCGAGTCGGGGGTGGACTGCGAGGCGTCGCAGGTGCTCGTCACCAACGGGGCCAAACATGCGGTCTACGAGGCGCTGCAGACGATCGTCGACCCCGGCGACGAGGTGTTGCTCCCGGCGCCGTACTGGACGACGTACCCGGAGGCGATCTCGCTCGCCGGCGGTGAGTCGGTCGTGGTGCCGACCACGGAGGAGACCGAGTTCCGGGTGTCGGTCGACCAGCTCGACGCCGCCCGCACTCCGCGCACGAAGGCGCTGTTCTTCGTATCGCCCGGCAACCCGAGTGGCACCGTGTACCCACCCGCCGAGGTGAAGGCGATCGGACGGTGGGCGCTCGAGAACGGCGTCTGGGTGATCGCCGACGAGATCTACGAGCACCTGACGTACGGCAAGCACCGATTCACGTCGATGCCCGGAGTCGTTCCCGAAGTCTCGGACAGCACGCTCATCGTCAACGGGGTCGCCAAGACGTACGCCATGACCGGATGGCGGGTCGGATGGATCATTGGTCCTCCCGACGTGATGAAGGCGGCCATCAACCTCCAGTCGCATTCGACGTCCAACGTCGGCAACGTGTCGCAGCGGGCCGCGATTGCGGCCCTGACGGGCGATCTCGAGGCGGTCGCGGCGATGCGCGCCGCGTACGAGCGGCGCGGTCGTCGCATGCAGGAGCTGCTGTCGGCGATCCCCGGCGTGACCTGCATCGAGCCGCAGGGTGCCTTCTATTGCTTCCCGTCCTTTCAGGGCGTGCTTGGGCGCGAGATCGCGGGGAAGACGCCGCGCAACACGATGGAGCTCGCCGCGCTGCTGCTGGACGAGGCCAAGGTCGCAGTCGTCCCCGGCGAGGCGTTCGGCGCCCCCGGGTACGCGCGCCTCACGTTCGCGGTGTCGGACCAGAACATCGAGGAAGGCGTGCAGCGGATCGCCAAGCTCCTCGCCTGACAAGGAGAAAGCACTGGTGTCCTCCCGCGTCCTCGTGGCCGAGAAGATCGCACCGCGCGGGATCGAAGCGCTCACGGCGGCTGGTCTCGACGTCGACGAGCGCCTCGACCTCGACCCCGACCAGCTGCTCGCGGCCGTGCATGACGCGGCCGCGCTGATCGTTCGCAGCGCGACGCCGGTGACGGCCGAGGTGCTCGCGGCCGCTCCCGACCTGGTCGTCGTGGGACGGGCCGGCATCGGTCTCGACAACGTGGACGTCGCCGCGGCGACGCGCCGGGGCGTGATGGTCGTGAACGCGCCGCAGTCGAACGTCCTGTCGGCCGCCGAGCACACGATCGCGCTCCTGCTGGCCCAAGCCCGCAACGTCCCCCAGGCCGACCGGGACCTGCGTAGCGGTAGCTGGAACCGGTCCCGCTGGGAGGGAGTCGAGCTGTACGGCAAGACGCTCGGTGTCGTCGGACTCGGCCGGGTCGGTGTGCTCGTGGCGCAGCGGGCGCATGCCTTCGGCATGCGGCTCGCCGCGTACGACCCGTACGTGAGCGACGAGCGCGCCCGCCAGCTGGGCATTCAGCTGCTGCCGACGCTCGAGGATCTCGTCGCAATGGCCGATTTCCTCACCGTGCACTCTCCCCGAACGCCCGAGACGATCGGCCTCATCGGCCGCGACGTCCTCGCCAAGGCGAAGCCGACGTTGCGTATCGTGAACACGGCGCGGGGCGGCATTGTCGACGAGGAGGCGCTCGACGAGGCGCTGCGCGAGGAGCGGATCGCGGGGGCCGCGCTCGACGTGTTCGACGAGGAGCCCACCACCGAGTCACCGCTCTTCACGCTGGAGAACGTCGTCGTGACGCCGCACCTCGGCGCGTCGACGACGGAGGCGCAGGACAAGGCGGGGCAGACCATCGCCGAGCAGGTGGTGCTGGCACTGCGCGGCGACTTCGTGCCCTACGCCGTGAACGTCGCCGCCAGCGAGGCGTCCGAGACGGTGCGGCCGTTCCTTCCGCTCGCCGAACGGCTCGGCACTCTGTTCACGGCGCTCGCCGGTGCCGTGCCCGACACGCTCGAGGTCACCTACGAGGGCGAGATCGCCGACTACGACTGCCGGGTGTTGACGCTCGCGATCACGCGTGGGGTGCTCGCGCCGGTGGTCGACGAGCCGGTGTCGTTCGTGAACGCGCCCCAGCTCGCCCAGATGCGGGGCCTCGACATTCGGGAGACGAAGACGTCGTCAACTCGCGACTACGTGAACCTCGTGTCGCTCCGGGGCAGGGTGAGCGGCCGGCCCGTGCACGTCGCCGGCACGCTCACCGGCGAGCGCGGTGAGGCGAGGATCGTCGGCATCGACGACCACAGCATCGAGGTGCCGCCGTCGAGCCACATGCTCGTCGTCCGCAACGACGACGTCCCGGGCATCATCGGCCGGGTCGGGACCATCCTCGGCGCGGCCGAGGTCAACATCGAGGACATGCGGGTGGGCAAGAGCCCGTCCGGCGAAGCCGCCCTCATGGCCTTGACCACCTCGACGCCGGTGCCGCCCGACGTGGTCGACGCGCTGCGCGCCGAGGGCGGCGTCGCCGACGCCAAGGCGATCGAGCTGGACTAGGCCGACGAGCGGGCGGGCGTGGCGCCCGCCCCATCCGAGGTTTCGCGGCTTTTCAGACCGTTGTCGCCCGGCCGTTGCCGGCACGTCACGGTCGCGCCGTACGTTCCCCCGCGTCCCGCACCACGGCGGAAGGGAGCGGCCCGTGCCCCGACGGATGGGAATCGCAGCGCTGGCAAGCCTCATCGTGATCGCAGCGGCGTTGGTCGCCGTGGCTCCCGCAGGAGCCGACAACGGCAACCACAACGGCCAGGTGGATCCGCATCTCCGCGGGATCGACCACCTGGTCGTGATCTACGAGGAGAACCACAGCTTCGACAACCTCTACGGGCTGTGGCCGGGTGTCGACGGGATCGCGAGCCCGGCGAGCGCCACCGCGAACCAGACCCAGGTCGACCAGGGCGGGGCACCGTACGACTGCCTGAAGCAGAACGATCCGAACCTCACATCTCCGCCGCTGGCGGCGACGTGCACCGACCCGCGCGGATTCACGAGCGCGTTCACGAACCAGGTCTTCGGGATCGACAACCACGTCGCGCAGAACCAGAAGACCGAGGACCTGGTGCACCGCTACTACCAGGAGCAGTACCAGATCGACGGCGGGAAGATGGACCGCTTCACGACCGGCAGCGACGCCGTCGGTCTCACCCAGGGCTACTACAAGACGACGAACCTCCCCGTGTACCGGTACCTCACCGCCGCGGGTGCGCCGCCGTCGATGGTCGCCGACCATTTCTTCCACGCGTCCTTCGGTGGGTCGTTCCTGAATCACCAGTGGCTCGTGGCGGCACAAACGCCCACGTTCGCGGGCGCCCTGAACGACGGCTCCGCGAACGACCTGCATTCCGTGGTGGACGCCAACGGCATGCCGACGAGTTCTCCGCTGTACGCGTCGCCGCTCGGGTCGAAGACGAAGGACAAGGCACTGACCGCGTCCTGCACGCCACCGGCCGGAGCTCCGGCGAACCCGCCCGGGGTGGTCTGCGGCGACTACGCCGTCAACACGATCCAGCCCGCGTCGCAGCCGTTCTCACCCTCGTCGGCGCCCGCGCAGCGGTTGCCACTCCTCTCGTCGTCGAACATCGGTGACGAGTTGAGCGCCAAGGACGTGAGCTGGGGGTGGTACTCGGGCGGTTGGGACAACGCCGCCGGCGTCACGACCGGTGCGGGGTGGACGAACGGAACGACGCCCGGTGTGTGCAGCGATGCGAACCACAACCCGGCGGACGTCTACCCGTACTGCGGCGACAAGCTCTTCCAGTACCACCACCAGCCGTTCAACTACTTCGCCAACTACGCCGAAGGAGCCCCCGGCCGCTCCCACCTCCAGGACGAGCAGGACTTCCTGCAGCAGGCGGCGGGCGGGACGCTGCCGGCGGTCTCGTTCATCAAGCCGCTCGGCCCGGAGAACGAGCATCCCGGGTACACCGATGTGACGTCGGGTGACCAGCACCTGGTCGACCTCGTCAAGGCGATTCAAGGCGGCCCCGACTGGGAGCACACCGCGATCGTCGTCACATACGACGAGCACGGGGGCTTCTGGGACCACGTCCCGCCGCCCACTGCGCACGGGGTCAGCGACCAGTGGGGCCCGGGCGCGCGTGTGCCGGCGCTGGTGATCTCGCCGCTCCTCCAGAAGAGCGGTGTCGACCACACGCAGTACGACACGACGTCGATCCTGGCAACCATCGAGAACCGCTGGCAGCTGCCGCCGCTCGGCAGCCGCGACGCATCAGTCCACGACCTGAGCGGCGAGTTCCATCCCGCGCACTAGTCGAACCGTCGCTCGGAGGCGGGCCACCCGCGTTGCGCGGGTGGCCCGTCAAGGTCTCGCCCGTTGTCAGCGCGCCGACTTGCGCAGCCCGTCCGCTTCGGCGGCCGCGGCGTCGCGATAACAGCGGTCGGGGTGGGTTCGCTCGTAGTTGAGGCCGCCCTCGACGTGGAAGATCTTGCTCGACATCTTCGCCTTCACCGGGTGGCTCGCCGGGCACGCGCCATCGGTCGGCTCGACCCACCCGTCGCCGCCCGGCGGCGCCGCCTGCGCTCCGGCCGGCTCGGTCGAGGTCACCGGCTCGGCCTTGCTCACGGGCGTCGCCGGGACCGGAGGGTTCTCGACTCGGGGCTGCGGCGGGAAGGGGGCCGGCTGGGCCTCCCAGCTCAAGCCGGTATCTGAGCGCTGTGACTCGAACCACCGCCAGATGGCGTAGGCGGTCCCGGCCACCACGCTCAGCATGAACATTCGCCTTACGAATCGCCGCACGTCCGATCCCTCCTTCGACGGGCAGAGTCTCGCACGCGCGAAAGAAGTTGACTGTCCCCCCGCACGCCTGCGACCATTACCGGATCATGACCAAGGAACTGCGCGCCCAGAGCCTGCTCCTTACCTAGTTGCGAGCGCCTTTCGGTGCTCGCGGACGCCTCCTCGTGCCTACGGGCCGGGGAGGTTTTTCGTTGCCGGGAATGACCACGAGACGGATCGGGAGATCGAGATGGACCAGGTGCGGATCTTCGACACGACGCTGCGGGACGGCGAGCAGTCGCCCGGCATCTCGCTGGACGTGGGCGAGAAGCTCGAGATCGCCGAGCAGCTGACGCGCCTCGGAACCGACATCATCGAGGCGGGGTTCCCGATCGCGAGCCAGGGCGACTTCGACGCCGTCGAGGCCATCGCCAAGGGTGTGCGCGGGTCGACCATCGCCGCCCTGTCGCGCACGGGCTTCAAGGACGTCGACCGGGCGTGGGAAGCGGTTCGGCACGCCGAGCGCCCGCGCATCCACGTCTTCATCGCGACGTCCCCGATCCACATGAAGAAGAAGCTTCGCATGACCGAGGACCAGGTCAAGGACGAAGCGGCGGCAGGTGTCGCACGCGCGAAGGGCTACTGCGACGACGTCGAGTTCTCGCCCGAGGACGGCAGCCGGTCGGACCAAGACTTCATGTGTGAGGTGTGCCAGATCGCCGTCGACAACGGCGCGACGACGATCAATATCCCCGACACCGTCGGGTTCGGCGTGCCCGAGGAGTTCGCCGAGCTCATCTCGTACGTGCTCGCCCGCGTCCGGGGCGACTACGTCGTGTCCACGCACTGCCACAACGACCTCGGCCTGGCCGTCGCGAACTCGCTCGCCGGCGTGCGGGCAGGGGCTCGCCAGGTCGAATGCGCCATCAACGGGCTCGGGGAGCGCGCCGGCAACGCCGCCCTCGAGGAGATCGTGATGGCGATCAAGACGCGGAGCGACTACTTCGGTCACCTCGACGTGAACGTGCGCACCGAGGAGCTGGCGCGCACGTCGCGCATCGTGTCGCGGCTCACCGGCTATCCCGTCCAGTACAACAAGGCCGTCGTCGGCCGGAACGCATTCGCGCACGAGGCCGGCATCCACCAGCACGGCGTCCTCGAGGATCCGGAGACATACGAGATCATGGACGCCAACGCGGTGGGACAGGAGGCGGCGCAGATCGTCCTGGGCAAGCACTCGGGCCGGCATGCGTTCGCCGACTCCCTGGGGAAGATGGGCATCAAGATCCAGGGCGACGCGCTGAACGCCGCGTTCACCCGGTTCAAGGAGCTCGCCGACCGCAAGGTGCAGATCACCGAGGCCGACATCGAGGCGATCGTGGCCGAGGAGCTCGGCACCGGGTACGTGCACCGGTTCGACCTCGTCGACCTCACGCTGTCGGGCGGCATGTCGTCGAAGCCGACGGCCAAGGTCGTGGTGGCGAACGGCGACGGCAAGATCGACGCCGAGGGTTCCGGCAACGGGATGATCGACGCCGCCATCGCCGCTCTCGCCGCGGCCACGGGCGTCGAGGGCCGGCTCACCGACTTCCAGGTGCACGCCGTCACCGGCGGCGGCGACGCGCTCGGCGACGTCGTCGTCCAGATGGAGGCGGACGGCTTCAAGGTGTCCGGACGCGGCGTGTCGACCGACGTGGTCGAGGCCTCGGCCCGGGCCTACCTGAACGCCGTCAACCGGATCGTGCGTCTGCGCGAGCGAGGCGAGGAACGCGAGATCGAGATCGGCCCGTGAGCTCTGCCGACCCGGTCAACCCGGTCAAGCCGGTCAATTTGTGGAGCGAGCCGGCGTGGGCGCAGCGATACCTGAGCGAGCGCGACGACCTCCCGCACCGCATGGAGGGGTTCGCGGTGCTGTTGGAGCTGCTTCCGGCGGCGCCGCGCCGCGTGCTCGACCTCGGCACCGGCGACGGCTACACGCTCGGTCTGGTGCGCAGCGTGCACCCGGGCGTCGAGGGGGTGGGAGTCGACTTCTCGGCCGAGATGCTCGGGCGCGCCCGCGAGCGGTTCGCCGGTGATCGCGGCGTCGAGATCGTCGACCACAACCTCGACGTCTCGCTCCCTGCGCTCGGGACGTTTGACCTCGTCGTCTCGAGCTTCGCGATCCATCACTGCGTCGACGCGCGCAAGCGGGCGCTGTACGGCGAGGTGTTCGACGTGCTCGAGGCGGGTGGCCGGTTCCTGCACCTGGAGCACGTCGCCTCGGCGACGCCCGAACTGCACGTCGACTTCCTCGCTGCCATCGGCAAGACCCCGGCCGAGGACGACCCGTCGAACAAGCTCGTGGCCGTCGACACGCAGTTGGCCTGGCTGCGCGAGATCGGCTTCCAGCAGGTCGACTGCCTCTGGAAGTGGCGCGAGGTCGCGCTTCTCGCGGGGGTGAAGCCGGCCTAGCTCATCACAGGCCGGAGATGCCGTTGTAGAGAAGCGTCGCCGCGAGCGCGACGACGATGACGGCCGCGATCGTGCGGGCGTTCCGGAGCAGCCAGTCACGGACTGTTTGAAGCTTGCGCTGAGTCCAAACGGGCGCAACGAAGAACAGGACGATCGCGACGAGGAGCGGCAGTAGCGACACGATCGAGAAGAAGATCCAGTCGACGATGTACTGGGCTGTGCTCGGGTTCGTCTGCGAGATGTCCTTCAGGGCGATCGGGATGAAGCCGCCCGGGTTCGCGAGCGCGGCGCCGGCGCCGACGATCACGATCGCGGGGGACGATGCGATCTTGCTCATCTGCGCGAGCATCGATTCCGCACGTTTCGGGTCGCGCGGCCGCCGGACGAGCCGTAGCACCCAGATCAGCAAGAGCGTCCCGACGACGATGTCGAAGATGGCGACCCACGTCTTCGGGGTGGACGTGTTGTGGGAAGCGGCCTTGTTCCCGAGGACGAAGGCGGCGACGATGCCGACGGCGAGTGTGGCGCCCATCGCGCCGAGGTAGAAGTAGATGCCCGTGCGCCGGGGCTTGTCGCCGAGCAGGAGCGCCAGCACCGAGAACGACAACGTCGTCGGCGACAACATCGCGGCGAGGGTCGTGAGGGCGAGCTCGGTGTTGATCACCCGCCGAACCTATGCGCGGTGCTCAGGTCTGCGGAGCGGCTGCCCGCAACGCGATCCGAGATCGCTTTCGCGGCTGTTGCCACTCGAGGCCCCGATGCACGGGGTGCCCGTTCTCGACCAGGCGCTCGACAGCCCATCTTCGGAGTCGCTGCACCCGCTTCCGGCGGAACCGCTCGCTCCTCGCACGCACGACGGCCAGCGCGATCGCGAACTGCACCCGCCGGTCTTCCTCTCGGCTCAGGGCGTGGAGCAGGACCTTCGCCGTGCGGCGCGTCAGACCGAGCTCGGCCACCGCTACGCCGGTGCGGGCACGCTCGTCCGGGTCGAACGAGTCGAGCTTCCGGGACGCGCCGCGGAGGCGGCGCCGCATCCGCCAGCGCCGCGGGAGACGCCACGCGAGCAAGGCGACGACTGCGAGGGCGCCCAACGCGATCGGAACGATCAACACCGGGTCGACAGACATCAGGCCCACCAGTATCGAGCCAAGCTCGGCCGAAACCGTGGATATCTTGCGAAGCGCGGCGTCAGCTCCCGGTGGACACCTTCGGCAACCAACCCGGGCGCCCGGCCTCGTAGCCCGCGATCTCGTCGTCTCGTTCGAGCGTGAGGCCGATGTCGTCGAGCCCGTGCAGCAGGCGGTGGTGCGTGTGGTCGTCGAGCTCGAACGGCTCGTCGAGATCGATGGCCGGGATTGCGACGCGCCGGTCCACGACGTCGATCACGATCTCGACCGACGGGTCGTCCTCGACGATGCGCATGATGCGCGTCACGACGTCCTGTGGCAGCTCCACCGGTACGAGGCCGATCTTGAAGCAGTTGTTGCGGAAGATGTCGGCGAAGCGCGGTGAGATGACGGCCCGGAAGCCGTAGTCCTCGAGCGCCCAGACCGCGTGCTCCCGCGAGGAGCCCGTCCCGAAGTTCGGCCCGGCGACGAGGATCTTCGCGTCCCGGAAGCGGTCCTGGTTGAGCACGAAGTCGGAGCGCTCGCGCCACTCCGAGAAGAGCCCCTCGCCGAAGCCGGTGCGCTCGACGCGCTTGAGCCAGTCGCTCGGGATGATCTGATCGGTGTCGACGTCGCTCCGGTCGAGCGGCACCGCCCGGGCGATGATCTCCTGGACCGCCTGCATGTCAGCCCAAGTCCTCGGGTGTCGTGAACCGGCCCGCGATCGCGGTCGCCGCCGCCACTGGAGGGGAGACGAGGTGCGTGCGGCCGCCCTTTCCCTGGCGCCCCTCGAAGTTGCGATTCGAGGTCGACGCGCACCGCTCGCCGGCCGACAGCTTGTCGGGGTTCATCGCGAGGCACATCGAGCATCCCGCTTCGTCGCGCCAGTCGAAGCCGGCCTCGACGAAGACCTGATCGAGCCCCTCCGCTTCCGACGCCGCCTTCACCGCCATCGACCCCGGCACGACTATCGCCCGCAGGCCGTCTCGGACCCGCCGGCCGCGCACGACGGCCGCGGCCGCGCGCAGGTCCTCGACGCGGGAATTCGTGCACGAGCCGATGAACACGGTGTCGACCCCGATGTCGCGCATGGGTGTCCCGGCCTTCAGACCCATGTACCCGAGCGCGCGCCGGGCCGACTCGCGCTCGGACGGATCGGCGAAGGAGTCGGGGTCGGGCACCACCTCGTCGATGGTCGTGGTCTGACTCGGGTTCGTGCCCCAGCTGACGGACGGCCGGATGTCGGCCGCGTCGAGGACGACCTCCTTGTCGAACACGGCGTCGGCATCGGTCGGCAGGCTGCGCCAGTCATCGAGCGCGCGCTCCCAGTCCTTCCCCCCCGGCACGAAGCGGCGGCCTTCGAGAAAAGCGAATGTGGTGTCGTCGGGTGCGACCATGCCGGCGCGGGCGCCGGCTTCGATCGACATGTTGCACACCGTCATGCGGCCCTCCATCGAGAGCGACCGGATCGCGGAGCCGCGGTACTCGATGATCGAGCCGATCCCGCCCCCGGTGCCGATGCGGGCGATGACCGTGAGGACGAGGTCTTTGGCGGTGACGCCGGCGCCGAGCGACCCGTCGACCGTGATCGCCATGGTGCCCGGCTTCACTTGCGGCAGCGTCTGGGTGGCGAGCACGTGCTCGACCTCGCTGGTGCCGATCCCGAACGCAAGCGCCCCGAACGCGCCGTGGGTCGAGGTGTGGCTGTCGCCGCAGACGATCGTCAGCCCGGGCTGGGTCAGGCCGTGCTCGGGACCGATGACGTGCACGATGCCCCGCCCCGGGTCGCCCATCCCGTACAGCCGGATGCCGAACTCGGCGCAGTTCCGGGCCAGGACCTCCATCTGCTTCGCCGAGACCGGGTCCTCGACCGGGCGGTCGCGGCTGGTGGTCGGGTTGTTGTGGTCGATCGTCGAGACGGTGAGGTCGGGGCGGCGGACGGTGCGGCCGTGGAGGCGCAGCCCGTCGAATGCCTGCGGCGAGGTGACCTCGTGCACGAGGTGCAGGTCGACGTACAGCAGGTCGGGCTCGCCCGCGGCCCGGTGGACCACGTGGCGTTCCCATACCTTCTCGGACAGCGTCTGGCTCATCGCCGACAGGGTATTGGGGGAAGGGCACCAACAAACACCGTTCACCGCGGCGAAACAGTCGCGAAACACGACGCCTTTACCGTCCCCGCATGGATGTGGTGCTCGTGCGCTGGCCGGAGGAGGACGCCCGGCTGCGGCAGCTCCGGGAGACGGGGTCACCCCGGCTGCTGCTCCTGAACGGTGAGTCGGAGCCGCCCGAGTCGGCCGACTGCCTCGAGGACTGGATCCGACTCCCGGCCGACGACCGCGACGTGCGCGCCCGAGTGGCGCGGCTCGCCTCCCGGTCCGAGACCCAGCAGCCTGCGCCGCAGGTCGACGGGGACGGGCTCCTGCGCTACCGGGGCCGGTGGGTCGCGCTCTCGCCGGTCGAGTCCGCGCTCGCCATCACGCTGGTCGACCGGTTCGGTGCGGTGGTAGGCCGCGACACGCTGGCCCGCCGGGCGTGGCCGGAGGGGACGCCCACCCGCAATGCTCTCGACGTGCACATGCTCCGCCTGCGGCGCCGGATCTCGCCCCTCGGCGTCGAGGTGCGCACGGTCCGGTCCCGGGGGTACCTGATGCAGGCGGCGCAGCCAAGAGCCGACGCGCAGTAAGAACCGCCGTATCGCGCGACGACGGCGGCTTGGCCGCCGTCGTGGCAATAGCGGAGCTTGCGACGGCGACAATGACGGGGCGACGCTGTGCTCGTGCGGGTCGGCGTCGACACGGGCGGGACGTTCACGGATCTCGTCCGGGATGACGGGCGGGTGGTCAAAGTGCCGTCCACGCCCGACGACCCGACCCATGCGCTGCAGGCGGCGCTCGACGAGGCCGACACAGGAGCGCCGGTCGAGTTGCTCGCCCACGGCACCACGGTCGCGACCAACGCTTTGCTCGAGGGACGAGGGGGACGGGTCGCGCTCGTCGCGACGTACGGGTTCGCCGACGTCATCGAGATCGCGCGCCAGGTCCGGCCCTCGTTGTACGACCCGACGGCCGATCGACCCCGCCCGCTGGTGGAGCGCGGTCTGCGCATCGACGTCGGGGGGCGTCTCGACGGGCATGGTCGCGAGCTCGAGCCCGTCGACCCGGCGAGCGTCCCGGCCGTGCCGAACGGCGTGGACGCCGTCGCCGTGTGCCTGCTCCACTCCGACCTCGACGCTGCCCACGAGCACCTGGTCGCCAAGGAGCTCGCGGCGAGGGGGCTGGACGTGACGTGCTCGCACGAGGTCTCACCCGAGTTCCGCGAGTACGAGCGCACCGTCACGACTGTGGCCAACGCAGTCCTTCGGCCGGTCTGTCGTGACTACCTGCTCGGGCTCGACGGGTTGGCGCGCGAAGCGCTGGTGATGACGTCCGAAGGTGGCCTCGTGCCGGCGTCCGACGCGGCCGAGCGACCGTCCGCATTGCTGCTCTCCGGGCCGGCCGGGGGCGTACGCGCGGCGGCGGCGGTCGCGCTCGCCTGCGGCTTCCCCGACGCCGTCTCGTTCGACATGGGCGGAACGAGCACCGACGTCTGCCTCGTGCGCGGCGGAGTCCCCGAGCCGGCGCCGTCGCGGATGGTCGCCGGCTACCCGATCCGGCTGCCCGCCCTCGACATCCACACGATCGGCGCCGGTGGCGGCTCCATCGCGCGAATCGACGCCGGCGGCGCCCTCGTGGTCGGCCCCGAGAGCGCCGGCGCGGTCCCCGGTCCCGCGTGCTACGGGCGCGGCGGCGAGAAGCCGACGGTGACCGACGCCGACCTGGTGCTCGCCCGCATCCCCGACGAAGCCGCGTTCCCCGGTCTCGGTCGACTCGAGGTCGACGCGGCTCAGCGTGCGCTCGAACGCGAAGGCGTCCCCGCCGACGGCGTCGTCGCAGTCGTCGACGCAGCCATGGAACGGGCCGTTCGGGTCGTCACGGTCGAGCGCGGCGACGACGCGCGCGAGCTGGCACTGGTCGCGTTCGGCGGAGCAGGTCCACTACACGCGTGCGCCGTGGCCAGCGCGCTCGACATGCGGGCGGTGATCGTCCCGCCGCGCGCGGGCGTGCTCTCGGCCGTCGGGCTCGTGTGCTCGCCGCGCCAGCGCGAGCTCGTCCGGTCGTGGCCCGAGCCGCTCGAGCACGCGGGTCTCGCCGCCGCCCTCGATCGCGTCGCCGCCGAGGCCGTCGCCCTCGTCGGCGGCCACGATGCCGAGGTCGAACGCCTGGTGGATTGCCGCTACGCGGGGCAGAGCCACGAGCTCACGGTGGCGGGGCCGGACGAGTTCCCCGCCGAGCACGAACGCCGCAACGGCTTCGCCCGGCCCGGTGCGCCGGTCGAGGTCGTGGCGCTGCGCGTCCGGGCCCGCCGTCCCGCGCCGCTGTCGCCCGCCGACCTCCCGCCGGTCGCGCGGTCCGAAGTGCGCGGCCCCGCGGTCGTGGCCGAGTCCGACTGCACCGTGTGGGTGCCCGACGGCTGGCGGGCCGAGCCCGGTCCGCTCGGCGCCTGGGTGCTGACGCGATGACTGCGCTCGACGCTGCGTCACTGCAAGTGCTGATCTCGCGGCTCACCGGGATCGCCGAGGAAATGGGTGCAGTGCTGCGGCGCGCCGCCTACAGCCCCAACATCAAGGAGCGGGCCGACTGCTCGGCGGCGCTGTTCACCGGCGACGGCGAGCTCCTCGTCCAAGCCGAGCACATCCCCGTGCACCTCGGATCGATGCCGGCGTCGGTGCGCGCCGCCGTCGACGCGTTTGGCGATCGCATCGAGCCCGGCGACCAGGTGGTGCTGAACGACCCGTACGCCGGCGGTACGCACCTGAACGACGTGACGCTGGTCGCGCCGTGCTTCGCGGGCGGAGAGCTGGTCGGCTGGGCCGCCAACCGGGCCCATCACGCGGACCTCGGCGGGATGGCGCCGGGATCGATGCCGCCGGAGGCGGTCGACATCCAGCAGGAGGGCCTGCGCATCCCACCCGTCCTGCTGACGGAAGGCGTCGCGGAGGTCATCGTCACCAGCTCGCGCACGCCCGACGAGCGGCGCGGCGACCTCGACGCCCAGCACGGGGCGAACCGGCTCGGTGTGGCCCGCCTCGCCGAGCTCGCGGTCCAGCTGTCGTCGACCGCACGCCTCGCCGAGGTCGTCGACTACGGCGAGCGACGAATGCGCGCCGCGCTGGCGGCGTTGCCCGACGGGCAATTCCGATTCCATGACGTGCTCGACTCCGCCGGTCCACGTCCCGAGCAGCAGTCACCGACACCGGTCGTCGTGACGCTCACCGTCGACGGGGACCGCGCGACGTTCGACTTCACGGGCACCGGCACGCAGCGTCCCGGGAACGTCAACGCCGTCGAAGCGGTGACCGTCAGCGCGGTCGCGTTCGCGCTGCGCTCGGCGACCGACCCGTCGATCCCCGCCAATGGCGGTGCGATGCGGCCCGTGATGGTGATCGCGCCGCCGGGCACGGTGGTCGCAGCGCGGCCGCCGGCTGCCGTCGGCGCCGGCAACGTCGAGGTGAGCCAGCGCGTCGCAGACGTGTGCCTCGGCGCGCTTGCACTCGCCGTTCCCGGCCGGCTCGGCGCAGCGGGACAAGGAACGATGAACAACGTGCTCGTCGGCGGCGAGGGATGGGTCTACTACGAGACCGTCGGCGGCGGGCAGGGCGGCCGCCCGGGCAAGGCGGGGATGAGCGGCGTCCACACCGCGATGACGAACACGCGCGACACGCCCGTCGAGGCGCTCGAGCGGGCGCTCCCGATCCGGGTGCGCCGCTACGGGTTGCGGCGCGGCAGCGGCGGTGCCGGCGCGTACTCCGGCGGCGACGGCATCGAGCGCGAGCTCGAGGTGCTGGAGCCCGCCACGGTGTCGCTCGTCACCGAGCGGCGCATCAGCCGGCCGTGGGGACTCGACGGCGGTGAGCCGGGAGCGTCCGGGGAGAACTGGTTGCTCCCTGAGGGTGACGCGCAACGGGCACGACGCCTGCCCGACAAGTGCACCGTGCACCTCGCAGCCGGCGACGTGATCCGGTTGCTCACCCCGGGCGGTGGCGGTTTCGGTCGATCGCGTTCTTGACCGCCGCAGTGGCGGGCCGGAGGGCGCGCACGGTCATCACACTCCCGGACGCACGCTCACGACCTCGACCTGGAACGCGCGGCGCGGCCCCTCGTACGTGACGACCTCGCCCGGACCGTGACCGAGCAGGGCCTGGCCGAGCGGCGAGCCGGTCGAAAGCACGTCATAGGTCTCGTGCCGTTCCTCGATGGAGCCGACGAGATACAGGGTCGTCTCGTCGTCACCCTCGATCTTCACCTCGACCACGGTGCCCGGCTCCACGACGTCGCCGGCGACCGACTCGACCTGCACCGCACGTCGCAGCATGTCCTCGAGCTGGCGGACGCGGGACTCGTTGTGGCCCTGCTCGTTCTTCGCCGCGTCGTAGTCGGCGTTCTCGCGAATGTCGCCGTGCTCACGGGCGCGCTCGATCCAAGCCGAGATCTCCCGGCGGTGCTCGCCGGACCGCCATTCGAGCTCCTCCTCGAGCCGTCGGCGCGCGTCCGCTGAAAGGTGCAGATCGTCCATAAGGGGGAGATGCTACCGCCGGCCCTCCGGCAGCCGGACGAGCGCTACGTCTTGCGGAAGAAGACCTGGAACTCCATCACGCCCTGGTCCTTCACCGAGACGAAGCCGCCGATGTTCGGCGCTTCGATCTGGTAGTCCGCGAACCGGACGTCGAGGCTGCCGACGACCTGGATGTCGCGGCCGTCCCAGCGGCCCTCCAGCGGGATCGACACCGGGCGCGTGACGCCGTGCAGCGTGAAATCGCCTTTGGCCGTCGTGTGCACCGTCTCACCCACCTTGGGGACCGACTGAAACGAGATCGGCTGGGTGAGCACGAACTTCGACTGCGGGAACTTCTCCGATTCGAGGCCGAGGCTCTTGATGCGGTTGTCGCGCATGTCGCGATCCGACTTGAGGCTCAGCAGGTTGGCATCGACGGTGACGTCCTTCACGGTCATCCCGTCGATCGCGAAGCTGCCCGTGACCTCGCTCGTGCGACCGGTGGCGGTGCTCTCCACCCCCACCGCCGCCAGCTGCTCCTGTACGCGGTACCCGACGAAGCTCTGGGCGTCGCCGGCGGCGACTCGGTACGTGCCGTCCAGCGAGCCACCGCCGACGGTGGTGGTCTTGGTGATCGCCGCCGGCGGCTTGGGATCGCTCTTGAGGAAGAAGTACCAGCCGCCTACTGCGAGCCCGGCGAGCAGCACGACCAGGGCGCCCACGCCGATCAGGACCTTCGTCAGCAACCTCATCCACCCTCCGAGGTCGGCGTCGCATCACGCTACAGATGTATACGGACGACCGGCGTCAGGGGTTCGGAATTCTTCTCATGCTCGCTTCATGCGAAGGTCCGTAGTCACACGACAGTGGACCGGCGGCAGTTCCTCTTCGGCGCGGCCGCGTTCGCTGCCGCCGCGGTCGCGGGCGTTGCGATCGGGTTCGACGAGCTGCAGGGGAGCGGACCCGCGCGTCCCGGCCGCCGAGCCAAGCCCAATGCGAGCAGCCCGCCCGCGACCGCTGCTCCGCTCGTGCCCGCCGACGCTCTCCATGCCGAGTGGGTCGCAGCGGAAAACGCCAAGCCGGGCACCGCCAGCTGGCAGATCACGGGGCCAGCCGAAGGCGACGCCATGGAGGGCTACGCGAGCGCGGTGAGCGCGGTCCAGGGGGACACCGTCATGCTCTACGCGTCGACGGCTGCGCGGTCGTTTCACGTCGAGGCATACCGGATGGGCTGGTACGGAGGAACCGGCGGACGGTTGGTCTGGAGGTCGGACGACATTCCCGGCAAGCGGCAATCCGCGCCCACCGTCACGCCGGGCGTCAACCTCGTCGAGGCAAGCTGGCAACCGTCGACCCGGATCACCGTCGACGCGTCGTGGCCGCCGGGGTGCTACCTGCTCAAGCTCGTCGCTCCCGCCGAGGGAGTGCAACGGTGGGTACCGCTCACGGTTCGGGACGACTCGAGCCGTTCCGCGTTCCTCATGATGAACGCGGTGTCCGAGTGGCAGGCCTATAACGAGTGGGGCGGGTACTCCCTGTACTTCGGGCGCGGACGCGGCGGCCGGACCTTCGGCAACCGCGGCCGAATCGTGTCGTACGACCGGCCGTACTCGCAGACCGGCGGCGCGGGCGACTTCGTGGGGCTCGAGTTCCCCCTCGTCCAACTGCTCGAGCGACTCGGTTACGACGTGAGCTACATCACGAGCGTCGACCTTCACCGCCGTCCCGAGCTCGTCCTTCAACACCGGACGCTCCTCTCGCCCGGGCATGACGAGTACTGGTCGAAGCCGATGCGTGACGGCGCAGAAGCCGCCCGGGACCATGGCGTGAACCTCGCGTTCTTCGGAGCCAACGCCGCCTACCGCCAGATCCGATTCGAACCTTCGTCCACTGGACCGGACCGTCACCAGGTCTGCTACAAGGCGGCCAACGAAGACCCGATGCGCATGACCGATCCGTCACTGGTCACTGTGAACTGGCGCGACCCGCCGCTGAATCGACCCGAGAGCTCGATGATCGGCCAGCAGTACGAGTGCAACCCGGTGAAGGCGGACATGGTGATCACCGATCCGGGCGCGTGGGTCTTCGAAGGCACAGGCGTGACCGCGGGTCAGAGGCTCGTCGACGGCGTCGGGCCCGAGTTCGACCGGTACATCGCGGGACCGATGACGCCCCGCAACGTCCAGATCCTCGCTCACTCGCCGGTGAACTGCCACGGCAAGGCGAGTTTCTCCGACATGACCTATTACACGGCGCCCAGCGGCGCGGGGGTGTTCGCGTCCGGATCGATCTGGTGGATCACCAAATCGACGCCGCCCGGACCAAATTCGCCGTTCAACCCCATCGCCAACGCCGCCACCGAGAACGTCCTGCGCGTCTTCGGGGCGGGGCCTGCCGGGCACACGCATCCCTCCACGCCGAACGCGATGACCGTGCATCCGTGATGATCCAATCCAGGGTCCGGACTCGAGCGGATCGACTACGATCGATGCCGATGAGCCGACTCAGCACCGTCATCGTCATTCGCTAGCGAACGCCGGCGCCCGGCGTTCGCCCTCGACCGTCCACTTCGGTGGGCGGTTTTTCGTTCTCGGCAACTTGTCAGGAAAGTGCAGGAGCAGGACAGCACCGTGACCCACAGCATCGGGATCATCGGCGGCGACGGCATCGGCCCCGAGGTCGTCGCCGAGGCGCTCAAGGTCGTCGACGCCACCGGCGTCGCCTACGAGCCTGTGGTGTTCGACCTCGGCGGCGCGCGCTACCTGCGCACGGGCGAGGTCCTCCCCGACGCGGTGGTCGGGGAGATCGACGACCTCGACGCCGTCCTGCTCGGCGCGGTGGGGACGCCCGACGTCCCGCCGGGCGTGCTCGAGCGGGGCTTGCTCCTCCGGCTGCGCTTCGAGCTCGACCTGTACGTCAACCTGCGTCCGTTCAAGGCCGGGCCCAGCGCGCTGAACACCGGGGTCGACTGCGTCGTCGTGCGCGAGAACACCGAAGGCGTCTACGCCGGCGAGGGCGGGTTCCTGCGCCGAGGCACTCCCAACGAGGTCGCGACGCAGGGCTCGGTGAACACACGCCTGGGCGTCGAGCGGTGCGTCCGCTTCGCGTTCGATCTCGCTCGATCACGCGAACGCCGGCATTTGACGCTCGTCCACAAGACGAACGTGCTGACGTTCGCCGGCGACCTCTGGCAGCGCACCTTCGACGACGTCGCGACCGAGTACGGAGACGTCTCGACGGGCTACCAGCACGTCGACGCCGCGTGCATCCACCTCGTCCAGGATCCGGGCCGCTACGACGTGATCGTCACCGACAACCTCTTCGGCGACATCCTCACCGACCTGGCCGGCGCCGTCTCCGGCGGGATCGGCCGTGCCGCCTCCGCCAACCTGAATCCGGCCCGGACGGGCCCGTCGGTGTTCGAGCCGGTGCACGGCTCGGCGCCGGACATCGCAGGAACCGGACAGGCCGACCCCCGGGCTGCGATCATCTCGGTAGCGATGCTGCTGGAGTTCCTCGGCGAGACCGAGGCGGCTGCCCGAGTCGAGAAGGCGGTGGCCGCGTCGGACGACGTGAGCGGGACCACGTCGGAGATCGGCGACGCGATCGCCGGAAAGGTGTGAAGGATGCCCATCGACAAGACGGCGAAGATCTGGATGGACGGGAAGCTCGTCGACTGGGACGACGCCCGCATCCACGTCCTCACCCACACGCTGCACTACGGCTCGGGCGTGTTCGAGGGCATCCGCGCCTACCCGACGGCCGCCGGACCGGCGGTGTTCCGGCTCACCGACCACATGCGTCGGCTCTTGCAGTCCGCGCACTTCTTCATGATGGAGGTGCCATACACGCTCGAGGAGCTCGTCGACGCGACGAAGGAGACGATCCGGGTCAACCAGGTGGAGTCCTGCTACATCCGCCCGATCGCGTTCCTCGGCTACGGCGAGATGGGTCTCAACCCGCTGCTGTCCCCGGTGAACGTGTCGATCGCGGTGTGGCCGTGGGGCACGTACCTCGGCGACGAGGCGCTCAAGCACGGCGTGCGCATGAAGGTGTCGTCGTGGCGGCGCATGGACCCCAACGTGAACCCGGTGGCGGCGAAGGGCACGGGCATCTACATCAACTCGAGCCTCGCGAAGGTGGAAGCGCTCCATTCCGGTTACGACGAGGCGATCCTGCTCAACACGCACGGGTTCATCGCCGAGTGCACGGGCGAGAACGTGTTCGTCGTGAAGGAGGGCGCGCTCATCACGCCGCCGCTCTCTTCGGGCGCGCTCGAAGGGATCACGCGTGACTCGGTGATGACCATCGCGCGTGACCTCGGCTACGAGGTGCGGGAGGAGAACCTCCTGCGAACCGACCTCTACAGCGCCGAAGAGGCGTTCCTCACCGGTACCGCGGCCGAGATCGTCCCGATGCGCTCGGTCGACGATCGCGAGATCGGCGAGCCCGGCGAGATCACGCGCAAGATCCAGGAGATCTACTTCGCCACCGTCCACGGCGAGGTGCCGCAATACAAAGAGTGGTTGGAATATGCCGGAGAATGACGTTCCGAGCCGAGTCGAGATCTACGACACCACGCTGCGCGACGGAGCGCAGCTCGAAGGCATCTCGCTCACCGTCGACGACAAGCTTCGCATCGCCGAGCAGCTCGACTGGCTGGGCGTCCATTACATCGAGGCGGGCTGGCCCGGCTCCAATCCCAAGGACGACGAGGCCTTTCGCCGGATCCCCCACGAGCTGAAGCTCGGGACGAGCAAGGTCGTCGCGTTCGGTTCGACGCGGCGCGTGAAGGGGAAGGTCGACTCCGACGACACCTTGCGGCACCTCCTCGAGGCGAACACCGAGGCCGTGTGCATCGTCGGCAAGTCGTGGGACTACCACATCACCGAGGCACTCCAGACCACGCTCGACGAGGGCGCGGCGATGGTCGCCGACTCGGTGGAGTTCCTGCGGGCCAACGGCCGCCAGGTGCTCTTCGACGCCGAGCACTTCTTCGACGGCTACCGCAGCAACCCGGAGTTCGCGCTGCGTGTCCTCGAGGGCGCGGCCCAGGCGGGCGCGTCGCACCTCGTGCTGTGCGACACGAACGGCGGGACGCTGCCGCACGACGTCGAGCGCGTCGTGCGCGAGGTCGTCGCCTACTTCGGCGGCGACGTCGCCGTCGCCGTGCACCTCCACGACGACGCCGGCACCGGGGTCGCCAACGCGCTGGCCGGTGTACGCGGCGGTGCCACCCAGGTGCAAGGGACGATCAACGGGTACGGCGAGCGGACAGGGAACTGCAACCTCACCGCGATCATCCCGAACCTCACGCTGAAGATGGGGATCGAGACCATCCCGCCCGACCGGCTCGAGCGCCTCACGCCCGTCGCCCATCACGTGGCCGAGCTCGTGAACATGGCGCTGAACGCGCAAGCCGCCTACGTGGGCACGTCGGCGTTCGCGCACAAGGGCGGCATCCACGCCAGCGCCATCGCCCGGAAGCCCGACGCGTACGAGCACGTGCGCCCCGAGCTGGTCGGCAACCGCACACACGTCGTCGTGTCGGAGCTCGCCGGGCGCAGCAACCTCGCGATGAAGGCAAAGGAGCTCGGCATCGAGCTCGACGGGCCCCAGCTCAGCGAGATGGTCGACACGCTGAAGCAGCTCGAGCACGAGGGGTACCACTTCGAGGTGGCTGACGGGTCGCTGGAGCTCCTCATGCGGCACGCGACCGGGTGGCGACAGGACTGGTTCCACGTCGAGGAATGGGAAGTGATCGTCGAGGACGCCCGCGACGACGAGCGCCTGTCGACGCAGGCGATCGTCCGCGGCCGCGCCGACGGCGACCCGTTCCACGAGATCGCGACGGGCAACGGCCCCGTGAACGCGCTCGACGCCGCCCTGCGCAAGGCCATCGCGACGCGCTACCCGGAGCTCGATCGGATCCATCTCACCGACTACAAGGTGCGGGTGCTCGACACGCACAAGGGCACCGGCGCCGTCACCAGGGTGCTCGTCGACAGCACCGACGGCGAGGAGACGTGGACGACGATCGGGGTGGGGGAGAACATCATCGAGGCGTCGTGGCAGGCGCTCGAGGACTCGCTCGTGTACGGGTTGCTTCGAGCCCAACTGCGCGGCTAGCGACTACCCGTGCCCACCGACCCGTTCGTCCCCGAGCGCCTCGAGGACGAACCCCGCCAGGAGCCGAACCTCCCGCCGGGTGTGAAGATGCCGGCGGCGAGGAGCTGGGTGGCGGACCGGCCCGGCGACCTTCCGGCGGGCTGGCCGACCGGCAAGCTGCTCGGCTCGCCGGGGCCGAACATCGGATACGCGCTCACGCTCGCGAACCGGGTGCGAGACCAGCTCGCGCTCGCGCCCCACGAGCATCCCGACGATGCGATCGCCGTCGTGGCCGAGATCGCAATGCGCCGCGCCGCGCTCTTCGGGCGCGCCCCGGTCGTGCGCGACGTCGAGTTCGGGATGCAGATCCTCGGCTACCGCGGTGACGCCGATCCCGACTTCGTCACCTGGCGAGCGCGCGCGGTGCGCGGAGCGCACCACGGCTACTACGAGCGGCGATCCCTCGTCGACGCCATCCCCCTCGACGTCCTGCATCTCGTCCCGCCCGCGCTCCCCGCCCACCTCGCCGAGGCCCGCGCCGCGCTGCGCGCCGGTGTGCCGGTACCCGTGGAGTGACCGAGCGTCGCTGAGCTTCGCACGCGCGAACCCTGACTACGATGTCAGGTTGTGAGCGCCCCGAGCTTCTTGCTCTCCGAGGAGCACGAGGAGTTCCGGGCGGCGCTCCGTCGGTTCGCCGAGAAGGAGATCGCCCCGCACGCGGCCGAGGTCGACGAGCGGGAGGCGTTTCCGAAGGCGAGCATGGACGCCTTCCGGGACTCCGGCTTCGTTCGCGCGCTCTACCCACCCGAGCACGGCGGTGACGCCGGCGACCTGCTGACGGCGGCGCTGGTCATCGAGGAGCTGGCGCGTGCGTGCGGGTCGACGGCGCTGACTGCGTTCGTCACCCGCACCGGGGTCGCCGCACTCCTCGCCCACGGCACCGACGAGCTCCGGCGGCGGGTGCTCCCGCCGGTCGTGGCGGGGGAGCAGCAGGCGAGCTATTGCCTCTCGGAGCCCAACGCCGGCAGCGACGCGGCTTCGATGACCACCCGCGCCGTCCGCGACGGCGACCAGTGGGTGCTGAACGGGCGCAAGGCCTGGATCACGAGCGCCGGTGTCTCCCACGTGTACACCGTCTTCGCCAAGACCGATCCCGCCGCCGGCCACCGCGGCATCACCGCCTTCGTCGTCGAGCGGGACCGGCCCGGTCTCTCCATCGGCAAGATCGAGCACAAGATGGGCCTGCGGGGCTCGCCCACCGGCGAGGTCGTGCTGGAGGACGTGATCGTCCCGGCCGAGAACCTCATCGGCGAGGAGGGCCGCGGCTTCCACTACGCGCTCGAGGCGCTCGACACCTCCCGGCCCGCCGTCGCCGCGCAGGCGCTGGGCCTCGCCCAGGGCGCGCTCGACGTCGCCGGGTCGTACGTGCTCGACCGCCGCCAGTTCGACCAGCGCATCGCCGACTTCCAGGGCGTCCAGTTCATGCTCGCCGACATGGCTACCCAGCTCGAAGCCGCCCGGCTGCTGGTGTACGCGGCCTGCGCCCGCGTCGACGCCCGGGCGCCCGGCATCTCGAAGGCCTCGTCGATGGCGAAGCTCTTCGCCACCGACACCGCGATGCGCGTCACGACCGACGCCGTCCAGCTCCTCGGCGGCGCCGGCACCACTCGCGACTTCCCGGTCGAGCGCATGATGCGCGACGTCAAGATCACCCAGATCTACGAGGGAACGAACCAGATCCAGCGCGTCGTGATCGCCCGCAAGCTCCTCGACGAGCTCGCCTCCGGCACGTAGCCGGTTCGCGCGACACTCGAGCGGTCATGGCCGACGCGCCGCGGGTGCGGTTCTCACCCGCTCCGACCGGTTCCCTCCACGTCGGCGGCGCCCGCACCGCGCTGTTCAACTGGCTGTTCGCCCGGCACGAGGAGGGGACCTTCGCCCTTCGCATCGAGGACACTGACGTCGCCCGGTCGCGCCCCGAGTGGATCGCCGGGATCCAGGACACGCTCACGTGGCTGGGCCTCGATTGGGACGAAGGGCCGGTCCTCCAGAGCGCCCGCTTCGACCGGTACCACGCCGCCGCCGATCAGCTCCTCGCCCAGGGCCACGCCTACGAGTGCTACTGCACAGAAGAAGAGGTGCGGGCGCGCAACGAGGCGGCTCGCGCCGCCGGCCGCACCCCCGGCTATGACGGGCACTGCCGCGACCTCGATGCCGGGGAGCGGGCCGCGCTCGCCACCGAGGGCCGCCCCCGGTCGCTCCGGTTCCGGACGCCCGACGACGGCGCCAGCACCTTCACCGATCTCATCCGGGGGGAGGTCAGCGTCGAGTGGGCGACCATTCCCGACTTCGTGATCGTCCGCTCGGACGGCACGCCACTGTTCTTCCTTGCGAACGCGGTCGACGACATCGAGATGGCGATCACGCACGTCATCCGGGGGGAGGACCTGCTCGACACCACCCACCGCGTGCTCGCGCTCCGGGAGGCGCTCGGCTCGACCGCGCGCCCGGCGTACGCCCACCTGCCCCTGATCGTGGGCGCCGACCGGGCCAAGTTGTCGAAGCGTCACGGTGCCGTCGCCCTCGAGGAGTTCCGCGACGCCGGCTACCTCCCGGAGGCGGTGCTCAACTATTTGGCGTTGCTCGGGTGGGGGCCCGAAGACGACCGCGAGATCCTCGACCGGGCCGAGCTCGTCGCCGAGTTCGACCTCGCCCGCGTCGTCCATTCACCCGCCTTCTTCGACCATCAGAAGCTGGACTGGATGAACGGCGAATGGATCCGTCGCCTCGACATCGACGACCTCGAGCGCCGCGTCCTCCCGGACGCGCGAGCGCGATTCGGAGACCGGCTCGACCCCGACGTCTTCCGTGGAGCGCTGCGCATCGGGCAGGACCGCGCCGTCACCCTCGGCGCCCTGGTGGAGCAGATGGACTTCCTGTTCGTCGACGAGCAGGCGTTCAGGGTCGACCCGGGGTCGTGGGAACGCGTCGAGAAGACCGAGCGCGCCGGCGAGATCCTCGATGCCGTCGTCGAGCACGTCGAGTCGTGCCCGTGGGAACGCAGCGAGGACCTCGACATCCGTCCCGTCTTCGAGAAGCTCGGCATCAAGCCCCGGAAGGCCATGCACGTCATCTACACCGCGGTCGAGGGTCGCGCCGCCGGGTTGCCCTTGTTCGACTCCATGTACCTGCTCGGTCGCGAGCGCACGCTTCGACGCCTCCGCGCCGCCCGCGACCGGCTCGAGAGCGGCGCGTGACGGGCTGGAAGCTTGTCCGGCGCGTCGGCCTCGTCGTGCTCCTCGCCGCGCTCCTCTACTACGTCGTCACCTTCGTGCAGGTCTGGTGGGCCGCCCGTCAGGACGACACCCGCCGCTCGCAGGCGATCGTCGTGCTCGGCGCCGCGCAGTACAACGGCCGGCCCTCGCCGGTGTTCAAGGCGAGGCTCGACCACGCCGCCTCGCTGTACCACGACCGTGTCGCGCCCTTGATCGTCGTGACCGGCGGCAAGCAGACCGGCGACATGTTCACGGAGGCCACATCGGGCGCGAACTACCTCCACGACAAGGGCATCCCCGACAGTGCGATCCTGCGCGAGACCACGAGTCACACGTCCTGGGAGTCACTGTCGGCCGCCGCTCGCGTGCTGCGGCACCGGAGCGAGAAGCAGGTGGTGCTCGTCTCGGACCCGTTCCACGCACTGCGCATCCGCTCGATCGCGAACGAGCTCGGGCTGGACGCCGTGACGTCCCCGACACGGACGAGCCCGATCTCCGGTCTGGAGGAGTGGCGTCGGTTCATGAGCGAGGCGCTCCGCGTGGCAGCCGGTCGGATCGTCGGGTTCGGACGGCTCGCCCGGGGCACGAACCGGGTAGGGAGGCTCGTGCCCGGACTCGGTACCATGACGCTTCCTTCGGGGGTGGTGTAATCGGCAACACAACAGGTTCTGGTCCTGTCGTTGGGGGTTCGAGTCCTCCCCCCCGAGCCCGGAAGAAACGGCCCCGGCCCCGTCGTCTAGTGGCCTAGGACGCCGCCCTCTCAAGGCGGAAGCGGCGGTTCGAATCCGCTCGGGGCTGCAATGCGAAGACCCGGCCGCAACGGCCGGGTCTTTCGCGTTTTCCCTGGTCAAACGGCCATTTCTTGTGTACGCGCACGCGCTACCACTCGACCACCGGCTCTCCGGCGCGCACGTTCAGCGTGCACGGCACACCGATGAGATCGATCGCGTCGCGCGGTGCGCTCGTCGCGCGCACGGACACGACATCGCCCTTGCTCGCGCCGGTCGTGATCGTCAGATCGAGCGCGATCGTGCCGTCATCGCGCGTCTCCGCCCACACGACGAACGCGTCGTACACCCCGTCAGCAAGCGGTATATCCACCTTTTGCATCGTCGCGCGGGTTACCGTGGTGTACACGGACTCACATTGCGCGACGTATCAGCGCGATCGCGCGTTGTCGCGGCGTCTTCGTGGGTTCGAGGGGCGGTGTTCGCGCTGTCTGAGCTTGCTCTGAGTGCGCGCGTCGTTCACAATTGATGGAAATGCTTGAAATTGTGGTCGGGATGGGTTCAACTTTCTCAGATACCCGGCCGCAAATTCGGAGGTAGGCGTGAACAAGTCAGAGCTCGTCGATGCAGTTCACTCGGCGGCAGGTGGTGTCGACAAGAAAGACGTTGCATCCGTCGTCGACAGCCTCATCGAGGTCGTGCAGGGTGCAGTTGCGCGCGGCGACAAGGTGACGGTTCCCGGTTTCGGCGCTTGGTCGCGTACCCAGCGCGCAGCGCGCACGGGTCGCAACCCGCGCACGGGTGAGCCGGTTCAGATCGCGGCATCCAAGGGCGTGAAGTTCTCGGCAGGAGCCGGCTTCAAGTCCGCCGTGAACAAGTAGAGACGGACAGCGAACGCTGTTGTTCGCTCTCTACAGACCTATTCCCGACGAAAGGTGGTGACCGTGCCTCCGGCGAAGAGACGTACAGCACGGAAATCAGCTAGGAAGACAGCACGGAAGCCGGCGAAGCGCCGCACAACGACGCGTCGCCGGACGACACGCAAGTCGACGGCACGGAAGCCGGCGAAGCGGCGGCGTAAGGCAGCTGCGGCCAAGCCGGTCAAGCGCCGTCGTCGCAAGGCCTCGGCGAAGAAGGCGCCCGCAAAGCGTCGTCGTCGTAAGGCCACGGCGAAGAAGGCGCCCGCAAAGCGTCGTCGTCGCAAGGCTGCGGCGAAGAAGGCGCCCGCCAAGCGTCGTCGTCGCAAGGCGGCGGGCGCGGCGAAGCCGGTCAAGCGGCGTCGTCGTAAGGCTGCCGGTACTGCGAAGCCCGTCAAGCGGCGTCGTCGCAAGGCTGCGGCGAGCAAGACGGCAAAGCGGCGTCCGGCGAAGAGGCGGGCCCGCCGGTAACCGGCGAGTTCCACAGCTTCAGCAAAGGTGAGGAGGGGGCCTTCGGGCCCCCTTCTCGCGACCGGACGCCGCCGAGTCACACCTTATCGAGGAGCTTGAACCCTTCGGCGGGCCCGATCCCGGACGCCCGGCCGGCCGCCTCCGCCTCGCCCCGGACCCGCCCCACGAAGCCCTCGAGCTGGGCGTCGCTGTCGGGGGCGGAGGCGTCGATCCGCATGGTGGACGGCCACTGGCTGCGGTGGCACAACAGGGCCCGGATCTTGGTGTCCACGTGCCGGTCGACCGCCTCGAGGTGGTCCACCTCCTCCGCCTCGAACAGGAGAATCCGTCCCGGGCGATGCGCCGGCAGGTGCTGCTCGGGGAAGTAGTGGTGATCACGGGCGGCGACGACCCCGTCGAGCACGAGCCACCCGGCGTGGCGATGGTCGGGGTGGAGTCGGTACCGCTTCCACGGATCGTGGCCCAGCACGACGTCCGGTCGGGCCCGCCGAATCGCCTCGCAGACCAGAGCCCGCTCGGCCAACCCGCTGCCGAGCTCGCCGTCGGGCACGCCGAGGAAATCGACACCGGCGAGGCCGAGGACGGCGGCGGACGCGTCCTGCTCACGGCGGCGGGTCGCGACCAGCGCCTCGAGGTCGGCGGCCGGATCCCAGGTCCCCTTCGAGCCGTCGGTGAGCACGAGCAGGCGGACCTCGGCGCCCGCTTGCGCCCACTTGGCCAGCGTGGCGCCGCACCCGAACTCGACGTCGTCGGGATGGGCGCCGATCGCGAGCGCCCGCGCCGGTATGGGCAGGTCAGGGGACAAGGAGATCGAGCCGGTGGAGGTCGTCGGGCACGTCGACGTCGAAGGCCAGCTCGGGGTCGCGCACGACGCGGAAGCCGAGGCCGAGCCGTCGGGCCTCGGCGGCATGCCGCCGGAACGACCCCTGGCCGTAGGCGAACCGGAAGGGCACGTCGACGGGCACCGACAGCACTGTGGTGCCGTCGTCGCGGTGACACGGCACGATCGCCACGACCGGGCGGGCGCCGTCGCGTCCGAGCGCCGCGAGGCTCCGGGCGAAGGGCAGATCGGCGTGCGCGATTACCGCGCGAGCACAGCCGCGTGTCGCCACCCATCCACGTCCCACGGCGGCGGCGTCGTCGAGCGTCCCGGGATCGTCGACGACGTCGAGCCCGCGGGATCGTGCCCAGTCGCGCACGTCGGACGCGCTCGACACGACGACGGTGGGAAGCTCACCCGACGCCGCCCCCACGCGGTCAGCCAGCTTGCGAGCGAGATCGGTGCGCGTCTCGTCGTCGAGCTGCGCGGCGAGTCGCGCCTTGCCCAATGCGAACGCTCGCACCGGGATCACGACGCCCGTACCGGTCATTCACGACTCCGCGACGCACGCCGAAGGTCGAAACGCATGCGAATGCGTATGCTACCGGGCGGCGACGTCGGCTCTGCCGACGGTCGCCGGAGCTTGCGACGGCGACAGGGAGAGACTTTGGAACCGGTGTATTCCGCTGCTCGCACCGTCTTGTTGCCACCGCTGCACTACGGGATGAAATGGACGATCGAAGGCGCGCACCTCGTTCCGCCGCGCGGGCCCGTGATCCTCGCCAGCAACCACACTTCGTACCTCGACCCGCTCGCACTCGCTTACCTCGCCGACCGCCGTCACCGCCGGGTGCGCTTCCTGACCAAGGCCGAGCTGTTCGACAAACAGCCGCTCGGCTTCCTGTTGCACCAGGTCCGTCAGATCCCCGTCGTGCGCAACTCGCCGACGGCGGCCGGATCCCTCGAGTTGGCGGTCGAGGCGCTCGGGCGGGGCGAGTGCGTCGCGATCTTCCCCGAGGGGACGATCTCGCTCGACCTCGAGCCGATGGCGGGGAAGTCCGGCACGGCCCGGCTCGCCGCGCAGTCCGGGGTGCCCGTGACGCCCGTCGGACTCTGGGGCGCGCACCGCACGTTGTTCAAGGGCCGGAAGCCGAACTGGCAGTGGGGCGTGGCGGAGACCGCAGTGGTCGGAGCGCCCGTGCGGGTCCACGCCGACGACGACATCCCCGACGCGACCGACAGGATCATGGGTGCGATCGCCGGCTGCGTGGCGCGGGCACGCGAGATCTACCCGCAGCGACCGGGGCCGGGAGACGACGGGTGGTGGCAGCGCGGTCCCGAGACGGCTCGGGTTCGCCCCGCGAATCGGACCGACGACCGCGCCGACGACGTCGAGACGGCCACGTGAGCGACGGGGCGCGAGTCGCGGTGGTGGGCGCGGGCTCGTGGGGCACCGCCGTCGCCGCGCTCGTGTCCAACAACGCCGACACCGTGCTCTGGGTGCGCCGGCCCGATCTCGCCGCCACGATTGCCGAGCGGCACGAGAACCCCGACTATCTCCCCGGCATCGCGCTCCCCGACGCATTGCGGGTCACGTCGGACATCGGTGAGGCGTGCGGCAGCGCGGACGTCGTCGTGCTCGGTGTGCCGTCGCACGGCATGCGATCGGTGCTGATGGAGGCGGCGGAATTCGTCCGGCCTGCGGTGCCGGTGGTCAGCCTGGCGAAGGGCGTCGAGCAGGGCACGCTGCGACGCATGACCGAAGTGATCGGCGAGGTGCTGCCGACACACCTCCCGGAGCGGATCGGCGTCCTCACGGGCCCGAACCTCGCACGCGAGATCGCCGCGGGGCAGCCGGCGGCGTCGGTGGTAGCGATGAGTGAGGAAGCGACCGCGCACGAGCTCCAGTCGCTGATCATGACGGTGACGTTCCGCGTGTATACGAATCCCGATGTGGTCGGGTGTGAGATCGCGGGCGCGCTCAAGAACGTGATGGCGATCGCGGCCGGCATCGCCGACGGGCTCGGCTACGGCGACAACACGAAGGCGGCGCTCCTCACCCGCGGTCTCGCCGAGCTCACGCGTCTCGGCATCGCGCTCGGCGGCAACCCGCTCACCTTCTCGGGCCTGGCCGGCATGGGCGACCTCGTGGCGACGTGCACCAGCACGCAGAGTCGCAACCGCACGGTGGGCGTCGAGCTGGGGAAGGGTCGGCAGCTGGACGACATCGTGGCCGACATGAAGATGGTCGCCGAAGGCGTGAAGTCGACCGCCGCCGTGCTCGAGCTCGCCCGACGGCAGCGCGTCGAGATGCCGATCGCCGAACAGGTCGGCGCGGTGCTGTACGAGGGCAAGCGCGCCGAGGATCTCGTCACCGCGCTCATGCTGCGTGAGGCGAAGGCCGAGCTGCACGGGATCACATGAGGCTCCGGTCGGGATGACGTGACGGAGCGCGCCCCGACCCGCGTCGGGGTCCTCGGCTCCGCCCACCAGGCTCTTGTCGACGATCGCGGCGCGATCACTCCGGACGGCGCGCGCTGGCAGCTCGACTGGTGGGTCGGCGCCGACGATCGGTGGCATGTCCCGGCGCGTGAGGCCGGGGTCCGTCAGGCGCTCGTCGGCGGGGCGCCGGTCGTCGAGACGTCCCTGCGCGTGCCCGGAGGCGACGCGGTGGAGCGCGCCTACGGCGTCGGCGGCCCGGCCGGCCTCGTCGCGGTCGAGATCGAGAACGCCTCGGGCGCGCCGTTCGTCGCCGCCCTCGTGCTCAGGCCGACGCCGGCCGGCCGCATGCGCGCGATAGGGACGCGCGGGTCGTGGGTGACGGTCGACGGGCGTCCGGCGCTCCGAACGCCGCGGGCGGCGAAACGGTGGGCCGCGGGAATGGGCGGCGACGCCTTCGAGATGGTCGAGGCCGGCCGGGCGCACGAGAGCACGTTCACCGGTGTGGGAGGCCGAGGGATGCGACTCGAGGTCGCGTTGCTGCACCCGGTTGCGCACCGGACCAGGCTGCGCTGCGCGCTGGCCGTCGGCCGCCCGGGCCGCTCGGTGCCGGTGGAGGCCGTCGATCTCTCCCTGCTTCCGGACGCCGCTGTGGCCGCCGCCGGCTGGGACGCGCAGCGGCGCCGCGGGATGCGCGTCGTCCTTCCCGATCCTCGGTTGCAAGACGCCGTCGACGCCGGACGCGCTGCGCTCCTGTTGGCCGCGGACGCGCGCCGGCGTCCGAGCGGCGAGGAGGTCGCCGCCCTCGAGGACTGGGGCTTCGACGGCGAGGCGGCCGCCGCGTGGCGACGGCTCGGAATCCGCGCCCGGGCGCGGGCGTCGCACCGTGCGCCCGACCCGACGCCGTGGTCGAGCATCCGGAAGCGACTCGCCTCGGCCTCGGCGGCTTTCACCTGGCCCGACGGTCCCGCGCCGTTGCTCGGATCAGTGCGCGACCTCCTCGTCGGCGCCGGTGTGCGCGCGAGCGACGACGATTCCGCCGCTCTGCTGGTCGAGCTGCCCGCCGAATGGCGCGGCCAGAGCTTGGACGTGCACGACGCGCCCACGCGCGCGGGGCGCGTCTCCTATGCCGTCCGCTGGCACGGCGCCCGGCCCGCGCTGCTGTGGGAGTGCGAACACCCGATCCGGCTCAGCGCGCCCGGCCTCGACCGCGCCTGGTCGACCACCGAGCCACGGGGCGAGACCCTTCTTGCCGCGCCCCCGGGCGCGCCGGGCGACGCCGGAGGGTTCAGCTGACGGCGTCGTCCACGCGGAGCGACGCGATCTCCCACGGGCGGAGCTCGACCGCGCCCTCGAACCGCTCGACGGGCCGGCCGACCAGGTCGACCGTCCAGCCCGTCGCGGGCGCACCGTCGCGTTCGACGGCGGCCGTCGACGGATCGGGGGACGGGTTGAACACGCGCGCCAGCAACCCGCCCGGCTCGCGCAGCACCGCCGACACCCGGGCGCCGTCCACCCGCAAGCGCGCCCCGGTGGGCTCGCGGCGCGCGCCCGCCACGCCACCCGCTCTGACGCGCTCGAGCGGGACGAGCACCTCGTCGGCGGCGTCGTAGAGGTTTGCGTCGCGCCAGTCGCCGCGGTGAGGCAGCAGCGCGTAGTCGAAGGTGCGACGGCCCGGCACCTGCGGGCCCTCGAGCGGATACGGGTACCCGGCCGGGCTCGCCCGCATCGAGAGCTGCAAGCGGGAGAGGTACCCGGTCGCGCGCAGCAGCGTGAGCGCCATCTCGTCGCTTTGCTTCCCGTCGTCCGTGACGAGCTCGTATTCCAGCAGTCCGTCGTGGACGATCGCGAGGCCGGCGCTCCCGTCCGAGGCGTCGACGAAGCGGCGCGACACGAAGGTCGGGAGGCCGAACTCGTTGGGGCCTCCTTCCGCGGTCAGGCCGCGCTCGACGACGGCGAACGCGCACTCCGCGTGCGACTTCGCCACCGGCGCGGGGAGCGGGAAGTGCGCCCGTAGCCGGTGGTCACGGCAGGGATTGTCCAACTCGGTGTGGACGCGGAGGAACCTTTCGCCGGTGCGCAGCTCCAGGGTCGTGTGCACCCCGACAGGGGTCGTGTCGCCCGCACGCTGTTCGCAGGAACGCTCGTCGCCGACAGCGTGCGTCGGCCACTGGTACGTCGCATCGATGCGCACGCGGGCGCGCACAGGACCGGACTCGAGCTCGGTGACCTCGACGCGCTCGGGCCGGTCGATGACGAGATCCTCGGCGGGCGGGGAGTAGTTGTAGGTGTCGCCGCCGTCGCCGCCGTCCACCAGTCGTCCGAGGCCGCGCACCGTCAGCCCATCGGCGGTCGTGATGGCGTACGTGCCGTCGCCGTCGACCTCGACGTGGAGATGCTCGTTGTCGAGCGACGACGGCCCCGACGTGACCGCGCTGGTCGGTCCCGCCCCGGGGGCGACCGTGTAGCTCCGCCAGCCGAAGCCGGGCACGTCGTCGGCGGCGAAGATCGCCTCCTGTACCGGCGCCGTGATGACCCGGAAGCGGATCGTCTTGCCCTCGTCGCCGAGCTGCACGAGCTCGTCCCGCAGCTCGGTCAGGTCGATGTGCGGCTCGCCGGGGTGGGCACCCCGGAAGGTGAGCTCGAGCGCGCCGTCGTCGGCCTCGTCCATGTCGTAGTGGCCGATGCGCTCACCGGCGAACTCGGGCCCGTTCATCATCTCGATCACCCACCGCACTTTCTGGCCCGAGACGATCGTCGAGAACCCCTCGCCCGTGAGCAGGCCCAGCACCTGGGTCGGTCGCGCCTCGCCGTCAGGCGTCACGAAGTGGAACGGCCCCTCCCCGGGGACGCTCACCGACAGCACGCCGCCGCGCTGCGCTTGCGTCGGGTTCGCGACCAGCGTCGACCCGGCAGGTGTGTCCACCTCGGTGGCGAGCTGCCGCATGGCCTCCCGCGCGAGGACGTCGCCGATCTGGCGTGCCTCGTGGTAGCGCACCATCACCTGGTCGACGACCTCGTCGTCGCTGCACGCGCACGAGGAGTCGTGGGCGCTGTTCTCCACGAGCTTCTGCCACGCGATCCCGAGGAGCGCGTCGGGATACCGCTCCGCCGGTACGAACATCGCCGACAGCGGCTCCGCCCGGCGCTCGAGTGCCCGCTCCGCGACCGCGCACGCCTGGTGCACGTCGACGCGGTTCGACGCCACTCCCATGAGCACGTTGGCGCGCGCCCCCGATCGCAGCTCGCCCCGGACCGTCGTCAGTCCCTCGGTGGGCTGCTCGGGGAGGTATTCGGCGAGCGAGGTGACGACGAACCGGTAGTCGTCCTGGATCTCATTCGCCTCCGCGACGACGCGCCCGAGCCACGGCTGCGGCATCTGGTGGTCGGTGCCGTTCATCAGCAGCATCGATCCACCGGGGAGCCGGGCCGGGCCGAGCTCGAGCTCGTAGCTCCGCGCCCGCGCGACGAGCTGCTTGGCATCGTCGGGAAGGTCGCGACCATTCGAGTACGAGCCGTACAGGTACTCGGCGCGCACGGTTGAACCGTCGGGCGCCTCCCACGCGAACGCGGTCTGCGTGACCGTCGACGGGACGCCGCGCCACACCACCGCATGCTCGAAACCTGCCAGCCGGAGGATCTGCGGCATCTGCGAGATGTGGCCGAACATGTCGGGCAGGTATCCGACCGGCATCGCGCCGCCGAGCTCGATCGCGCGCCGCAGGCCGAGCTGGAGGTCGCGGACGATCGTTTCGCCCGAGACCATGAACTCGTCCATGAGGACCATCCACGGCCCCACCGACAGGCGGCCGGTGGCGGCCAGCCGCCGCAGCGTCTCCGCCGCCTCGGGCCGGACCTCGAGGTAGTCGTCGACGACCACCGTCTGGCCGTCGAGCAGGAAGCGGGCGTAGCTCAGGTCGTGCTCGAGGAGCGGGAGGAGCGCGTCGAGGAGCCGGACCAGCCGGGCCCGGAACACCTGGAACGGCGCGTACCACTCCCGGTCCCAGTGCGTGTGCGGGACGATCCCGACCTTCGTCGGCGGCATCGGGCCAGGATACGGGCCGCCACCGAGGTCGGTCCTGGGCTCGCCGTAAGCTCGATCGCCATGCGGGTGGTGCTCGGGTCGGACGAGAAGACCGGGCTGACCGACGCCGTCCGGGACGACCTGGAGCAGCGCGGCCACGACGTCGTGCTGGTGGGTCCGCCGGGCGGCGAGCCCATCGAATGGGCCGAGGTCGGCGAGCGCGTCGGCGAGCTCGTCGCCAAGGGCGACGTCGACACGGGGGTCCTGTTCTGCTGGACCGGCACGGGCGCGTCGATCGCCGCGAACAAGGTGCCGGGCGTGCGCGCCGCGTTGTGCACCGACGCCGCCACCGCCGCCGGCGCCCGGAAATGGAACGACGCCAACGTGCTCGTCATGGGGCTTCGGCTCACGAGCCCCGTAGTGGCCCGCGAGCTCCTCGACGCGTGGTTCGCAACCGAGCCGGACCCCGGCGAGGCCGACAACATCGCCCGGCTGGAGAGCCGTCGGTAAGCTCCCGCCGCGGCGACGGCGGCTTTGCCGCCCGTCGCCGCAAAGCCGGAGCTTGCGACGGCGAGAAGGGAAACCGTGCCGACCTACGCGATGCTCACGACACTGGGGCCCGATGGGTGGGCGACCGTCCGCGAGAACCCCGAGCGCATCCGGGAGGTCACGCGCGAGGTCGAGGGGATGGGCCTGACGGTCATCGCCCAGTACGCCCTCATGGGCCAGTACGACTTCCTCAACGTGATCGAGGCGCCCGACGAGGCGACGATGGCCCGGGCCGCGATCATGCTGGCGGCGCGGGGCACGATGCGGACCACCACGCTCCAGGCGATCTCCGTCGAAGAGCTGATCCAGAGCTTGAAGATCGATAGTTAGCGGATCGCGACTACGCGATCCACCACATCGAGCGCTTCTTCTCCTCGCGCAGCTCGTCGTCGACGAACAGCGCGGGGAGTACCGATCCGTCGGAACGACGCTTCAGCTTGTAGCGGGCGCAGTCGCCCTCGTCGACGATCTCGGCGACCTCGAACCCACGTGACCACCTGTCGTCGAAGCGTGAGCGCACTTCGACGCGGGTGCCTTGCTCCATCGTCGGCGAGGGTAACAGGCACCTGACCAGGAGCGGAAGAGACGTGCACTTCGGCGTCGCAGGGGCTTGGTATGTTCCGGCGATGGTGGCATCGGCGTCTGCTCCCCCGGTGCCGGCGGCAGGCGTCGGCGCAACGCCCGCGTCGCGTACGCGGACTCCGACCCTCCGTCTCGAGCGGCGCTGCTGGGGCGCCGGCGAGCCGGTCGTCGTCGGCATCGACGAGGTCGGCCGGGGCGCGTGGGCGGGCCCGGTCACCGTGGCAGCGCTCGTCCCCCCGCCGGACCATCTCCGCGGCGTACGCGACTCCAAGGAGTTGACACGCGACGAACGCGAGATCGTGGCAGCCCGCGTGCGCGGGTGGGCGGTCGCGATCGGCGTCGGCCATGCGTCGTACGAGGAGTGTGATGCCCTGGGCATGACCGCGGCGTTGCGAGCTGCCGGGCGCCGCGCGCTCGGGCAGCTCTCCGCACTCGGATACGAGCCCGATCGCATCATCCTCGACGGCAACTACGACTACCTGGCATTGGGTGCGCGCGTCACGACCGTCATTCGAGGCGACTCGACGTCGCTTTCGGTCGCCGCTGCGTCGTGCGTCGCCAAGGTCACGCGCGACGCGCTCATGCGCGAGGAAGCCGAGCACTACCCGGCGTACGACTTCGAGTCGAACGTCGGGTACCCGGCGCCGATCCACAAGTCGGCACTGGCGTGGTACGGGCCGAGCGCGATCCACCGGCGCTCGTGGATCTTCATGGACGGGTTGTGCTGGCGGGGTGTGCCGCCGGCACCCGGACGTCTGTTCTGAGCAGGGGGGCGAACATGGCATCCGATTTGCCGGATCTCCACGACCGTGCGCTGGCGGGAACACGCCGGTACGTCGCCGGTGTCGGCGGCGACCAGTGGACGCACTCGTCGCCGTGCGAGGGCTGGGACGTGCGCGAGCTCGTGAACCACATCGTGAGCGGGAACTTCTGGGCGGGAGAGCTGGCGCGGGGAAAGACGATCGACGAGGTCGGCGACCGTCTCGACGGCGACATCCTCGGGGTTGACCCGACGGCGACGTACGAGGAGTCGGCCCGCGCTGCGAGCGAGGCGTTCCATGCGCCGGGAGCGATGGAGGCGCCCTGCGCGGTGTCGTACGGGCCGGTCCCGGGCGAGGTGTACCTGGGGCACCGGTTCATCGACGTCGTGGTCCACGGCTGGGATGTCGCCAAGGCGACGGGCCAGGACACGACGCTCGATCCCGAGCTCGTGGAGGCGTGCTTCACGGTCATCGAGCCCCAGAAGGAGATGCTGCTCGGCAGCGGGGTGTTCGGGACCGACCACGAGGCGGAGCCCGGCGCGGACCGGCAGACCGCGTTGCTCGAGTTGCTGGGTCGCACTCCGTAATCTCGTAACCTCACGCCCGCGGGAATGGCGGTTTTGCCGACCGTTCCCGCGAAGCCGGAGCCTGCGACGGCGCAAGGAGAGAGATGGGCCAGCCGATCACCGTCACCGCCCGACCCGGCGCGTCGCCGTCGATCCGGTTCTTCGAGCTCAACCGGTCGCTCACGGGCATGGAGATCGAGCGGTACCACGCCGTCGACGACACCGAGGGCGACCGGCCGCCCGACGTGCTGGCCCGGCGGCTGTTCGACCTCGGCGCCACCCAGGTGACGATCTATTCGAGCGCGGTCACTGTGCAGGCGCCGCCCGAGCGTTGGCCCGAGCTCGAGCCCAAGGTCACCGAGACGATGGAGCACCTCTTCGGCTACTACGGCGACGACGCCGGCTGGTCACCCGACGCGCTCGAGGCCCTCGGCATCGAGGTCAAGCCCCCGCCCGAACCGCAGAAGTAGGCGCTCGCGCTTCCTGCTCTTCCTGGGTCTGCGGTCGACCCCGCGCTTGCCGATCGAACACACGTTCGCTTATGGTCGGCATGTGGCCCTGGCCGCACTTCCCCGGCGGGACGAGCGATCCCGCGAGCACCTTGACAACACAGCCCGGCACGCCCGGCCTGTGGTGCTGGCCGGCGAGCGGGTCCTGGCCGTGCCCGGCCCGCTCGGCGCGCTGCTCCCCGGCGGCGCCGTCCAGCGGGGGACGGTGGTGGCGGTCGACGGCGACCCCGGAGCGGGAGCCACGTCGGTCGCTTTCCAGCTGGCGGCGGCGGCCACGGCCGCCGGCGAATGGGCCGCCGCGATCGAGCTCGACGCCAGCCTGGGCGGGCTGGCGGCGGGAGAGGCCGGGGTCGAGCTCGAACGGTTCGCCGTCGTCCGGCGGGTGCCCCCCGCCCGCTGGGCTGCGGTGGTTGCCGCACTGCTCGACGGGGTCAGCGTCGTGCTCGCCGAGGTGCCGGCATACGCACGGGTGGGCGATGCGAGGCGGCTGCTCGCCCGTGCCCGCGAGCGCGGCGCGGTGCTGGTGGCGATGGGACCGTGGCCGGCCGAGGCCGCGCTCCGCCTGCGGGCCGGAGGCTCGGTCTGGCGCGGCCTGGATGCCGGCGCGGGCGCGTTCGCCGGACGCGACCAGCGCGTGCACGTCGACGGCCGCGGCGCCGCCGCCCGTGATCACGTCGCGCTCGTCGAAGCCGGCTGACGGCACGGGGTGGCTGACGGGATGGCCGAGCGCACCGCCTGCCTGTGGTGCCCCGAATGGCCGGTGGTCGCGCGGCGCGCCCGTGATCCAACGTTGTGCGACGTGCCGGTCGCGGTCGTAGAGCGCGGCGAGCGCGGGCTCCTCGTGATCGCGGCGTCGACCGAAGCGGTCGCAGAAGGCGTGACGGCGGGCCTGCGCCGGCGCGAAGCGGAGGCGCGTTGCCCCGGCCTGGTCGTTGCGGAGGCCGACCCGCAGGTCGAGGCGCGCGCGTTCGAGCGCGTCGCGCGCGCGGTCGAGACGTTCACGCCCCGTTTCGTGCTGGAGGAGCCGGGCCGGGTCACGTTCCCGACGCGCGGTCCGTCGCGGTACTTCGGTGGCGACACCGCCATGGCCGTTCGATGCCTCGACGCCGTTCGCGACATCGGGATCACCGACGCGCGCGTCGGCGTCGCCGACGGGGGGTTCGCGGCCATGCTCGCGGCGCGCGCCGCCGAGCCGGGCGCGGCGTACGTCGTGCCGCCGGGGGAGTCATCCGGGTTTCTCGCCCCGTGGCCGGTCGCGGTGCTCGAGGATCCCGAACCCGGCGAAGCCGCGGAGCTGGCCGGCCTGCTCGTCCGGCTCGGCTTGCGCACGCTGGGCGCGTTCGCGGCGCTGCCCGACGGCGCCGTGCTCGGTCGCTTCGGGTCGGCCGGTGCGCGCGCACACCGGCTCGCCCGCGGCGACGACGAAGCCACCGCGTCACCGGCACCTCCACCTCCCGAGCTCATCGAGACCGCCGAGCTCGATCCTCCCGCCGTGCACGTCGAGACCGCCGCGTTCGCGGCCAAGGCGCTGGCCGAGCAGCTCATGGCACGACTCGGCACGCTCGGTCTCGCGTGCACGCGGGTGATGATCGAGGCCGAGACCGAGCGCGGTGAGCGGCTGACCCGGTGCTGGCGCCACGAGGGGGCGCTCACCCCGGCGGCGCTGGCGGCGCGCGTCCGCTGGCAGCTCGAAGGCTGGCTCACGGCGGAGGTGGACGACGACGGGTCGGTCGACGACCTCGCGACCAGCGGTCTCGTGCTGCTGCGGTTGGTGCCCGACGAGGTGCTGCCCGCCACCGGCCGCCAGCTCGGATTCTGGGGCGGCGACCCGGCGGCGGCCGACCGCGCCGGGCGCGTGCTCGCCCGGGTGCAGGGGATGCTCGGCCATCCCGCCGTGGTCACGGCCGTGCCCCAAGGCGGGCGCACGCCGGGCGAGCGGGTGCGGTGGGTGCCGTGGGGCGATCCGCGCGAGCCGGCCCGGCTCCTCGACGCGGTCCCGGCGCCGGGCGCCAACGTTCGCGAGGTCCCACCGTGGCCGGGCGCGATCCCGGCTCCGGCGCCGGCGCGCGTCTTCGAGCCGCCGCCCCCGGCCGAGCTGCTCGACGCCGCCGGCGAGGTCGTCATCGTGTCGGGACGGGGTGACCCGTCCGCTCCGCCGGCGCGCCTGCGGTGCGCGGCCCTGCCCGGTCGCGGGGGCGAGATCGCGGCGTGGGCGGGGCCGTGGGCGCACGACGCCCGCTGGTGGGACCGGCGGGCGCGGACGCGCCGTGCGTACTGGCAGGTGCTGGTGGCCGCGCCCGACGGCGAGCGCGTCGCGTGTCTCGTCGCCGTGACCGCCGGCCACGCCGCGCTCGAGGCGATCTACGACTGAGGCGCTCGAGGCACGTCGATCGCGACCAGGAGCGACTCCCGCCGCCAGCGCTCGAGGCTTCCGCTGTAGCGCGGCTGGTACTTCTCGAAGACGAGCCCGCGCCCCCGCTCCGACTCGTCGCCGTCCTCGACGACCCGCGCCGTCGCGTCGTAGGTCGTGTCGCGGAGCCGCACCGTGACGGCCGGCTCGGCTCGCAGGTTTCGTACCCAGTCAGACCGCTCGCCGCCGCCCGACAGCAGGTACAGCGTGCGCCCCTCGAGCGCGAACCAGATCTCGATCTCGTGCGGACGCCCGGAGACGCGCCCACTCGTCGTGAGGTAGCAGAAGTCGTCGTCGGTGGCCGAGAGGAGCCCGTCCATGACGAGGCAAGTCTCGCATCCGGTCCCGACGCGCGAAGCTCGCGCCATGGCAACGATCGAGTACGTCCGTGACCTCGTTCGCCGCGACAACGGCCTCGCTGTTGTCGTGACCCAACGCGGCGACGGTTCGCCGCAGGCTTCGATCGCCAACGCCGGCGTCCTAGCGCACCCGGTGAGCGGCGATGCCGTCGTCGGGCTCGTCGTGCGGGGCGACACCCGCAAGCACGCCAACCTGCGGCGCCGGCCCCGGGCGACGATCGTGTTCCGCGTCGGCTGGGAATGGGTCGCCGTCGAAGGCCCCGTCGACCTCGCCGGGCCGGACGATCCCCTCGACGGGCTGGACGCCGGCCGTGTCCCGCAGGTGCTCCGAGACGTGTTCAGCGCCGCCGGCGGCACGCACGACGACTGGGACGAGTACGACCGCGTGATGGCGGGCGAGAGACGCCTCGCCGTGCTCGTGCAACCCGAGCGCGTGTATTCCAACGCCGGGACCTGAAGGCGGCGATGAGTTTCGCCGCGGGGGAGGTCCAGAGACCATGACCGTGAGGGAGCCACGCTCGGAGCGGAACCTCGACGGCTACGACGCCCCGCCCATCGCGTGGGCGAGAGTGCGTGAACGTCTCGACCAGGGTGTGACCCAACCCCCGGGGACCGGTGGACCGGGCCGGCACACGTACTGGCTGGCGACGACGAACCCGGACGGCAGTCCGCACGTCATGCCGCTCGGGGTCTTCTGGGTCGACGGTGGCTTCTTCTTCAACGCCGGTCCCGGCACGCGCAAGGCGAAGAACCTGGCCGCCAACCCGCGCTGCGTCATCTCGGTGGCGACGGACCAGTTCGACCTCGTCGTGGAGGGCGAAGCCGTGAAGGTCACCGACGACGCCGAGCTCCGGCGCATCGCCGACGTGTTCGCGGCCGGGGGGTGGGAACCGACCGTGCGCGACGGCGCCCTGTATGCCGAGTTCAGCGCGCCCAGCGCCGGCCCACCGCCGTGGCACGTCTACGAGGTCACGCCGAAGACGGTGTACGCCCTGGGGACGGCCGATCCGTACGGCGCCACCCGCTTCCGCTTCTGAGCCCGGCGGTCCCGCTGGACTGATCGAACGTACGTTCGATACGGTGGCAGGCCCGGGTGGCGATGGCGGCTTTGCTGACCGTCGCCACAAAGCCGGAGCTTGCGACGGCGACAATCAGAGCGGAGTAGGGGCCGCCCGTGACCGATCACGGCGAGCGTGGCTACGCGGAGCTGCACTGCCACACGAACTTCTCGTTCCTCGACGGGGCCAGCCATCCCGAGGAGCTGGCCGACGAGGCCGCCCGTCTCGGCCTGGCCGCCCTGGCGGTCACGGACCACGACGGCCTGTACGGCGTGGTGCGCTTCGCCCTCGCCGCCCGCGCCACCGGGCTCCCCACCGTGTTCGGCGCCGAGCTCACCCTCGATGCCCCCCGCACGCCGCCGAACGGCTACGCCGACCCGCCCGGTGAGCACCTCGTGGTGCTCGCGGCGGGACCGGTCGGGTACGCCCGCCTGGCCCGGGCGGTGAGCGCGGCGCAGCTGGCGGGGGAGAAGGGCGCGCCCCGCCTCGATCTCGGTGCGCTCGCCGACGCCGCCCGCGCGCCGGTTCACCTGCGCCGCTCCGCGGCGAGTGCCAACGACGCGTGGTTCGTGCTCACCGGGTGCCGCAAGGGCGCGGTCACGCGCGCGCTCCTCGACGACGGCCCTGCCGCAGCCCGGCGCGCCCTCGATCGGCTCGTCGCCGCCTTCGGGCGCGACCGCGTGCTGGTCGAGCTGTGGGACCACGGCGACCCGCTCGACCGGCACCGCAACGACGCGCTGGCCGAGGTGGCGGCGTCGGCGTCCGTCGACGTGATCGCCTCCAACAACGTGCATTACGCCACGCCCGGACGGCGGCCGCTCGCCACCGCGCTCGCCGCCGTCCGTGCCCGGCGCTCGCTCGACGAGATCGACGGCTGGCTTCCCGCGGCGGCGTTCGCGCACCTGCGCAGCGCGGCCGAGCAGCAACGCCGGTTCGCCCGCTGGCCCGGCGCGGTCGAGCGCACGCTCGACGTCGCGGCGGCGTGCGCGTTCGACCTCAGCCTCGCCGCGCCCGAGCTGCCCGACCACGACGTGCCGCCCGGTCACACCGAGATGAGCTGGCTGCGCGAGCTCACCGCGCGCGGCGCCGCCATCCGCTACCCGCCGAGCCACGAGCAGCACGAGCAGGCGAGGCGCCAGATCGCCTACGAGCTCGACGTGATCGAGGAGCTCGGCTTCCCCGGCTACTTCCTCGTGCTCGTCGACATCGTCGATTTCTGCCACCGCCACGACATCTACTGCCAGGGTCGGGGCAGCGCCGCCAACAGCGCGGTCTGCTACGCGCTCGGCGTCACCAAGGCCGACGCCGTCGCGCTCGGCCTGCTCTTCGAGCGGTTCCTGTCGCCCGAGCGTGACGGACCGCCCGACATCGACCTCGACATCGAGCACCAGCGCCGCGAGGAGGCGATCCAGTACGTCTACGACAAGTACGGGCGCGACCGCGCCGCCCAGGTCGCCAACGTGATCACGTACCGGCCCAAGAGCGCGCTGCGCGAGATGGCCAAGGCCGCCGGCCTCTCACCCGGCCACGCCGACGGGCTCACGAAGTGGATCGACCGGTGGGGGAGGGACGTCGGCGCGTTCGAGAGCGTGAAGTCCGAGGGCCCGCCGGTGCCGGCGCTCGTCCTCGACCTCGCCGGGCAGGTGCTCGACTTTCCCCGCCACCTCGGCATCCACTCCGGCGGCATGGTCATGGCCGACCGGCCGCTGGTGGAGTTCTGCCCGATCGAGTGGGCCCGCATGGAGGACCGGTCCGTGCTCCAGTGGGACAAGGACGACTGCGCGGCCGCCGGGCTGGTGAAGTTCGACCTGCTCGGCCTGGGCATGCTCACGATGCTGCACCTGGCGGTCGACCTGGTTCGTGAGCACGAGGGCACCGAAGTCGATCTGGCCACGATCCCGCAGGAGCCCGCGGTGTACGACCTGCTGTGCGCGGCCGACACCGTCGGCGTGTTCCAGGTCGAGAGCCGGGCCCAGATGGCCACGCTGCCCCGGCTGCGCCCGCGCACGTTCTACGACCTCGTCATCGAGGTCGCGCTCATTCGCCCCGGCCCGATCCAGGGCGGCTCGGTGCACCCGTACCTGCGGCGCCGCAACGGCCAGGAGCCCGTCACCTTCCCGCACCCCATGCTCGAGGAGTGCCTGAAGAAGACCCTCGGCGTGCCGCTGTTCCAGGAACAGCTCATGCAGATGGCGATCGACATCGCCGGCTTCAGCCCCGGCGAGTCCGACCAGCTGCGCCAGGCCATGGGCTCGAAGCGTTCCCACACCCGCATGGCGGTCATGCGCGAGCGGCTGCTCGCCGGCATGGCCGAGCGCGGCATCACCGGCCCGACCGCCGAGGAGATCGCGACCAAGTTCGAGGCGTTCGCCGACTTCGGCTTCCCCGAGAGCCATTCGGTGAGCTTCGCCTACCTCGTGTACTCGAGCTCGTGGATCAAGCTGCACTACCCGGCCGAGTTCGCGTGCGCGCTGCTCAACGCGCAGCCCATGGGCTTCTACTCGCCGCACTCCATCGTGCGTGACGCCATGCATCACGGCGTCGAGGTGCTCGGACCCGACGTGAACGCGTCGCGCAAGGACTGCACGCTCGAGCCGCGCACCGACGGCGCCGGCCCGGTCGGTCAACCGCGCCCGGGCTGGCACGCCGACCCGTCGATGCGTGCCGTGCGCATGGGCTTGCGCTACGTCCGCGGCCTCGCCGACGCGCTGCTCGACCGCATCGACGCCGAACGCGACCGCAAGCCGTTCGCGTCGCTCTCCGACTTCACCCGCCGCACCGGCGCGCCCACCGACGCCATCGAGGCGCTGGCCACCGCGGGCGCGTTCGGGTCCCTGGGCCAGACGCGCCGTAGCGCGCTGTGGGCCGCGGGGGCGCTGCGCGACGCCCGGGCCGACAAGCTGCCCGGGCTCGTCACCGGGGTCGACGCGCCGGCGCTGCCGGGCATGACCGAGGTCGAGGAGACGGCCGCCGACCTGTGGGCGACCGGCCTGACCGCCGGCCGGCACCCGACCGAGTTCGTGCGCGAGCGCCTGACCGACCGGGGCGTCGTCACCGTCGAAGCGCTGCGCGAGCTCCAGCACCGCAGCGTGGTCGAGGTGGCCGGCATCGTCACCCACCGCCAGCAGCCCGACACCGCCAAGGGCGTGGTGTTCGTCAACCTCGAGGACGAGACCGGCCTGCTCAACGTGATCTGCACGGCCGACGTGTGGCGCCGGTTCCGCAAGGTCGCCCGCATGTCACCGGCGCTGATCGTGCGGGGGATGCTCGAGCGCTACCAGGGCGTGATCAACGTGGTCGCGGCTCGTATCGAGGAGCTGCCGCTCACCGCCGCCGACATGGTCCGCTCCCGCGACTTCCACTAGCTCTGTGTTGCTCAGGCCGTACCGGTAGTGACCAGGACGAGGAGCGAGACCAGCACCAGCGCGACGATCGTGAGGTTGTACGCGAGATGGGCGCGGGTCGACTCGAGCAGCGCGCCGGTCTGCGACCGGGTCTCCTTCCAGCCGTCGAGGTAGCACCGCGTGAGGTAGAGCCCGCCGATCGACAGCGCCAGCGCCGCGCCGATCGGGATGCCGACGACGGCGTGGGCCAGGCCGAACACCACCGAGCGCCCGAGGTTCACGGCGGTACCCCGCTCCTCGGCGCCGCGCCGGAACACCCATTCCTCCCGGGCGACGAGCAACGGCATCCCCACGATCAGCAAGCCGATGAAGAACAACGGGATGACCACCGACGCGATGCCGAGGTTCCGGTCGCTGACGCCGACCACCGGGTTGCCCTCGCCGCCGATCGCCGACCACCAGCCGAACGAGAGGACGGGCAGTTGGATCAACACAAAGGCCGTCGACACGATCAGGACGACGATCGGGATCGCCCGTCCGAAGTGGCGCCAGCGCAGGCCCTGCACCACGCCCAGCGTCTTGCGGTGTGCACCGACCGACGTCCGAGCGGCCTCGAACAAGCGGACGCCGACGACCGCGAGCACCGCCACCGTGAGCAGATCCAGGATCGTCACGGCGACAGTCTTCCGCAACCGCGCGGCACGAGCCGTCACCCGTTAGGGTGAGCCGGCCCATGCCGACGAGACGAATGCCGATGAGCGAGCCTCCGAGTAGCAGATGGTCCGACGCCCGCGCCTCCTTCGGCGCTTCGGCGCCATTGTTCGTTCCGACCCGAGCGGGGTCGGGGCGGGGTTCGTCGCGCTCCTGCTCTCGTCGGGTGGGGACCTTCTCGCCGGTCTGACGCTCGGCGCCATCACCGGCACGCTCGAGTCGCTGCCGGGCCTCCTCGTCCTCGTCCCCGCCGCGATCGGCATGCGGGGCAACATCTTCGGCGGTCTCGGCAGCCGGTTCAGCACCGCGATCCACACCGGCACGTTCCGGGTGTCGCGCCGGCTCGACACGCTCGTGGGTCAGAACGTCGCCGCGTCGCTCGCGCTGTCGCTGTCGATCTCGCTCGTTCTCGCCGTGCTCGCGAAGGCCGTCTCGGTCGGCTTCGGCGTCGCCAACTCGATCTCGATCGTCGACTTCGTCGTGATCTCGGTCGTCGGCGGGGTGTTGTCGTCGGTCGTCGTGTTGCTCGTTGTGGTTGCCGTCACAGCGACGAGCGTTCGTTTCGACCTCGACCTCGACAACGTCAACACGCCCATCGTGACCGCCGCCGGCGACATGGTCACCCTGCCGGGTCTCTTCCTCGCCACGTACTTCGTCGGCATCGCGTGGTTCACACCGGTGGTCGCGGCGATCTGCGTGGTGACCGGACTGGCGGCGCTCGTCATCGCCCTGCGCGCCCGGCTGCCCATCCTCCGCAGGATCGTGCGCGAATCGGTGCCGGTGCTCGTCCTCGCGGGCTCGGTCGACGTGATCGCGGGCATCACGATCCAGAAGCGCATCGACTCCTTCCTCGTGTTCCCGGCGCTGCTCGTCCTCGTGCCGCCCTTCCTCGAGGACGCGGGCGCGCTCGGTGGGATCCTCAGCTCCCGGATCGCCACCAAGCTGCACCTCGGCACGGTCGACCTGTCGCGTTCACCTTGGCGTGCTGTCACGGAGGACGTCCTGCTCGTGTTCGTCTACGCGGTGCCGACGTTTCTGCTCCTCGGCGTGTCGGCCGACATCGTGTCCGCCGTGTTCGACCTGGCCAGTCCGGGAGCGCTCAAGATGATCGGGGTCTCCCTGCTCGCCGGCGTATTCGCGACGACCGCGGCCGTCCTCGTCGGGTACTACGGTGCCGTGGCTACCTACCGGCTCGGTCTCGACCCCGACAACCACGGCATTCCCATCGTCACTTCGAGCCTCGACTTCTTGGGAGCGGTGTCCCTGATCCTGGCTATCGTGATCCTCGGCTTGAGTTGAGGCCCGACGTTGATGGACGAGAGACCCCCGAGAAATCTCAAGGCCATGCTCTCGGAGGCGAAGGACGCCTCCGAGCTGATGGTCGACCTCGGCTACGCGGCGCTGTTCTTCGACAACGTGGCCATGGCCGAAGAGGTCATGGACCTCGAGGAGCGACTCGACGGGCTCGTGCACGAGATGCGCGAGGTGTGCATCCTCGCGGCCCGCTCCCCGCACGACGCCGAGCAGATGTCGAGCGTGCTCCACGTGATCTCGTCCATCGAGCGGATCGGGAACGCGGCCGTCAACATCGCGCGCATCGTCATCCACCGCCTCGGGATCCCCGCCGCTCTCGTCGCCGATCTCGCCGCTGCCGACGAGGTCTCCCATCGCGTGCGCGTCCGCGCCAGCTCGGAGCTCGCCGGTCGCTCGCTCGCCGACGTCGAGCTGCCGGTCGAGGTGGGCATGCGCGTCGTCGCCATCCGGCGGGGCAAGGAATGGATCATCGACCCCGACGGCGACGAAGTCATGCTGCCCGACGACGTGCTCATCCTGCGCGGCGCGCCCGACGGCATCTTCGAGCTCCGCACCCTCGCCGGGGCCCCCGAGTGGCGACAGCCCACCGTCGGCGAAGACCCGACTATCACCGACCTCGACCGCGCTGTCGACGTGCTCGTGGAGATGAAGAACATCTCCGAGGTCGCGGTCGGGCTCGCGTACTCGGCGCTGCTGTTCTACGACCAGAGCCTCGCCGCCGAAGTGAACCACCTCGAGGACCGTCTCGACGAGATGCGCGAGCGGCTCGAGGTGTGGGTGCTGCGCGCCGCGGCCGAGCAGATCGACCCGTCGCCGTTGCGCGGCCTGTTGCACCTCGGCAGCGCGGCCGAGCAGCTCGGTGACTCGGCCCAGCAGATGGTGTGGCTCGTCGAGCAGGGCGAGGAGATGCACCCGGTCCTCGGCTTGGCGCTCGGCGACAGCGACGAGGTCATCGCCCGGGTGCCCGTCGGCGCCGGGTCGCGCCTCGAGGGCAGGACTTTGCGCGAGGCGAAGCTCGAGCTCGAGACGGGCACGTATCTGCTCGCCATCCGCCGCGCCGGGCGCTACATCTACCGCCCGCGCGGCCCCGTCCGCCTCGAGGCCGGCGACGAGCTCATCGCCATCGGGCCCGACGACGGCCGCGACCGCCTCGCCGAGCTCGCCGGTTTTCGCGTGCTCGAGGACGACGACACCGGCCAGATCGAGCTGGTGCGCACGCCCGACGCCAGCTAGGCGCGTTCCCGGAACGCGTGCTCTTCTGACCCCTCGGCTACGTTCGCCATCGTGACCGCGCCGCCGCGTTCGGGTCAGCCCGTTGCGCCCGAGCGGGCGCACGAGACGGCCACTACGGGTCTCACCGAGGTCGAGGTCCGCGAGCGGGTCGAACGAGGCGAGACGAATGCCACCGGCGAGCGCACCAGTCGCACGTTCGGCGAGATCCTCCGGGCGAACATCTTCACCCGCTTCAACGCCATCCTGGGCGTGCTGCTCGTGGTGATCCTGGCCGTGGGGCATCCGCAGGACGCGCTGTTCGGCATCGTGCTCGTGAGCAACGCGCTCATCGGCATCGTCCAGGAGGTGCGGGCCAAGCGAACGCTCGACCAGCTCGCGGTCCTCAGCGAGCCGCACGTGCGCGTCGTGCGCGACGGCGAAGCGCGCGAGGTCTCGGTGGACGACGTCGTGCTCGACGACCTCATCGAGCTCCGCAGCGGCGACCAGATCGCCGCCGACGGCATCGTCCGCGCGACCACCGCGCTCCAGGTCGACGAATCGCTGCTCACCGGCGAGTCCGACCCCGTCGAAAAGGAGACCGGCGATCACGTGCTCTCCGGGAGCTTCGTGGTCGCGGGATCAGGACGCTTCCAGGCGACGGCCGTCGGCGACGACGCCTACGCCCGGAAGCTCGCCAGCGAGGCCCGCCGTTTCGCGCTGGCGCGCTCCGAGCTCATCGACGGCATCAACCGCATCCTGCGCTACGTGACGTGGGCGATCGCGCCCGTTGCCGTGCTCCTGCTCGTGAGCCAGTACAACGCCAACGACGACTGGCGCGATGCCGTCAGCGGAACGGTGGCAGGGATCGTCGGCATGGTGCCCCAGGGCCTCGTGCTGCTGACGAGCGTCGCCTTCGGAGTCGCCGCGGTCACGCTGGCCCGACGCAAGGTGCTCGTCCAGGAGCTCCCGGCCGTCGAGGGGCTCGCCCGAGTCGACGTCGTGTGCTTCGACAAGACCGGGACGCTGACCGACGGGAACATCGTGTTCGATCGGGTCGAGCGGTTCGACGACGAGGCGCCGGTCGAGGCCGCGCTCGGCGCGCTCGCCGCCGACGAGGACCGCAACGCCACGCTGAGCGCCATTGCCGCTGCGTTTCCGAGCACCGATTCCTGGACGCGCACCGGTTTCGTGCCGTTCTCCTCGGCCCGCAAGTGGAGCGCGGCGACGTTCGGCGAACACGGCACGTGGGTGCTCGGCGCGCCCGAGCTCGTGTGGGCCGGGCGCGACGGTGAAGTCTCGGAGAAGGCCGACAGGCTGGCCGCCACCGGTCAGCGGGTGTTGCTCCTCGCCCGGACGGACGCGCCCCTCGACGGCGACACCCTGCCGGCGGAGATGCGCCCGGCCGCGCTCGTGCTGTTCGAGGAGCAGGTCCGACCCGACGCCGCCGAGACGCTGGCGTACTTCGCGCAGCAGGGCGTGGCGTTGAACGTCATCTCCGGTGACAGCCCGCACACCGTCGGGGCCGTCGCAGCACGGGTGGGGATGCCCCACGCCGACGATCCGTTCGACGCGCGCCAGCTGCCCGAGGACCTCGACGCGCTCGGCGAGACGCTCGAGGAGCACTCGGTGTTCGGGCGCGTGACGCCGCACCAGAAGCAGGACATGGTCAAGGCGCTCCAGGCGCGCGGGCACACCGTCGCGATGACGGGCGACGGCGTCAACGACGCGCTGGCGCTCAAGCTCGCCGACATCGGCGTCGCGATGGGATCGGGGGCGCCGGCGACCCGCGCGGTCGCGCAGCTCGTGTTGCTCGACGGCAAGTTCTCCACGATGCCGGGCGTCGTCGCCGAGGGTCGGCGCGTGACGGCGAACATCGAGCGCGTTGCCAACCTGTTCGTCACCAAGACGGTGTGGGCCACGCTGCTGGCCGTCGCGGTCGGCCTCGCCTTCTGGCCCTACCCGTTCCTTCCGCGTCATCTCACGATCGTCGACACCCTCACGATCGGGATCCCGTCGTTCTTCCTCGCGCTGGCGCCGAACCTGCGGCGCTACGTCCCGGGGTTCGTCAACCGTGTCTTCCGGTTCACGATCCCCGCCGGGTCGGTGGCGGCGGTCGCGACGTTCGCCGCGTTCGCGCTCGCGCGCTTCGACGACCTCCCCCTGACGCAACAGCGGACCGCCGCCACGCTCGTCATGCTCATGATGAGCCTGACCGTGCTGGTGATCCTCGCTCAGCCGTTGACGTGGCGCCGGATCGTCCTCGTCGGCCTGATGATCGCCGGGTTCGTGCTGCTGTTCCCGATCCAGGCGGTACGCGACTTCTACGATCTGCGGTTGCCGAACGACGTGATCGCGGGGACGTTGGTGATCGGGTTCGCGGGCGTGGCCGTGCTGGCCGGAGGCTGGGAGGTGTCCCGGCGCCTGGGCCGCGGTCCGGCCGCCGCGGTGCAAGTAGGCACGGAGGGCACGGTCAGAGCCAGTCGCGCCGCTTGAACCACGTGTAGAGGAAGATCGTCAGCGCGAGCATCGACCCCAGCGCAAGCGGGTAGCCGAAGCTCCAGCCGAGCTCGGGCATGTTCTTGAAGTTCATCCCGTAGATCCCGGCGATGAGCGTCGACCCCAGCAGGATCGCGCCCCACGAGGTCATGCGCTTCATGACCTGGTTCAGGCGGTTCGAGACGACCGCGAGGTCGGCTTCGAGCAGACCGGTGAGCAGGTCGCGCTGGGTCTCGATCCAGTCCGTGACCCGCAGGACATGGTCGTACACGTCCTGCATGTGGACGATCGACTCGTCCCCGAGGCACTCAGCCTCCCGGCGGAGGAGCTGGGCCAGCACCTCGCGCAAGGGCGCGACCGCACGACGGAAGTGGACCATGCCCCGACGCAGATCGAACACCTCCTTCGGGATGTTGTCGCCGGTGTCCGCCGAGAACACGATCTCCTCGACCTCGTCGAGGCGGTCGTCGAAGCGGTCCGCGACGTCGAAGTAGCGGTCCACGATCACGTCCAGGAACGACCACAGCAGAAAGCCTTCGTCCCATACCTCCTCTTCGGTGCGCTCCATCTCGAAGCGGTGGATCACAGGCTCGAGCGCGAACGGCGCGGGATCGGAGGAGTTGTCGCTGGGCTGGCGCACCGACAGCAGCCAGCCGTCGCCGAACACGATGTCGATCTCCCGCGTGGTCAGGACGTCCGCGACGAGTGTGCAGTCGTGCACGGCGACGTGGAAGTGGTCGCGATAGTGCTCGAGCTTGGTGCGTTGGCCGCCGTGATGGAGGTCCTCGGCGGCCAGGTGGCTGATATCGAGCTGCTTCGTGAGGGAGTCCAGCTCCGACTCCGTGGGATCGACGCAGTCGACCCATAACAGCGCTTGCTTCGGGTCGACGAGGTCGGCGAGCTGGTCGGTGGGGGCGTCCTCGTGCTCGTCGACATGGGGGCGGTACAGCCATGCCCTGATCACTCCGGCCAGCGTAGAGGCCGGTTTGCGCTGCGACCGGGAACCTGACCGGTCGGTCAAGACGTCGGTACGATGCCGCCATGGCCGTCGACGCGCCCGAGATCACCACGGAGCAGCTGCGTGACCAGACGCTCGCCTGGCTGCGCGACAACCTGCCGCCGGGCTGGATGGAAGCGGTCGACGCCGGCGACGACGAGAAGGTCTCGGCTCTTCGAGGCGCGCTCGACTACTCGGAATGGTGCGTCCGCTTCGGGGAGGCCGGCTACGCGACGCCGACGTGGCCGAAGGAGGACGGCGCAGGGCTGTCGCTCGCGCCCGGGCAGGCCAAGGTCGTCAACGAGGTGCTCAACCGCTATCGCGTGCCGCGTCCCTTCAACATCATCGGCATCGGGATGGGCGGACCCACGATCATCACGTGGGGGACCGAGGAGCAGCGGCGGCGCCTGCTGCGGCCGCTGGCGACCAACCAGGAGATCTGGTGCCAGATGTTCAGCGAGCCCGGCGCCGGTTCCGATGTCGCCGGCTTGTCGACGCGGGCCGTTCGCGACGGTGACGAGTGGGTCGTCAACGGTCAGAAGGTCTGGACCAGCCTCGCCCACCTGGCGAAGTGGGGAATGCTCCTGGCCCGCACCGACCCCTCGGTGCCGAAGCACAAGGGCCTGACGTATTTCATCGTCGACATGCAGACGCCCGGGGTGACCGTCCGACCACTGGTCCAGATCACCGGGGACGCCGAGTTCAACGAGGTGTTCTTCGACAACGTCCGCGTCCCCGACTCGATGCGCGTTGGCCCGGAGGGCGACGGCTGGCGGGTCGCGATTACGACGCTCATGAACGAGCGCGTGTCTCTGTCAGGCGCGGGCTCGGTGAGTGGCGACACCATCGGCGGCAGCCCGATCTCCCGTCTTCTCGAACGCCACAAGGGCGTCGCCGATCCGGTCACGCGGCAGCGCCTCGCGCAGGCGTACATCGAGAGCCGGCTGATTCGCATCAACAACGAGCGCGCGGCCGCGAAGCGCAAGATCGGGGGCGAAGTGGGGCCGGAGGGCTCGATCACGAAGCTGATGTCGGCAGAGTTCAACCAGCGCCTCCAGAACCTCGCCCTCGACCTGGAGGGCGTCGGAGGCGTGGCATGGGAAGGCGAGCAAGCCGAGCGCGGGCAGGGCCGCCGCCCGACGTGGCTCGCGGACGGCAACGAGCGTGGAACGATGGCACGCGGCTTCCTGCGCGCGCAGGCCAACACGATCGAAGGCGGGACGTCCGACATCATGCGCAACATCCTCGGCGAGCGGGTCCTCGGCCTGCCCAAGGATCCCGACGTGTCGCGCGACGTCGCGTGGAAGGACGTCCTCCGCTCCGGTTAGTCGGAGGTCGGGGGGCGTATTGCGGGATCGATGAACCGCAAGCTGCGCTCGTTCCTCCGCAAGCGGGGTGTTGCTCCGGAGGAGATCGCCCGCGCCGAGCGCGAAGACCGGCTGCTGTTGCTGGCGTTCGACTACCAGCTCATGCCGGGACGTCCCCGCTACACGTTCGCCGAGGCGTGCCGGCGCGCCAGCTTCGATGTCGACACGGCGAAGCGACTCTGGCGTGCTCTCGGGTTTCCCGACGCACCGCCGGAGGAGCGATTGTTCCGGGACGAGGACGTCGAGACGATCATCACGATGCGGCGCCAGATCGACTCGACCATCGTGCCCGTCGGCGAGAACTACGAGCAGCTCGTGCAGATCGTGCGGGTCGTCGCCGGGTCGCTGGCCAAGATCGCCGAGGTAGAGAGCGACGCGCTGGCGACCGCGGTGCGCGAGCGGCGGCAAGAGGGCGTGCCGGACGAAGAGATCGCGATGCAGCTCACCGACTCGTTGGACTGGTCGAGGTTGTCGCGGCTCATCGACTACGCGTTACGACTCCAGCTCCGGGCGTCGGCGCGCCGCAAGCTCACCGCCACCGATCCGCAGGCGATCGGCGCCGAGGATCTGGCGGTCGGGTTCGTGGACCTCGTGGGCTACACGGCACTGAGCCAGGAGCTCGAGCCCGAGGAGCTCGGCGCGCTCGTGAGCCGGTTCGAGGAGCTCGCCTACGACACGGTGGCCGAGCACGGAGGTCGAGTGGTCAAGACCATCGGCGACGAGGTGTTGTTCGTCGCCGCCGACAACGCCGACGCGGCACTGATCGCTCTGCGCCTCACCGAGCGCTCGGCGGTCGACGAGCTCCTGCCCGAGGCGCGCGCCGGGCTCGCCGGCGGCACCGTCCTCGCCCAGGAAGGCGACTACTACGGGCCCGTCGTCAACCTGGCGAGCCGCCTGGTGGAGCTGGCCCGACCCGGAAGCGTGCTGGTATCCAGCGAGCTGCACGCCGCCCTGGCCGATGACCCGGCGTTCGCGTGGCAGCGGCTCCGTAGCCGCCGCATCCGGGACATCGGGCGGGTCGAGGTCTGGGCGCTCGAGCGCGCCGAGCAACACGTGCCGGAGCCCGAGTCGCAACCGGAGTCGTAGCGGTCAGCGGCCGCAGTGGCGTGCGATACCTTCGTTGCCGCATGGCTGCCACCCCCCGCGACCACGCCGGGAACCCGTTGTGCCTGCTCGCAGTGCACGCACATCCCGACGACGAGGCATCGAAGGGCGCGGGCACGGTCGCCAAGTACACGGCCGAGGGCATCCGGTGCGTGCTCGTGTGCTGCACCGGCGGCGAGGCGGGCGACATCCTCAACCCGGCGGCCGACACACCCGACGTCCGGGACAACCTCGCCCAGGTGCGCATGGCCGAGCTGCGCGCCAGCGTCGACGCGATCGGGTACTCGTCGCTGCACCTCCTCGGTTACCACGACTCCGGCATGCCCGACACCGAGACCAACGCGCGGCCCGACAACTTCGCCAACGCGCCGCTCGACGAGGCGGTCGGACGACTGGTCGCGATCATCCGGGACGAGCGGCCGCAGGTCATCGTGACGTATGCCGACGACCGCGAGTTCTACCCGCACCCCGACCACATCCGGGTGCACGAGATCTCGGGGCCCGCCTTCGACGCCGCCGGCGATCCCGATCGCTTCCCCGAGGTGGGCGAGCCGTGGCAGCCGTCGAAGATGTACTACATGGGCTGGTCGAAGCGTCGCGTGCTGGCGCTGCACGAGGCGTACATCGAGCACGGACACGAGAGCCCGTTCGAGCGCTGGTTCGAGAGCGGGTTCCCCGACGACGGCGATCGGTTCACGACCCACGTCGACGTCGGCGAGTACCTCGAGCGGCGCCGGGCCGCGCTCCTCGCGCACCGCACGCAGGTCGACCCGGACGGCTTCTGGATGAAGCTGCCCGACGAGGTCATCCGGGGCACGTTCCCCTGGGAGGAGTACGTGCTGGCGCGCTCGCTCGTCGACGGCGGGGTGCCCGCCGGCGATCCGGCCGAGCCCGAGACCGACCTGTTCGCCGGCGTCCGGGCCGAGGTGGGAACCCGCCGCTAGCGGGACGTCACGACGACGAGAGGGCCCGGCAGGTTCTTTCCGCGCCGAGGATCTTGTTCGCGGCCTTGTACTTGCGGCCCGCCGATTTGAACGTCTGCGAGAGCTTCGTACCGCCCTGCGTGATCGCGTTGCCGATGCGGGAGGTGGTCGCCCGGAACTGCGTCAGGTCGGTCGTGTCGACGTTCGCGGCATCCTGTTGTCCCGTGGCGAAGAGGTCCCGCACGTCGGTCATCGCCTTCTGGAACAGTCCTGCGACCTTGCTTCCGTCCTTGATGTTCGGCGTTCCCGCCTGGTCCAACTGCGTCAGGAGCGTCTCGGTCTCGCTCACCGTGTTCCCGAGGTAGTTGACCAGCAAGTCCTTCACCTGCGCGGCGTCGGGCGAGCTCCCGCCGGCCGACCGGAACTGGCTCGTGAGGTCTTTGATGTTCGTTGACCAGTCACGCAGGGACGTGCACACCGATTGCGCCCATTGCTTCGGCGGAACCTTCTCCGCCGGCGCCGGAGCAGCCAGTGGCGCGTGCGGCTCGATCGCCCATGCCGCTTGGCCGGGCACCACCAGCAAGCCCGCCACTCCCAACCCGAGAACCGCTGCCCAGAACCGCATGATGCGCCCCCACCTCCGCTTGCTCGTACAACGCTCGGAAACATACCGAAGATCGGTGTCGCGAGGACTGGATGGGAGGCGCATCGGGTACAACCACACCTTCTGCGTTTGAAAGGGGGCGCCATGCTCCAGCTCACCGAGAGTGCAGCAACGACACTGGCCGACACCCGATCCCAGATCGGGGTACCTCATCACTTCGGTCTGCGCATCTTCCGCGGCGTCAGCGACGGCAAGGCGGCGTTTGCGTTCGACTTCGTCGAAGCGCCCGAGGACGGCGACGAGATCGGCGAGGTGGAGGACACCCGATACTTCGTGGCTCCCGAGGTCGCGGCGCCGCTCGCCGACGCCGTCCTGGACGCCGAGCCGACGGCGGAGGGGCCGCAGCTGACCCTCAAGCGCCAGCAACAGCAGCAGTAGCAGCGCGCGGGGACGCGTGCGTTGGCGTCCGGGTGGGGGCGCTCGGCGACAATGGCGACGCGAAGGACGAGCATCCGTCGGAGGTGGCGATGCGAGTCACGTTGTTGGGTCACGCATCGGTGCTCGTGGAGCTCGACGGCGCGACGTGCCTCATGGATCCGGTGCTCGCCGACCCCTTCGAGGAGGGGACGGTGGCGTCGTGCCCGCAGCGGACGATCGACGCCGACCGGCTCCCTCCGATCGACATCCTGGTGGTGTCCCACCGTCATCCCGACCACTTCGACCTTGCGTCGCTCGCGCGCGTCGACCGCCGCGCCGACGCGATCTGCCCCGCCGACCCCCTGATCGTGTACGCCCTCGAGGAGCTCGGGTTCGAGGCGGTCCACGCGGTGCACCCGATGGCGCCCGTCGTCGGCGACGGGTTCGAGCTGTTCCCGACCCGCTCGGAGCTCCGGTCGATCCCGGAGATGGGGTGTGTGTTCCACGATCGGACTGGAACTTTCTGGAATCAGGTCGACACGCCGCTGGCGCCGGCCACTATCGACGGCGTGCAGGAACGGTTCTCCGGCGTCGACCTGCTGTTCGCGATGTACGCGAGCCAGAACTTCGAGTTCTTCGAGAGCCTGACGACCCGGTTCCCGACCGAGACGCACCAGCAGAACCTCGAGGCGGTCGTGCGCATCGCGCCGCGAACCGTGGTGCCGGCGTCGGCGGGGTTCCGGTTCTGCGGGCCGCACGAATGGCTGAACGCGTTTCTCTTCCCGATCTCGCGGGACCGGTTCGTCGATGACCTGGGTCAGATCTCGCCGCAGACCGACACGGTCGTGATGAACCCGGGCGACGTCATCGACCTCGACGGGGAGCACATTCGTCACCGGCCCGGCGCGTCGGCGCTCGCACACACCGACGTCGACGACACGTGGCGCATCGACTTCGATCCCACCGCGCCCGTGCCGCCGCTCCAGGACGACAACCCGGACGGGTACGCAGACTCCGAGATCGCGACCGCGACGCGCGAGGTCATCCTCGACGGCGTCGCCGGCTACGTCGAACGGGACTCGGGATCCGACGATCGTCTCCTCGGTGCGTACGCGTCACATCGCGCGACGTACCGCGTCGATGTCGTGTTTCCGGATGAGCGGGTCCGCTGGTACCACTTCGACTTCGGCGACAGACCGCCCGGCGTCACCGACGGGTCGGGTGTCGGCCCGCCTTCGGATCTCGTCCATCGCATCGCGGCGTCGGCGTTGACCGGGTGGAGCCGCCACGCCCGGAGCTTCTTCTCGGTGCGGGCGTCGTCGCGACGCGCCGGCGCAATTCACCAACCGGTCCGCGACGGCGACGACGTGCGGCTCGAGACCCGCCCGCTGCCCGATCTGTTGATGTACTACCTCCTCCGCAAGGCGGAAGGGTCCGACCTCGCTGCCAAGCACGAGGTCGACCACCAGCTCCAGTTGCTCCGTGCCGGGACGCCACGCGGCGCCTGATGCGGGCGCTCGTGACGCCCGCAGTGCTCCCGGCGTAGCCTTACGACGCGCGGCAGCAACGCAGGTAGTGATAGGTCTCGAAGCAGCGTGAAACGCCGAACACGGTTGATCGTCAAAATTGCAGCGAGCGCGGTCGTCATCGCGTCGATCGTGCTTGCACGTCTTCTCTCGGAGGACGGCGTCGCACGCTTCGCGGTCGGCCAAGCAGCATTGTTCTTCGCGTTCGCTATCGCTTCATTGACGCTGTTCGTGGTCGTGGTGTTCGACTTCGATAAGTGGGTCGAGACAGTTCCGCCGGTGCCGAAACGAGTAGTGCGGCGTTTCGTCGGGCGCGGTTCGAGGCGAGTCTGGCGAGTGGTCGGCTTGGTGCTCGCGTACTACGGCGCCGCCATGACCTGGGTGTGGACGAGAGTCGGCGCCGCGCTGGGCTGGATCGTGGGACGCTCGGCCGTCGGGTTGGCGTGGTTCTGGTCGTTGACGGCGCGAGCCGAACGCGCCGTGCTCATCCAATACGGCGCGGTGATGCAGCACACGTGGTCGGCGATCGGACATGCTTTCGCCTTGACGCTCGCGCGCGTCGGCAAGGGCCTGGAGTTGCTGTGGGTGGCGGTGGTGCGTGGCGGCCTGCGGGCACTCGTTCTGTACCGCGCCGCGTTGCAGTGGCTGTGGTCTCCCGTCGGGCGCGGGCTCGTGTGGACGGTCGTTCACATCGGCAGAGGCCTGGAGTCGCTGTGGGCGGGGGTCGTGCGCGGAGGCCGCCGGGCGCTGGTCCTGTACCGGGTCGCAATGCATCGGCTCTGGTCGACCGTGGGACGGTTGGCGGCGCAGGCATTCGCCCGCGTGGGCGCGGCGTTGGCGGTGCTCGGCGCGGCGATCGCACGCGCCGGCACCTGGTCGCTCATTGGCAGTAGCAGGGGCATCAAACGGCTGTGGTGGGCCGCCGTCGGCCGCGGCGACGAGCCGACACCGAAACCCATTCGGCGCTGGTACACGAAAACCGTCGACTCCGCGTTCGGCATCCCTCCCGACGACGCCTCGGTCGACGTGTTCGGCGGCCGCGCCGCCAGTCACGTCCCGAACGCGAGCGAACCTGGGCGCGCCCCGAGTCGCGGCGAGGAGCACGGCGAGAAGATCGGCGCCGTCAGCCGGCCGGATGCCCGGCAGCACCGGCGATGACGCAGCCCTATGATCCGCGCACCAGAACCAAGGGAGGACCGCGCGATGCCCAAGTACCTCTCCCAGGAATGGCTCGACGAAGGCAAGAAGCTCGCCGAGGGCCAGCCTGACCGCCCGGGCGCGAGCGCCCGGATGCAGTACGTGGTGACCGGCAGCCCCGACGGCGACATCAAGTACTACTGGGTGCTCGAGAACGGGAAACTGCTCGAGTCGAAGACGGGCGAGATCTCCGACGCCGACTTCACCCTCACGCTCACGTACGACGACTCCGTGAAGGTCCAGAAGGGCGAGCTCGACGCCAACGCCGCGTTCATGCAGGGACGCATGAAGGTGACGGGCAACATGGGCAAGCTCATGCAGCTGATGCCGCTCACGAACTCTCCCGAGTACAAGGACCTCCAGGAGCAGGTCCGGCAGATCACCGAGTACTGAGCCGGCCCGTCCCGATCAGAGGGTCAGCTTGGCGTTGCGGAACACGCGACTGACCGCCGCGCCCGCCTTGGCGTAGAAGCCGATGGGCCCGACCCATGCGATGTCGGCCTCGGCGTGGCCCGCGGCCGCGAGCGACGCGCAGACCGCGCCGAGCAGCGCCCGGCCGACGCCGCTGCGCTGGCGCTCGGGATCGGTGGCCATCGGTCCGATCCACCCGGCCCGGTTCACCGAGTGGCACGCGAAGCCGATTGTCTCGCCGCCGGCGCGCGCCGCGTAGCAGGTGCCGGCAGCGCGGGCTCGTTCGACCTCGTCGAGCCAGTGCGGGAAGGAGCGGACCGCCAGCGACGCCGCCCCGCCGCCGTCTTCGCGCTCGACGACGATCCCGCTGGGGGAGCCGGCGCGGAAGCTCGTGGGGATCGCCATGTTGCACGCGGCGCCGTAGGGCTGGAAGCCGGCGGCCTCGAAGAGGGCGAGCGCGGCGGTGAAGCGGAAGTCGACGCCGGGCCAGACGTAGCGGGGGATCGCGGTGCCGAGGTGCAGGTCGATGGCGCCCGCGGCGCGGGCCCGCGTCGCGCTCTCGTCGACGAGCGCCCGCCCGCGACCCTCGCGCCGGCGGTCGGGATGCACGACCAGGAGCACGATCCATGCCGCGGCAAGGCCACCGGATCCCTTCACGGTGAGCACCGAGGCTGCGTCGCCGTCCCCGAGGATCTCCGTGTCGGGCCCGTAGCAGCACGTCTCGAGATCCGTCGCCGTCAACCCTTCGTCCGGCAACGCGACCGAGACGAGCCGGGCGAGCCCGTCCGGCGCGAGTGTCACGCGGCGCGCTGGAGATCGCGCAGTCGGCGGTAGCCGATGAGCTCGACCCCCGCCCGCTCGATGAGGTCGCGCAGCGACGGGTCCTCGCACAGGTACGCGTGGTCCTCGACCCGCCCCGCCCAGTCGCCGTACGCGGCGCGCAGCTCATCCGTGTCGATGCCCGGGTGCAGGTACACCTCGGTGACGCCCGGCCGCAGGTCGAAGAGGACCCGCTCGATCCGCCGCCGCGCGCCGACCGGGCACAGGACGAAGTGATCGGGGAACACGACCCCTTCCTCTTCGGCGAGTCGTCGGAACGGGAACCCGACGACGCGCTCTGCGCTCGCGCCCGCCATGCGGAGAGGGAGCTGGAAGTCGACCGCCAGCTCGAGGTACACGTCGAAGAAGTCGGCGCGCTGCTGGAGTGTTCCCATGTGGCTGTCGACGTGGCTCACGTCGAAGCCCCACATGATCGCCCGTTCGATCTGCGCCCGGCATTCCCGGCGGACCTCGTCGAGATCGGCGTGGTCCCACGTGTCCTCGACCGTGCGGGGGAACCCGCCGTCGCCGTCGAGCAGGCTCGACGACTGCGTGATCGGTCCCCAGCGGTACGTCTCCCATTCGGAGTTCAGCGTGAGGTGTACGCCGACGTCCTCGCCCCGGTATTGGGCGGCGGCATCCCGCGCCCAGGGGCACGGCACCATCAGGGAGGCGCTCGTTGCTACGCCGTTGCGCAGCGCGTCGTACACGGCGACGTTGGCCGAACGAGTCGAGCCGAGGTCGTCGCAGTTGACGACGAGCAGCTTCGCGTCGGGTGCATGGCCGAGTCGTTCGGCGAGACTTGCCACGCAGAGAAACTACTGCCCGACGTGCCCCGGATCGGCCGACACCACCCACGCCAGCTGCTCGGGGTGGCGTTCGCGCGGTGCCTCGAGGAAGAGGCGGGCCTCCTCCTCGAAGCCGAATCGCACGCGGGTGCGGGCACCGGCCCGCTCGATCTCGGCGCGGAGCAGCCGCGATCGGCCGACGACGCCGAGGAGCTTGCCCGGCCGGGTGGGCACACGCGCGACGTCCCAGACGAGGATGCGCTCGTCGCTCACGCCGACGACGACGGCCGTGCCGGGGTCGGGCAGGCTGGTCCCGGTCGAGTCGACGATGCGGCACGGCACCTCGAACAGAAGCTCCTCGCCCCGCCGCAAGCCACGCGGCTCGGACCGCCGCCAGGGAGGCACGGCGGTTCCTCTACCCGAAGCGCGCGACGAGCAGCTCGCCGGCGCGCCGCACCGTGGCCGGATCGGCGAACGGCAAGTTGAAGATGAGCTCGTCCAGCCCGGCATCGACGAGCGCGTCGACCTGGTCGATCACGGCACCGGGGTCTCCGACCGTGAAGCGCTCCTCGAAATCGGCGCCGGCGGCGTCGCGCAGGAACCCGGCGGTCTGCTCGGCTTCCTCCGCCGAGGAGGTCAGGAAGAGCGACCCGAGGCGCGTCGTCGTGATCTCGCTCGGGTCGCGGCCGACGTCGGCGCAGTGGCCGTGCAGCACTTCGAGCAGATGGCGAATGGTGTCGGGGCTCCCGTTGATGTTGCACATGTCGGCGTACTGCGCCACGAGCCGCAGCGTGCGCTTCTCACCGCTGCCACCGACCATGATGCGCGGCCCGTTGGGCTGGACGGGGCGGGGGACGTTCAGCGCCTTCTCGATCCGGTAGTGCGTGCCCGCGAAGCTCGGCGCCTCCTCCGTGAACATCGCCCGGCAGATCTGCAGCGCCTCCTCGAGGCGGTCGAGGCGCTCGCCGGCAGACGGGAAGTCGAATCCGAACGCGTCGTGCTCCTCCTCGTACCACGCCGCGCCGAGGCCGAGCATCGCCCGACCGCTCGAGACGATGTCGAGCGTCGTGGCCATCTTGGCCAGGAGGGCGGGGTTGCGGTACGTCACGCCCGTCACGAGGGTGCCGAGCTTCACGCGGCGCGTGCGCGCCGCCAGCCCGCCCAGCAGCGTGTACCCCTCGAGCATCGGCTGCGCCGGCCCGCCCAGCGGCGGCAGCTGCCAGAAGTGGTCCATGACCCAGACCGAGTCGAAGCCGGCCTGCTCGCCCGCGACGGCGAGGTCGGCGACGTGCTCGAACATCTCGCGGTCGGGCACACCCGAGAACGTGAAGTTCGGGATCTGGAGGCCGAACTTGGTCATTGCTGCGTCCTTTCGAGGGATCGTGCCGGTGCCGAGGGGTCAGGTGCCCGCGGCGGCTCTGATGGCGGCGTCGGCCGCGGTCTTCGTGGCGAGCTTGGCGCCCTTCGCCAGCTTGGCCATCGTCGGGATGCGGCCGGGGTGCTTGGCGAAGTAGGCGGCGACCGCGCGTCCGTTTGGTGTGCCGTCCTGGTTGCTGAGCCGGAACACCTCCTCGTCGACGCTGCCGTCGCTCGCGCGATCGCTGATCACGCGGAACACCGACCAGGGAATGCCTCGACGCTCGCAGCTCTCGGCGATGGCGGCCGTCTCCATGTCGAGCGAGACCACGCCCCGCGCCCTGAGATCGGCGAGGACGTCGGGGTCGGTGAGGAGCACGTCACCCGTCCACATCTTGCCGTGTGGCGTGCCGTCACCCAGTTGCTCGGGCCGGTACTCGGTCCCGGTGGCGCTGTTCACGACGACCTCGGGGAGGATGAGCGTCCCGATCGGCGTCTCGTTCTCCACCGCGCCGGTGATCCCGACGACGACGACTCGGTCGACGGGCGTCGCGTCGAGGAGGCGCTCGGTTGCCTCCGTCGCCAGCTTCGTTCCCATCCCGGTGACGATGGCGACCACGTCGCGACCGTCGAGCGTGCCCCGATGGACCGTGACTCCGTCGACCTCAGCCTCGCTCAGCGACAGCCTCTTGACGAGGGGCGACAGCTCCATCGGCATGGCGCAGACGAACGCGATGGGGCCGGACTTCTCAGGCGTGTCCATCCGCCAAGCTTGCCGGATCCGCCCCGTCGCGGCCAGACGCGTCGTGCGAAGCTCGCGGCGGTGGACGCGTGATGCCCGGACTCATTCTCTTCCGGCACGGCAAGTCCGACTGGGACGCCGACTACCCGGGTGGCGACGCCGCCCGCCCGTTGGCTCGTCGCGGGCGGAAGGCCGCCAAGACGATGGGACGATTCCTCGCGCGTGCCGGTCAGGTACCGGATGCCGCGATCACGTCGCCCGCGGTGCGGGCGGAAGACACGCTCCGGCTGGCGATGGACGGCGGCGGCTGGACCTGTCCCACGCGCACCGCCGACCCGCTCTACGGCGGGGGCGTGTCCGATCTGCTGGGCGAGATCCGGAACGAGCCCGCCACCACCGACGTGCTCCTTGCCGTCGGCCACGAGCCCACGTGGTCGGAAGCCGTGTCCGCGTTCATCGGCGGTGGGGCGGTCCGACTCCCCACTGCGGCGATGGCGCGCATCGACTTCGACGTCGATCGTTGGGGCGAGGTCGGACCCGGCGCGGGCGTGCTCGTGTGGAGCGTCGTGCCGCGCCTGCTCGCCGGGGGCGCGTAGCGGCGTCAGTCGGCGCGGAGCGGGTAATCGACGACGATCGCCCGGCACGCGCCGAGGGCTCGCGCCGAATGCGGCGTGTCGGGCGGAACGACCGCCGCGCAGCCGGGGCCGGCCACCTGTTCCACGCCGTCGATCGTGACCGCCAGCTTCCCCTCGATGACGTTCCACACCTCTTCCTGAGGGTGGCGATGCTCGTGGAGCGGGACGGCGTCCGCGGCGATCTCGTAATACGCGAACGTCATGCTGTCGGAGTGGAAGACACGACTCGTCCAGCCCGGGAGCCGCTCCCATGCGGACAGCTCGGTGGAGTCGACGAAGGGCATTCGCGGACGGTACTAGTCGCGCGTGAGCACGATCTTGCCGAGCTTGCCGCCGGCGGAGAACCGGTCGTAGGCGGCTTCGGCTTCGCTCATCGGGTACGTGGCCGCCACCGGGACCTGGAGCGACGGCTTGTCGTCACGGAGGAACGGGAGCACGTGCGCTTCGACGAGCTGCACGGACCGGGCCTTCTCCTCGAGCGGGCGGCCCCGGAGGGTCGAGGCATGGATGCGACCGCGCTTCGCCATCAGCGTCAGCAGATTGACGTCCGCACCGGCGCCGCCACCCACTCCGATCACCACGATGCGTCCACCCACGGCGAGCGCATCCAGGTCCGACGGGATGTTCGGCGCGCCGATGAGCTCGAGCACGACGTCGAACGGACCGCGCTCCGCGAACGCATCCGGCGCGACGACCTCCGTGCGCCCGACGGCCGTCCCGATCGCGGCGACATCGTCGCGCAAGTCCGGATTGCGCACCGTCGCCGTCACGCGTGCCCCCGCCAGCGCCGCGAGCTGGATGCCGGCGGTGCCGACCCCGCCGGCGGCCGCGTGCACGAGGGCGTGCTCGCCCAGGCGCAGCGCACACTGAGTGAAGAGTGCGTCGTGCGCCGTGGTGAACACCTCGGGGAACCCGCCTGCCGCCGGCCACTCCAGGGTGTCGGGAGCCGGTGTCGTCACACGCTCGTGCGCAAGCGCGAGCTCGGCTTGCCCACCCCCGCCGACGAGTGCCATCACGCGATCGCCGACCGAGAAGCGTTCGACGTCACGGCCGAGCGCGACGACCTCACCCGCGAACTCCATGCCCGGGATGTCCGGCGGGCTCCCGGGCGGAGCCGGATATAAGCCGCGTCGTTGCAGCATGTCGGCGCTGTTGAGGCCGGCGGCGCGCACGTCGACCAGCAGCTCGCCCGCCCCCGGCTCAGGGTCGGGATGCTCCCGCCACTCCAGCCCGCCTTCGACCACGGTCACGGCCCACACGGCCGCCAACCCTAGGCGCTTCCCCTCCTCTGGCCTCCTGACCTGGGCAAACGGGCGGCCGGAGGAGCCGGGCGCCGCGGGCGCTACCTTCCGGGGCATGGCGTTCACGGAGCGGAGCTCCGACCACCCTCCCGAGGGCTCCCTGGCCTTCGTCGACGACGACGGCAACCGGGTGCTCCTCGACGCCGCCGAAGCGGTCCTGCTGTTCGGTCTGACGGACGGGCTCGAGGCGGCGACCGTGTCGGCGTGCCCGTCGTGTCGGAGCCGGGTTTTGGCGGTGGTCGCGGTCCTCGACGTTCTCGAGAGCGGTCCCTTCCACCCGCGCGCCACCGAGCTCGCCGAGCTGACCGAGGAAGCGCCGACCCTCCACCTCTACGTCGAGGACCTCGTCACCGAGTGCGAACACGACGAATGGCTCGACCCCGGCTTCACCGAATGGTGCGAGGCGATCGAGGAAGTGCCCAACGTTCGTCGCCCGGCGCCCTGAGCGGCAGCGAGCCGCCGGCCGCTTCGCCTAGACGTCCAGCAACGCGCCGAACGACTCCTCGAGGCAGTCGATCAGAGTCGCCGGGTCGCTCACGGCGGCGGGATCGATGTTGATCCCCATGTCGAGCGAGTCGAGGTAGCTGAGCAGCGTCACGTTCAGCGCACACGCCGCGCGCGGCCCCATCGGGTAGTTGGCTTCGATGCGGGCGCCTCCGAGATACAAGTCCACCGGGCTGCCCCGCAGGTTCGACGTTGCGAAGTCGATCGTGTGGGCCTGGGTGCGGGTGAGCGCGACGAGCATCGAGGTCGGCAGGGCGGCCAGCAGCCCGGCCAGCGATCCGGCGGCGGTGACCGCCGGCTCGTCCCGCAGGCCGTGTAGTCGCTCGTGCACGAGCTTGAAGCGCGCCACCGGGTCCTTCGGCTCGACCGGGATGAGCACCCGCGCCGGGGTGAAGCTGTTCGCCGTGTCCTCGTCGTCGACGCGGGTGCTGATCGGCATCGCCATGCGCAACTCGCCGGTCGGAGCGCCCATGCGCTCGTGGTACAGACCGAGCGCGCCGGTGACCCCGGTGACGTACACGTCGTTGACGCTCCCTCCCAGCTTCGCCGCCGCCGCTTTCGCGCTCGTGAGCGGTACTGCGAACCGTTCGAACCGAAGGGCCAGCGAGCGGCGAGCCAGCAGCCGGGAGCGAGCGGGATCCGTGACCATCAGCTGACGGCGTACCGACCCGGCGAGGCGGACGACGTCGTCGACCCCGCGCCGCGCCGACTCCGGACTGGCCAGGACGCGTATGCCGGACTCGAGGCCGCGGCGGGCGCGTCCGAACTGCTGCCGCACCGTGTACGCGACGGCCTTTTCGACTGCGTTCGCCGGCGAGACGCGCTTCACGGGGTCGGCAAAGGCCTCGGCGCGACGTTCGGCTTCGGCTTCGGCGGCGACGCGCTGCGACGCCGAGGGCTCCGGAGGCGCCGGCGGATCGGGCTCGAAGTCGAGCAGGCTCAGCGAGAGCTTCACGCCGCCGACGCCGTCCGTGATCGTGTGGTGGACCTTCTGCAGGAACGCGGCCCGGCCGCCTTCGAGGCCTTCGACGACGGTGAACTCCCACAGCGGACGGGACCGGTCGAGGGGCGTCGCCGCCACCGCCGCCGCCAGGTCGAGCAACTGCCGCATCCCGCCCGGCGCCGGGACCGCGATGGTCCGGAGGTGGTAGTCGAGATCGAGATCGTGGTCGGGCACCCACTCGGGCGTGGCCAGGCGGAAGGGCGGAGCGACGACGCGGTCGCCGAGCCGCGGGATGGCGTCGATGGCCTGCTCGACCTTGGCGCGCACGCGGGCGGGGTCGGGAGCACGCTCGAGGATGCTGATGTTCGTGAAGTCCGAGCGGAGGGCGGGGTCCTTCTCGACCGCCCACATGATCGCCTCGGCGTCGCTCATTCGCATTGGATCAGGGTCCCGCGAGGCAGATGGGGGCGCAAGCGCGCCGTGCTCGTCAGCGCGCGATCTGGGTGTGCTTGAACTCGTTCAGGCGAGTCCAGTCGAGCAGCCCGAGCGCTCGCTCGAGGTCGTCGACCCGGTTGCGCTCCATGAACCGGATGAACACGGCCTGGTCGCCCTCGATGAACGTGGGGACGCCGAACGCGTTGAACCGGTCGACCTGCTCCGTGTGCTCGGCGGCGAGCGTCTTCAGCGGCCGGCCGCTCCACGCCTCTTCGGCGACGGCGTCGATGTCGAGCCCGGCCGAGGCCACGGCCTCGCGGACGACGTCCTCGTGGCCGAGCTTCTTGCCGTGGTCGTGTCGGGCGGCGAAGGCGGCGAGATGGAAGTCGAAGAAGCCCTCGGGGAAGTGATCGCGGATGGCGATCCCGTAGAGAAGCGCGGTCACGCCCGTGCCCCATTCGTCGGGCGGGCGGTCCCATACCGGCGTTTCGCCCTCCTCGACATGCGCCTGGTCGAGCGAGAAGGGCAGGAACCGGACGTCGAGGTCGGCGCCGTCGCGCAGGGCCGTGACCACCGCTTCGTGGGCGTTGCGGGCGAAGGGGCAGCGGTAGTCGAAGCTGACGGCGATCTCGCGTGGCACAGGGAACCTCCGGACGGGGGACTGTCCTGCCGGCTGAGGTGGGTAACCCCCAAGCTACCCCGGCGATTCCCCCGTCGATGGCGTCAGCACGCGCTTGGCGATCTGACCGAACGCGAGGCCGAGCAGCGCGCCCGCGACCGCGTCGGACGCGTGGTGCATCCGAACGTAGACGCGGCTCGCGGCGACGAGGCCGGCCAGCTCCCAGTACGCAGATGTGGAAGAGCCTTCGGACAGCAGCGTCGCGGCCATGAATGCGGAGGTCGCGTGCCCGGACGGAAAGGCGCTCGTCCGCGGTCGGTGCATTCCGTAGGGAAGCGGGCCCGGCGGCGCGCTCGGCGGTCGGATGCGACGGAACGCGAGCTTGATCGGGCCGTTGGTCAGCGCCGACTCCACGCCGAGCGCCGCTCCGAACCGAAGCCCGAGCGCCGGGTCACCGCGGCGTGCGGCGCGCAACGCGCTGAGCGCGATCCAGAGGAGAGCGTGGTCGGCGGCGCTCGACAGGCCGTAGAAGAGCGCGTCCAGCCGAGGGTCGCGAGCGCGCTCGACCCACCCGTCCACGGCGTCGTCGAACGCGCGGACCCACCTGCCGAGAGCGCCGCGCTGCGGCCATCCCTGCACCCACCGCGGTCCATTTGGAGAAGGAGCAAAAGCGATGATCGAGCCTAACGGCCGGTCTCGGGCAGCCAGCCCCGCGTGACGGCGTCGTCGATGAGGTGCTGCGCGAGCTTCCACAACGCCGGTGAGCCGTCGTCGATGGCGGCGTTGACCGCTCGAACCTGGTCGGCGGTGATGCCGTGCTCGCGCCAGGCCTGCCCGGCTGATGCGTGATTGAGCAACAGCGGCTGCAGCCGATCGAGGGCCCGGGCGAAGCGAGCTTCGGCGGTCGCGCCGTCCTCGAACTCGAGCCAGCAGGCGCGGAGCTCGTCGCCCTGGCCGTCCGGCAACAAGCCGAAGAGTCGCTCGGCGGCGGCACGCTCACGCGCTGCCTTCGTCTTCTGCCCGTCGGTGTCGTAGACGAACGTGTCGCCGGCATCGATCTCGACGATGTCGTGCACCAGGAGCAACCGGGCGACGCGCATCGGGTCGACCCGTTGGTCGGCGGCGTCGGCGAGGACGAGCGCCATCATCGCGACGTGCCACGAGTGCTCGGCGGTGTTCTCGCGCCGCGTACCGTCGGTGACGACGGTACGACGCCGCACCTGCTTGAGCCGGTCGAGCTCGACTACGAAGCGGACGCGGTCAGCGAGCTGCGAGTCACCGGCGAGCGCGGCGAGGGTGGCGCCCGGATCCGACGGCGAGCTACCGGTGCTCACACGCGAGAGGGTACAAGTGGCGCGATGAAGCTCGGACCTCGGATCGCCGTCGTCGGGACGAGCGGCGCGGGCAAGACGACGCTCTCGACCCGACTCGCCGCGCGCCTCGGGTACCCGCACATCGAGCTCGACGCGTTCCAGCACGGCCCGAACTGGGAGCAGGCGACCGTCGAGGAGCTGCGCGAGCGCACCGATGCCGCGACCGCCGGGGACCGTTGGGTCTGCGACGGGAACTACGAGGCGGTGCGCGATCTCGTGTGGGGACGCGCCGACCAGCTCGTGTGGCTCGACTACGAGCGTCCGCTGATCATGGCGCGCGTCATCCGCCGCTCGGTGTGGCGGGCCATCACGCGCAAGCCGATGTGGAACGAGAACCGCGAGGACTGGCGGTCCTGGGCCGACCCGGAGCACCCGATCCGGTGGGCGTGGGCAAAACACGGCGAACGGCGCCGCAAGTACCCCCAACTGCTGCGCAGGCCTGAGTACGCGCACCTCGAGGTGCTGCGCCTGCGGCACCCGCGCGAGGCGCGCCGGCTTCTGGCCGCGGCGAGCGCGGCCGCCTGAAGGCCGTTGGTCAGTAGCCGACGCCGAGGGGAAGGCTCGGCTCGATCACCGTGCCCGGGCCGCGCAGCTCCACCGCCTGCACGGGGTCACCGCCGAAGGCGGGGCAGTACGGCTTGAACGTGCAGTAGTCGCAGAGCGGACCGGGGTGCGGGCGGAAGTCCTCGCGCTCACAGGCTCGCAGGATGGCCGTCCACAGGGCGTCGGCCCGGCGTCCGACGCCGGCGACCGACTGCGCGGTGGGCGTGGCGATGATCGCCTCCGGCTTGGACAGGTAGTACAGCTGCACGCGGGCCGGCCGCTTGCCGAGCATCTGCTCGCACAGAGCCGCGTAGATGTGCACGCCGGACAGCCGCTGGTTCTCGGCGTACTCGCTCGGCACCGAGCCGGTCTTGTAGTCGGTGACCACGAACTCGCCGTCGTCGTCGATCTCGAGGCGGTCGATGATCCCGCGCAGCTTGACCCGGCCGAACTGGGCCGTGAGCTTGAGCTCGAGGCCGTTCGGGCGCACCGTGCGCGGGTCCTCGAGCTGGAAGTACTTCCGCACGAGCTCTTCCGCGTCGGCGTCGAACTGCGCCCACTCCTCGTCGGTGAGGTCGAGGCCGGCGAGGTCTGGGTCGTCGGCCATCTCGACCCGGGCGGTCGTGAGGTCGACCAGCGCGGCGTCGACGGTGCGATCGGCCTGCGGACGGCACAACAGCAGCTCGAGGGCACGGTGGACGAGCGTGCCCTTGGTGGCCGCCGGGCTGGGGGGCTCGGGGAGGCGGTCGATGTACGAGAACTTGAACGCCAGGGGGCACGACTTGAACGCCGAAACGGAGCTCGGAGACAACGACGGCGGGAATGCCAGACCCATATGCGGAGAGTAACGCCGGGGTGTGACAATCACGCGGATTCCCTGCAACGCTCTGACTAGGGCTTTCGCGCGATCTTGTCGCTGCCGAGGGCGCG
>DASZGY010000022.1:0-3192 GCA_035938395.1 Acidimicrobiia bacterium
CGACCTCGGTCATCGCCGGGCCGACGCCGGCGAGCCACAAACGCGGCGGCCCGTACGGGTTCGGGCCGGGGTTGAAGAAGGGCGTCATCAACGTGTGGCGGTAGAACTCCCCCTCGAACCTCAGGGGTGCGCCCTCGTGCCAGGACGCCCAGATTGCGCGGATCGCGAGCGCGAGCTCGCGCATGCGGGGGGCGGGCTTGGACCACGGCATGGAGAACCGCTTCTCGATGTGCGGTCGGATCTGCGAGCCGAGCCCGAGGATGAAGCGTCCCTCCGACACGCTTTGGAGGTCGTACGCCGTCTGCGCCAACGTCATCGGGTTGCGGGCGAACGCCACCGCGATGGCCGTCGACAACTCGAGGCGCCCGGTGTGCTCGGCGGCGAGGAGCACGGGCAGGAACGGGTCGTGCGGGCCTTCGAACGTGTACGCGCCGTCGTACCCGGCGGCCTCGAGCTCGCGTGCCCGGTTCGCGATCTCGCTGAGGTTGTCGGTGAGCGACCCGTCGATCTTCACGTCTGCTCCATTGTCGCCGTCGCAAGCTCCGGCTTTGCAGCGACGGTCGGCAAAGCCGCCGCCGCCGCGTAGCGATCGTACGTCGGTCGGTGAACGCCGGAGAGCGGCGCGAACGGCGGCAGTACGCTGCCCGCATGGGTGAAGACCTGAAGCCACGCAGCCGCGAAGTCACCGATGGCATGGAGCGAGCCGGGGCGCGGGCGATGCTGCGGGCCGTCGGGATGACCGACGCCGATTGGGACAAGCCGCAGATCGGCGTGGCGTCGAGCTGGAACGAGGTCACGCCGTGCAACATGCCGCTCGACCGGCTGGCGAAGCGGGCCAAGGACGGTGTCCGCGCCGCCGACGGCTTCCCCATCGAGTTCGTCACGATCGCGGTGAGCGACGGCATCTCGATGGGCCACGAGGGCATGCGTGCATCGCTGGTCAGCCGCGAGGTCATCGCCGACTCGATCGAGACGATGATGCACGCCGAGCGGTTCGACGGGATGGTGACGTTCGCCGGTTGCGACAAGAGCCTGCCCGGCATGCTGATGGCCGCCGGCCGCCTCAATCTTCCTGCGGTGTTCCTCTACGGCGGCGCCATCCTCCCGGGCCACTGGAAGGACCAGGCGCTCGACGTGGTGAGCGTGTTCGAGGCGATCGGCGCATGCGCGGCCGGCACGATCACCGAGAACGAGCTCGGTGAGATCGAGCGTCGTGCGTGCCCGACGGAGGGCTCGTGTGCCGGGATGTTCACGGCCAACACGATGGCGTCGGCGGCCGAGGCACTCGGCATGTGCCTGCCCGGCAGCTCGGCGCCACCCGCGGTCGACCGGCGTCGCGACGACTTCGCGTTCGAGTCGGGACGCGCGGTCGTGGGGCTCCTCGAAGCGGGGATCCGACCCAGGCAGATCATGACCAAGCCCGCGTTCGAGAACGCGATCGCAGTGGTGAACGCGCTCGGCGGCTCGACCAACGCCGTGCTGCACCTGCTCGCCATCGCCCACGAAGCCGAGGTCGAGCTCGAGCTCGACGACTTCAACCGCATCGCGGCCAAAGTGCCGCACATCGCCGACACGAAGCCCCACGGCAAGTACCACATGGCCGATATCGACCGCATCGGAGGCGTGCAGGTCGTGCTGCGCGAGCTCCTCGATGCCGGGCTGCTGCACGGCGATTGCCTCACGGTGACGGGCAAGACGTTGGCCGAGAACCTCGCCGCCCTCGATCCGCCCGCGCCGGACGGCGACGTCGTGCACCCGTTGCGCGACCCCATTCACGCCGAAGGCGGCATCGTCGTGCTGCGAGGATCGCTCGCGCCCAAGGGCGCGGTCGTGAAGGTCGCCGGGCTCGACAGCGACCGCTTCGAAGGCACCGCCCGCGTGTTCGACGGCGAGGACGCGGCGATGGACGCGGTGATCGGCGGGAGGATCAACGCCGGCGACGTCGTCGTGATCCGTTACGAGGGCCCGAAGGGCGGCCCCGGGATGCGGGAGATGCTCGCGGTGACGGGCGCGATGAAGGGCGCGGGCCGGGGCGCGGACGCCGCGCTCGTGACCGACGGCCGGTTCTCCGGCGGCACGCACGGCTACTGCGTCGGGCACGTCGCGCCCGAGGCCGTCGACGGGGGACCGATCGCGTTCGTCGAGGACGGCGACCGCATCGTGATCGACGCCGCCGGCCATACGCTCGACCTCCTGGTCGACAACGCCGAGATCGACCGGCGTAAGACGAATTGGAAGCTGCCCGACCCGCGCTACACGAGCGGTGTTCTCGCCAAGTACGCCAAGCTCGCCCAAGGCGCCGAGCGCGGCGCGATCACGAACGTGTAGTGATCTAGGCAACGTGCCCGAGGGCGTCGAGGTCGAGTACGCGCGCCGCCTCATCGAAGAGCGCGCGCTGGGTCGCAAGATCGCCGGGATCGACGCGCCCGACGCCTGGTATCTCAAGCGCGGTCTCACCGCCGCCGCCCTCGAGCCCGCGCTCACCGGCCACCGGTTCGCCGCCGCTCGCCGCCGCGGCAAGCTGCTCCTGCTCGATACCGACGGCGCCGGCCCGACGCTCGGACTGCACCTCGGCATGAGCGGACGCGTCCTGATCGACGACCACGCCGCCGGCGACCCGCTCATCTACGGCAGCAATCGCGAGAACCCCGCCTGGCACCGTTTCACACTGCGCTTCGCCGACGGCGGCTCGCTCGTCATGCGCGACCCGCGCCGCTTGGGTGCCGTCGAGCTCGACCCCGACGAGGACCGCCTGGGCCCCGACGCCTTCGCCGTCACCCAAGCCGAGCTCGACCACGTGCTCACGCGCAGCCGCGCTCCCGTCAAGGCCGTGCTGTTGGACCAGTCCCGGGTCGCCGGGCTCGGCAATCTCCTCGTCGACGAGGTGCTCTGGCGGGCGGGCATCGACCCGGCCCGGCCGGCGCGCGAGCTCGATCGCAACGAGCGCCGCCGGGTGTATCGCGCCGTCCGCCGCACCTTGCAGTTGACCCTCGAGCGCGGCGGATCGCACACGGGCGATCACATGGCGCAGCGCGTCGCCGGCGGCGTGTGCCCGAAGGACGGCACGCCGTTCGAACGGCGGACCATCGCCGGTCGTACCACGTTCTCCTGCCCGCAGCACCAACACTGAGGGCGCGCCGTACCATTCGGGCGTGCGGGTCCTTGTCGTAGAAGACGAGTCGAAGATGGCGA
>DASZGY010000023.1:0-69482 GCA_035938395.1 Acidimicrobiia bacterium
CGAGTACGGCGGGCGCGGGGTCTTCGCGCGCTTCGTCCGCTTCCTGGCCGACGTGATGACGGGCGTCCCGTCGATCGTCATGGGCCTGTTCATCTACACGATCTGGGTCCTGCCCCGGAAGCAGGCCGGGCTCAGCGGCTTTGCCGGCGCGCTCGCACTCGGTTGCCTGATGCTCCCGATCGTGATCAGGACGACGGAGGAGATCCTCAAGCTCGTCCCCGACGAGCTCCGCGAGGGCAGCTACGCCCTGGGGACCCGCAAGGCGCAGACGATCCGGCGGGTCGTGTTCCCGAACGCCGCCCCCGGGATCGTCAGCGGGGCACTCCTCGGCGTCGCCCGCGTGGCAGGGGAGACGGCGCCCTTGCTCTTCACGATCGGCATCGTGTCGGCGGCGAACTGGAACGTCTTCGACGGGCCCAACACCGCGCTGCCACAGCAGATCTACATCAACGCCAGCGTGTTCGGCGGCTTCGACGCCGCCCAGAACCGCGCCTGGGGCGCGGCCCTGGCGCTCATCTTGATCGTCTTCCTGTTCACGTTGGTCGCGCGCGTCATCACGGCCATCTACACCCGCCGTTCGTCGGCGGTCTGACCCTTGGAGCCGGAAATGACCGACACCGCGACGGCCGCCACTAAATTCGGACCGATGACCACGACTCGTGACGAGTCCGAGGCCAAGGGTCCGGAAGAGACACTTCCCCGTGAGCCCGCGCCCGAGGAGAAGCCCGAACGGGCACGGGAGATCGTCTTCCAGCTCTCGGGTGTCGAGGTGCGGTACAGCGGCGTCACCGCCGTGGAGGACGTCAACATCGAGATCGCCGCCAACGAGATCACGGCCTTCATCGGGCCGTCGGGATGCGGCAAGACGACGGTGCTCCGCTCGCTGAACCGCATGCACGACATCACGCCGGGGGCCGAGGTGCTCGGAGAGGTCACCTACCACGGTGAGGACCTCTACGCGTCCAAGGTCGACCCCGCCGAGGTGCGCCGTCGCATCGGCATGGTGTTCCAGAAGCCGAACCCGTTCCCGAAGTCGGTGTACGACAACGTGGCGTACGGGCCGCGCATCAACGGCACGAAGCGCAGCGAGGTCGAGCAGCGGGTGGAGAAGGCGCTGAACCAGGCCGCGCTCTGGGAGGAGGTCAACGGCAAGTTGCGCAAGAGCGCGCTGGGACTCTCCGGTGGTCAGCAGCAGCGGCTGTGCATCGCCCGTTGCCTCGCCGTCGAACCCGACGTGATCCTCATGGACGAGCCGTGTTCCGCGCTCGACCCGATCGCCACGGCGCGCATCGAGGACCTCATGGCGGAGCTCAAGAACCAGTACACGATCGTCATCGTGACCCACAACATGCAGCAGGCGGCGCGCGTCTCGGATCGCACCGCGTTCTTCACCGCCGAGGTCGACGATGCCGGTCACCGCCGAGGGAAGCTGATCGAGTACGACCTCACCGAGACCATCTTCACCACCCCGTCCGATCCCCGCACCGAGGGGTACATCACCGGGAGGTTCGGCTGATCGTCGCGATCGCCGTGACGGTCGTGATCGTCACGCTCGTCGCGGGACTCGGGTTCCTCGCCTTGACGATCCGGTCGCTGAGGCGCGAGCTCCGCCATGTGACGGGGGACCTGGACGAGCCGCTGGTGCGGGAGCGAAGTGGGTCCCGCGGCGATGTCGAGCGCGAGCGTGAGGCGCTCGCCGGCGCGGTGGCGGCGTTCGAGGACGGCGTCGTCGTCGTGGACGCCAGGGGCAACGAGGTCATTCGCAACGCGGCCGGCGAGCGTTTCCATGGCGCCCGCCATGCGCATGCTCTCGTCGAGGACGCCTTGCGCACGCTGCTCGCTCCGGCGCTGCGCGGCGAGCGGGCCCAGCGCGAGCTTCAACTGTTCGGTCCACCCCGCGAGGTGCTCCTCGTACGCACGGCGCCCCTGTGGCGGCGCAACCGGGTGATCGGGGCGGTCGCGTTCGTGCGCGACATCTCCGAGCTACGACGGGTGGAGAGCGTCCGGCGAGACTTCGTCGCCAACGTGAGCCACGAGCTCAAGACGCCGATCGGCGCGCTGTCACTGCTTGCAGAGACCATGGCGGTGGGCGACGACTCCCCGGTCAACAGCCAGCTCGCCGACCGGCTGCAGCGCGAAGCCAACCGGCTCGGGCGCATCGTCGACGACCTGCTCGACCTCAGCCTCATCGAGGCTCAGGAGCGCCCGACCCGCGAGCCCGTGCCCCTTCATGTCGTGCTGCACGAGGCGGCCGAGCGGGTGCGAGGGGCCGCCGACGCCGTCGGGATCCCGCTCAGCGTGGCGCCGGTGGCCACAGACCTGGTCTTGGCGGGCGACCGATCGCAGCTGGTGAGCGCGGTCACGAACCTGCTCGACAACGCGGTCAAGTACTCGGAGCCGGGCGAGCCGGTGGAGGTCGACGCCACCGTGGGGGACGGGAGTATCTGCATCTCGGTGCGCGATCACGGCATCGGGATCCCCTCGCGCGACCTCGAACGGATCTTCGAGCGTTTCTACCGGGTCGACCGCGCCCGCAGTCGCGCTACCGGAGGCACCGGTCTCGGGCTTTCGATCGTCCGGCACGTGGCGCAGGCGCACGGCGGCGACGTGACGGTCGAGTCGACCGAGGGGGAGGGCTCCACCTTCCGCCTTCGGGTGCCCCTGCCGTCGTCCAAGAAGCTCTCGGAGGCATCCTGATGGCCGAGACGGCCCCGCTCATTCTCGTGGTCGACGACGAGGAGTCCTACCGCGACGCCCTCACGGTGGCGCTCGAACGCGAGGGTTTCCGGGTCGAGGTGGCCGCCGACGGTCAGGAGGCGATCGACCAGTTCGACGCCACGAGCCCGTCGCTCGTCCTGCTCGACGTGATGCTGCCCCGCATCTCGGGCGTCGACGTATGTCGCGACCTGCGGTCCCGATCGCGTGTCCCGATCATCATGGTCACCGCCCGCAGCAACGAGATCGACGCCGTCGTCGGTCTCGAGGTCGGCGCCGACGATTACGTGTCGAAGCCGTTCCGGCTCCGGGAGCTCATCGCCCGGGTGCGCGCCGCGTTGCGCCGCAGCGCAGACGAGGAGCCGACCAGCATCACCAACCAGGAAGTGCTCGAGATCGGCGACGTGCGTCTCGACGCCGGCCGCCACGAGGTGTTCGTGCGGGGCGACCCGGTGCCGCTTCCGCTGAAGGAATTCGAGCTGCTCGAGCTGCTGCTCGCCAACGCCGGGCGGGTCCTCACCCGCGACGTCCTCATCGACCGGATCTGGGGGCCGAACTACTTCGGCGACACCAAGACGCTCGACGTGCACGTCAAGCGGCTGCGGGCCAAGGTCGAGGAGGATCCGTCGAACCCGACCCGGGTCGTCACCATCCGCGGCGTCGGCTACCGCTACGAGAAGCCCACCCGCGCCGCCACCGGCTGACGCTCTGGCTTGGCGTCGTCGCCAGGTTGGTGGTCCCCGGGACGGTTTGCGATGAGTTCGCGGGCGCTGCATCGTCTACCCCGACATGCGAATCATCCTGAGTGAGTTCATCAGCCTCGACGGCGTCGTGCAGGCTCCCGGCGGCAAGGACGAGGACACCGACGGCGGGTTCGAACACGGCGGCTGGTCGATACCGTTCTTCGACCCCGACTCGATGGGACCGGTGATCGGCGAGGTCATGGACCGCACGGACGCGTTGCTGTTCGGGCGGCGGACGTGGGACGGCATGGCCGCCGCCTGGCCGGGACGGGCCGGCGATCCGTACGCCGACCAGATGAACGCCGTCCAGAAGTACGTCGTGTCGCGGACGCTGTCGGCGGAGGAGGCGGCGTCGAGGTGGAACAACACGACGCTCCTCGACGGCGTCGACGCGATCGAAGCGATCCGATCGCTGCGAGCGAGTGGTGGTGAGGGCGGCCTGCAGGTCTGGGGCAGCCCCTCGCTCGCTCGTCAGCTCGTCGAGAACGATCTCGTCGACGAGTACCAGCTCATGCTCGAGCCGACCGTGCTGGGCGGCGGGAAGACGATCTTCCCGTCGGACGGGCGAGCCCGGACGCTGGAGCTCGTGTCGGTCAAGCAGGCGAAGACAGGCGTGCTCATCTGCGCGTACCGTCCGGCCGAGCGCGCGGCAGTCTCGTAGCGGTGCGGCCGGCGGTCGCCTTCACGATCGGGCGCCAGTGGCTCAGTGATGGGACGTCCCGGCCCGGCACCTTGGCGTCGTCGTCGGCCCGGCGCAGGGTGAGCACGTCGGCGAGCCACGGCGCGGCGTCCAGACGAGCTCGCTCGGTGGCGTCGAGTCGTCCGCCTTGGACCTCGAGCGTGGCGACGCTCGCGGCGCTCAGACGCGACGCGTAGTCGGGGTCGGTGGTGACGAGGTAGCGCTTGGCTTCGTCGTGGTGACCGACGAGCCATGCGACCCGTTCGCCCAGCAGGTCGGCGACCGCCGCCGCGCCGGCGCGGGCGTGCGTGCGGGGACGACCCGGCCAGAGGACGGTGCCCACGTCGTGCACGAGCCCGGCGACCTGGAGCTCGTGGTCGTGGGGCGCCACGCCGGCGAGGACCGCCGCGCACTGCAGTCCGTGGGCGAGGAGGTCGATGTCCTCGCCGTCGGTCGCGCCGGCGCCGGATTCGAGCACGCCGAGCAGCGAGTCGACGTCGCTGATCGGCGCGCCCGTCACGTCGGAGGAACGAAGCGGCCGCGCACGACTTGGCCGTCCTCGACGTCGAGCACCCACGTCGAGCCCTTCGGGAAGCGCAGCTCACTCGGTGCCGCGTCGTCGCCGGCGTCGAGCCGGACGTGCTGACCGGCCCAGTGGTGCAGCAGGTCGCCGATCACGTCACCGTGGCTGCACAGCACGGTGGGCTTGTCGCTGACCTTGTCGATCGAGCGGAGGGCTTCGCTCAGCGGTGCGCCCTCGCTCAGTGCATCTGCGTCCTCGACCGGGACGCCGAGGCGCTCGGCGAGGGGTGCGACGGTCTCCCGGCAGCGGACGTACGAACTGCTGACAATATGCCCGATCGGCTCGTCGCGCAGCAGCTTCGCCAGCGCCGCCGCCTGGCGGCGTCCGGCCTTGGACAGCGGGCGTTCCTCGTCGGGCCCGTCCCACGCGCTCCTGCTGCCGGCCTTGGCATGGCGGACGAGATAGAGCTTCAGGGAAGGGCCTCCGCGTCGCGGATGAGCTTTCGGTCGTGGTCGTGCGACAAGAGCTTGCCCGCGTCTGCGGCCGAGCACCAGCGCACATCGTCGATCTCGTTGTTGGGCCGGAACTTGGGCACCTTGCCGTCGACCGGCTCCATGAGCCAGTAGCGAACCTGCTTCAGCCGGTCCTTGCGGTCCCGGTAGCGGATCGACTCGAGCTCGGGTCCCAGCGCGCTCCGCACCCCCGTCTCCTCCTCGACCTCGCGGAGCGCGGCTTCCTCGTCGGTCTCGCCCGGGTCGACCTTGCCCTTGGGGACGCTCCAGTCGTCGTAGCGGGGCCGGTGCACGAGTGCGTACTGAGTGACCCCGTTCTTCGACCGTCGGCGCAGCACGCCGCCGCCCGCCCTCACGAGCTGCTCCGGCTCTGCGGGGCGGGGTCGCGACCGCCGACGCCAGAGCTTCAGAGCCACTGGCGCAGCTTCTTCTTGCTCGCCGCGTCCCACACCTCGCCCCACTCGCTGCGGGTGCGTTCGATCTCGACGCGCTCGAGCGTCGCGAGCTGCCCGGCCACGAACACCTCGCGGCCGATCGTCGACGACGAGACATCGCGCAGCCACTGCTCGGCGACGACGGCGTCCTGATGCTCGCCGAGCACCTCCTGGACGTCGGCGATCGCCTTCGCGAACGCACGGGCTCGCTTGCCGACCGCCGGCGCGACGGCTTCGGCTGCGTAGCGACATCGCTTGGCCTTGATCCGGATGTGGTGGAGCTCCTCGTCGGCCGGATCGTCGGGAAGGTCGTCCACGGCGGTGCGCAGCTTCTCCCACGGCTTGCTCACGAGCGGCGGCAGGACGTCGGCGGCGCGGTCGGCGGCCGCCGAAGGGACGAGCGCCGGCTCGCGTGCGGCTTCCACCAGGCGGTCGAGGAGCTCGGCGTACTGCCTGCTCCCGAGCGCCTCGCGCAGATCGGCTCGCGCCGCGTCCCAACGCTGGAGCAGCCGCTGGATGATCTTCCTGGCGGTTGCCTGATCGGCGGCGGGGAGGCGTTCGGCGTGGGAGCGCAGCCGGTCGAGCAGGACCTCGGTGTCGCGAACGGCGCCGAGGTCGGCGCCGATGGCCTTCAGGTCCTGGCGCAAGGATTTCGTCCAGTCCGGATCGAGGAGGGAGTGGAACGTGCGGAGGTCGGACCGCAGGCGGCGCGTCGCCACCCGGGCTTGGTGGACGTCTTCGGGATCGTCGCCGAGCCGGACGCCGGGGTCGTGGGCGATCAGTCGCGCGACCGACGCGGCCAGCGCGTTGCGGATCGCGTCGCCGGCCGACGGCGACGGCCCGAGACGCTGCACCGCGGTGACGTCGGGCGGCTCCAACGCTCGCCAACCGAGGGCGCGCACGATGTTGGGGTTCGAGTCGGGCGGCCCGGCGCCGGCGGCGCGCAGCCGGGAGACGATCGCTTCTACGAGACCTTCGGGCGCGGCGTCGTCGACCTCGACCTCGAGCTCCCGGAACCGGGCGGCGACGCGTCCGCGCGCCAGCACCGTCACCTCGTCGTCGAGCACTTCACCGAGCGACTTCTCGGACGCGTCGTGGAGCTCGACGCGTCGGCGGCGGGTCCGCAGGCGCGCGACCGGCGCGACCCGCGCCGTGCGCACGAGCGCCCGCACCAGGTCGACGGCCGCCGGCGGCGGCTGGTCCGCCGCCCCCTCGAAACGGTGCTCGTCGTGCGGGAGCTGGGGCCCGGTCGGGGTCTCGCGGCCGAGCGTCACAATCCAGCCCTCGTCGCCGCGGTACAGCAGCGTCACGCCGGCCCGGGCCAGTCGCAGGTCGGGCGTGTCGTGGTACGTCAGCTCGATCACGGTCGGCCCGGCCTCGTCGGCGGCGATCCCGTCCACGAGTCCGTTCAGCTGGGGAAGATGAAACCCAGGGGGCGACGAGAGGAACTCGTGCGAGCTCACGCCCGGGGTTCGACCGCGCGTGCGCGCTGAATGGCGAGCTCCTCCAGCTGACGCTGTGTGTTGACATCCGCAGTGCGCGGCACACGTTGCCATGTGCCATCGCTTTCGAGCTTCCATGCCAGCGTGTCGTCGGCCAGGTTGATCGTCAGGATCTCGTCGAGCCGGTCGCGCATTGCGGGCGCGGTCACCGGCACGAGTGCCTCGACCCGCCGGTCGAGGTTGCGCGGCATGAGGTCGGCGGATCCGATGACGTACTCGGCCGTGTGCGGGTCGGGACCGAACCGGTAGATGCGCGAGTGCTCGAGGAACTGTCCGACGATCGAGCGCACGTGGATCGTCTCCGAGAGGCCCGGCACTCCCGCGCGCAGGCAGCAGATTCCGCGCACGATGAGATCGATCGGTGTCCCCGCCTGTGACGCGCTGTACAAGGCGTCGATCATCTCGGGGTCGACGAGGCTGTTCATCTTCATCGTGATGCGCCCGGCCGGCCCCAGCTCGGTTTGGCGCTCGATTCGCTTCAGGAGCTCGGGCCTGATCGTCACCGGTGCGACGAGCAGCTTGCGGTACTGGCCCTGTCGGCTGTACCCGGTGAGGTAATTGAACAGCTCGGTCAGGTCGGCGCCGAGATCCGGGTCCGCGGACAGCAGGCCGAGGTCCTCGTAGGTCATGGCCGTCTTGGGGTTGTAGTTGCCCGTGCCGACGTGGCAGTAGCGCCGGATGCCGTCGGGCTCCTGACGCACGATGAGGAGGATCTTCGCGTGCGTCTTGAGGCCGACCAGCCCGTACACGACGTGAATTCCCGCCTCTTCGAACAGCTGGGCCCGTTCGATGTTGGCCTGCTCGTCGAATCGTGCCTTGAGCTCGACGAGCGCGACGACCTGCTTGTCCTGCTCGGCGGCGTGGATGAGCGACCGCACGAGCCGGCTGTCGGGGCCCGCGGTGCGGTACAGCGTCTGCTTGATCGCGAGCACCTGCGGGTCGCGCGAGGCCTGCTCGACGAACGCCTCGATGGACGTCGCGAACGAGTCGTACGGGTGGTGGACGAGGACGTCGCCCTGTTGGAGGACGCGGAACAGGTCGGGTGGCCCGTCGGCGCGGGCGAGGACGGGCTGGGTCTGCGGTGCCCACGGCTCGTCCTCCAGCTCCGGACGATCGAGGCCGTACAGCCCCCACAAGCCGCTGAGGCCCAAGGGGCCGTCGACCACGTAGACGTCGGAGTCGCCGAGCTCGAGCTCGCGGCAGAGGAGCTCCAGCACCTCGTCGCTCATCTTCCCGTCGACCTCGAGCCGGACGACGCGCCCGAACTTCGTGCGCCGGCGCAGGATGAGCTCCATCGCCTCGAGGAGGTCCTCGGCGTCGTCGGAGAGCTCGAAGTCGGCGTCGCGGGTGACCCGGAAGGGGTGGTGGGCGACGGACTCCATGCCCGGGAAGAGGCTGTCGAGATGCGCCGCGATCACCTGCTCGAGCGGAACGAACCGCTCGCCGTCGGGGAGCACGAGGAAGCGGGGCAAGAGGGGGGGCACCTTGACGCGGGCGAAGCGCTCCTCACGGGTCACCGGGTCGCGCACCACCACCGCAAGGTTCAGCGACAGGTTCGAGATGTACGGGAACGGGTGCGCGGGGTCGACCGCCAGCGGCGTGAGCACCGGGAACACGCGCTCGTCGAAGACGCCGTGAAGGTGTTCCCGGTCCACCTCCGACAGCTCGTCCCAGTCGCAGAACCGGACGCCGGCCTCGTCGAGCGCGGGCGCGACCTCGCCGGTGAAGATGGCGGCCTGCCGTTCCATCATCGGCTCCACCCGGGCGCGGATCGCGCGCAGCTGCTCGGCGGCGTCGAGGCCATCGGGTGAGGTGGCGCGGATGCCGGCGTCGAGCTGCTCACGCAGCCCCGACACCCGAACCTGGAAGAACTCGTCGAGGTTCTGGCTGACGATGGCGAGGAACTTCACCCGCTCCAGGAGCGGGACGCTCGCGTCCGCCGCGAGAGAGAGCACGCGGCCGAAGTAATCGAGCGCGGAGAGCTCGCGGTTGAGGTACCGCGATTCGGGTTGGAGTTGGGTCGGGGGATCGACAGCGGGCTCGACGGCGGGTGCGCTGCTGCCCTCGACCGACACATCGAGGCCGGCCATGGCCCACATGGTAGTTGCGTCTCCCCGTTGGTCCCTCGGCGCTTGGAACCAGGCGCAATCCCGCGGCGCTGCCACCGCGATGACGACGACCCACCGGCCCGGCGTGCGGGCCGGCGAGCCGCCGGCTCGTCGGCCGGCGGGGGGACCCGGCCGACGGAGCGCACGGGGAAGTGCGGAGACTCTGCCCTCCCCGGAGGTTGCCGCCGCAGACGGCAGGCAGCCGCGGAGCTGCACGGGTGACGCTACCGACGAGACATGGCACGCAAATTGCCGCCGAAGGAACGGCGTGTGAACTCTCCCGTCCACCCGGCGCAGGCGGTGGCGGCCTATAACGTTGCTTCGGCCATGGCCACGGCACCGCCTCCTCGTCGCCCCCCGCATCCGGGGCCGACCGACCACCGCTTCGCCGAGCCCACGCCGTTCGCGCGTCTTGCGATCACCCACGCTGCGAGCATCTGCGGCGACGTCTGCCTGACCGTCTCGCTGGCCGGGTCCCTGTTCTTCTCCGTGTCTCCCGGCCAGTCGCGAGAGAAGGTCCTGCTGTACCTGATCATCACGATGGCGCCGTTTGCCGTGATCGCGCCATTGCTCAGCCCCCTCCTCGACCGGATCCGCGGGGGCAGGAGGTTGATGATCCTCGCCACGTGCGCGGTACGAGCGGTGCTCTGCCTCTTCATTGCGCGCTACGTGAATGCGAGCGGCGCCGAGGCCCTCCTGATCTACCCCCTGGCCTTCGGCCTGCTCGTGATGCAGAAGACGTACACGATCGCCCGGAGCGCGCTCGTGCCCTCGCTCGTCAGCGGCGAGCGCGAGCTCGTGACCGCGAACTCGCGCCTCGCGATCATCGCCGTCGTCGGGGGCTTCGTCGGCGGCCTGCCGGCCATCGGCGTCTACAAGCTCTTCGGTGCCGAGGGGTCTCTGATCCTCGCCGCGCTCGTGTACGCGCTCGCGGCGATGCTCTCGTGGCAGATCCCTCGCGTCGAACGCGAGCAGGTCGGGCCGGACACCGAGCTCGAGAAGGAGGAGCTGCACGCTCCGAGCATCATCCTGGCCGGCAGCGCCATGGGTCTGCTCCGGGGCGCGGTCGGTTTCCTCACGTTCCTCCTCGCCTTCGGACTCCGCCACAACGACGAGGCGCCGTGGGTGTTCGGTCTCGTCCTCGTCCTGAGCGGCGTCGGCGGGTTCATCGGCAATCTCTTGGCGCCCCAACTGCGCAAGATCGCGCGCGAGGAGGTCATTCTCGCCGGCTCGCTCGTGCTCCCCGCGGTTGGGTGCTTGTTCGCGGCTCGCTCGGCTTCGCTCGCGATGACGACATTCGGGGCGTTGCTCATCGCCGCCGGCGCGGCCGCGGGACGCGTCGCCTTCGACAGCCTGCTCCAGCGCGACGCGCCCGACGCGATTCGAGGGCGCAGCTTCGCCCGCTTCGAGACGCGCTTCCAGATCACGTGGGTGGCCGGCGCGTTGATCCCGGTTGCGATCCCGCCCGTCTACCAGGACCTCCGCATCGGCTTGTTCGTGCTCGCCATCGGCCTCGGTTTCGCGGGGCTGTCGTACATCGCCGGCATGCGCGCCGCTCGCGAAGCCGTCGCGCGCCGTCGCCGTCGTATGGAGCGCACCCGGGAGACGGTCGAGCGCGGCTTCCGAGCCGGGCTCGCGCGGTTGCGTCATCCGGGACGCCGTGCACGAACCGGCGGGGAGCCCTCCAAAGGCAGGGGAGAAATCGAGGCCGGCTCGTAACGACGTCAACTAGACAAGAGGCCGTGGCGTCCGACTTCGTGCTTCGACCGGTCACGCGTGACGAGCTGCTCGGGTTCACGCGCACCCCCCTCATCGCCTTCGGCGAACGCATCGAGCCCGCGCGCCTGGAGCTCGATTGGTCGAGCCTCGAGCTCGACCGCACGCTCGCCGCGTTCGACGGCGACGAGATCCTCGGCACCGGTCGACTCTTCTCGTTCGAGCTGACCATGCCGGGCGGCCGGCTGCTGCCCGCCGCCGCCGTGAGCTGGATCGCCGTCCTGCCCACCCATCGGCGGCGCGGCATTCTGACCGCGATCAAGAGCACCCAGCTCGACGACGCAGCCGAGCGCGGCGAGCCGCTGGCGATGTTGTACGCGTCGGAAGCCGGCATCTACCGACGGTTCGGGTACGGCGTATCGACCAGTTCGATGAGCGTGAGCGTCGCCCGGCGCCACGCCGCGTTCTTGCGGCCGGTCCCGGACGGGCGCATCCGCCTCGTCGAAGAGGATGACGCCCGCAAGCTGTTCCCCGAGATCTTCGACCGCGCCCGCCGCGTGCAGCCCGGCGCCGTCCAACGTGTGGACGCGTGGTGGCCCGACCAGTTCTTCTGGCCCGACCCCGAGGACAAGGGCACCCGCTTCTACTGCGTGTGCGAGTCGCCCGAAGGCGGGCTCGACGGGTACGCCGCCTATCGGTTCGAGGCCCGCTGGGGGAACGGACCCGAGGGGACGTTGCACGTCACCGATCTCGTCTCCGTGACGCCGGAGGCGCGCGCGGTGCTGTGGCGCTACCTGCTCGACGTGGATCTCGTCGAGACGATCAAGGGGTGGGTCGTTCCCGTCGACGAGCCCTTGCGGTGGCTGCTGCGGGAACCGCGGCGGATGGAGGTCACGCGGCTCAGCGAGAGCCTCTGGGTGCGCGTGCTCGATGCGGCCGCCGCGCTGTCGGCGCGTACGTACGCGACGCCCGGGCGCGTCGTGTTCGAGGTCGTCGACGAGTTTCGTCCCCACGGAGGAGCTGCCGGCCGCGTCGCGCTCGACGGCGGGCCCGACGGCGCCGAGGCTCGCCGCACGAGCGACGATCCCGACCTGGTGCTCGACGTCGCCGAGCTGGGCGGGATCCTCCTCGGCGGCGTGCGCCCGTCCACATTGGCCCGCGCGGGGCTGGTCGACGAGCGAACTCGCGGCGCATTGGCACTCGCGGACGCCATGTTCGCGGTCGAGCCGCTTCCGTTCTCCATGACCGATTTTTGAGGCCCGCCAAGGAGTCGCGCTGAGGTGTTCAGCAGCGCGACAGCCAGAAGCCACCGTCCCTTCACCCGCGATCGTTACCGTCGTTGGTGATGACGGAGAGTGAGGTCGGCACGATCGGCGAGCCGGTCGAGCCGGGCGACTGGATGCGCCGCCTCGCCGAGCACTACGCCGGCTTCCGCCGGAACTCTCCCGACGACCGGCTGCTCATCGTGTTCGACATCGACGGGACCATCCTCGACCTGCGTCACATGGTCCGCCACGTGCTCCTGGACTACGACCGTGAGCGCGGCACCGACTTCTTCCACGGCTTGAGCGCGGAGGACGTCGATGTGCACGAGAACCGCGTGGAGGAGTTCCTCAGCGGCCGGACCCTCCCGGCCGACACACGCGAGCAGGTGCTCGCCTGGTACCTCGACCGCCGGTGGCAGCCCGAATCGGTCCTCGCCGCCCACCGCCCTTATCGCGGAGTGCTCGAGGTCATCCGGTGGTTCCAGCTCCAGCCGGCGACGTTCGTGGGCCTCAACACGGGGCGGCCCGAGTGGCTGCGAGACGAGACGCTCCGGTCGTTGAACGCGCTCGGTCGGGAGTATCGGGTCGAGTTCTCGTCCGAGCTCCTCGTCATGAACGAGCGCGGCGGCGAGGACGACGTTCTCGACAGCAAGGTCGCCGGCCTCCGGCGCCTCGCCGACGCCGGCTACCGGCCGTTCGCGGTCGTCGACAACGAGCCCGCCGTCATCGCGGCGCTGGCCGAAGCCGACGAGAGCAAGGAGATCCTGTTCCTGCAAGCGCAGACGCTGTCGGAGTCCCGCCGGATGCCGACGCCGCGCACGGTGCGCGGCCGCTCGTACGACCTCACCGCGCTCGTCGCCGAGGGCGACCTTCCGCATCACGTGCAACTCGTGTGGCACGGCGTCAACGACGAGGCCAACGTGCGTCAGTTCCTCGGGTCGCGGGTCCATTGGGCCGAGTGCGACGTGCGCCGCGACCCGCTCGGGCGCATCGTGCTCCGGCACGATTCGTTCGAGAGGACTCCGTGGAGCCGCTCCGAACCGGTGTTCCTGCTCGACGACCTCCTGGCGCGTCTGCACGAGTACGGGCGCGGCGTCAAGCTCGATCTGAAGGAAGGCGACGTGATCCTCGCCGATGTGCTCGCCGCCGTCGACGCCCACGGCTTCGAAGACTCCGACCTGTGGTTCAACGGCCGGATCGAAGCGCTCGGCGAGGACGGGATCGGCCGGATCGTCGCCGCCTGCCCCGACGCCATCGTGCAGTGCCCGGTCGACTTCCTCGCGCCGCTCGTGCTCGCCGCCCCCGCGCGCGCCTGGGACACGATCAAGCTGCTGATGACCTGGGGTGTCAACCGCTTCTCGGTCAGCTGGGCCGGGGAGCACGCTCGCGCGCTGCTCGAGTCCCTCGAGGACTTCGGCTGCGAGGTCAACCTGTACGCCGTGCCCGACCTCGAGGCCTTCCTGCGCGCCGCGCTGATGCTCCCGACCTCGATCACGACCGACTTCAACTTCCCGGCGTGGCACTACTTCGGGCGCGGCGCCGGCGAGCACCACAAGTACCACCGCTACAAGGTCGACGCCCTCGTTCCCCCCACCACCGACGTCGCCTGAGCGTCCCTCGCGTTCTCGGAAGAAAAACCCTCGGTATGCGTGCCTTTTCGCGGCCGAGAACGCGAGAGGTTCTAGCCCCAGCCGGAACTGGCTCCCTGCACCATGCCGAAGGGGCCCGTGGGCCAGCGGAAGCAGTCCATCATCAGCTTGTCCACGTCGTCCGCAGTGGCGATGCCCTCGTTCACGACCTTCTGCGCCTCGGCCACCATCGCGAAGTAGACGCGGTTGGTCACGAACCCCCACGCCATCGGCGTGTCGCGAATGATGACGGGGTTCTTCCCGCACGCGGCCGCCACTTCCTTGACGGCCGCGGTGGTCTCGTCGCTGGTGTCGCGCGTCGAGACGATCTCGGCGAGGCGCATCACCGGGGCCGGTGACGCCCAGTGCCAGCCGAGAACTCGATCGGCGCGGTCGGTCGCCGCCGCCAGGCCCGCGATCGCGAACCCCGACGTGTTCGACGCCAGGATCGTCCCGGCGGGTGCAGCCCGATCGAGATCGCGGAAGACGCGGACCTTCAGCTCGAGACGCTCGGGCACCGCCTCGACCACGAGATCGACCGCGGCGGCGTCTTCGAACGAGCTCGTGAACGTGAGACGCGCCAGCGCGGCGTCGGCTTGTTCACGCGTGACCTTGCCTCGCTCGACTCCCCGCTCCAATCCGTAGCGCCCCGTCGTGACGTGTTCGCGACCGGTGTCGAGGGCGCCGGCGTCGACGTCGTAGCAGACCGTCTCGTACCCGGCCGTCGCCGTCACCTGCGCGATCCCGCTGCCCATCACGCCCGCCCCGAGCACGCCGATCCTCTTCACCGTGTTCACGCGCTCATTCCGCGACCTTGACGATCAACTTGCCAGTGTTCTCGCCCGTGAACAGGCGCCGGAACGCGGCGGGAGCATTGTCGAGGCCGTCCACGATGTCCTCGGCGTAGCGGATGCGTCCCTCCTGCACCCACTGACCGAGTTGGAGGATGGCGTCGACGAACCGATCCCGGTAGTCGAGCAGGATGAACCCCTCCATCCGGCCGCGCTGCGGGATGAGATTGATGACGTTCCGGGGACCCGGCGCCAGCGCGGCCGTGTCGTACTGCGAGATCGCGCCGCACAGCGCGATGCGTGCGTGCAGGTTGATCTGCCCGAGCACGGCGTCGAGGATCTCGCCGCCGACGTTGTCGAAGAAGACGTCGATCCCGTCGGGACATGTCTCGCGCAGCCGCGCTGCGACGTCCTCCGACTTGTAGTCGATCCACGCGTCGAAGCCGAGCTCGTCGGTGATCCATGCGCACTTCTCGGGACCGCCGGCGATGCCGACGACGCGGCAGCCGATGATCTTGCCGATCTGTCCGGCGACGGACCCGACGGCGCCGGCTGCGCCGGACACGACGACGGTCTCGCCCTCCTTCGGTTGGGCCACGTCGAACATGCCGAAGTACGCGGTGAGCCCCGTGACACCGAGCACGCTGAGGAACGCGGTGATCGGTTCCTGGCGGGGGAGGGTCATCATCCCGTCGGGGCCGGCGCGGGCGATGGAGTACTCGGACCACTGCATCATCCCGAACACGAGGTCGCCTTCCGAATACGCGGCGTTGCGGGACTGCACGACTTCGCCGAGCCCGCCGGCGCGCATGACGTCGCCGACATGGATGCCGGGCACGTACGTGTCGATGCCGTTCATCCACACCCGGATGGCGGGGTCGAGCGACAAGTAGAGCGTGCGCACGAGCGCTTCGCCGTCGGCGGGCTCGGGCACGGGCTCGTCGACCAACTCGAAGTCATCGTCGTCGAGCGCGCCGTCGGGATGCGACGCCATCTTGATCACGCGATGGGTCGTCGCGACCGGCGCGTCGGTCACGTGGTCTCCTCGGGGAGCTCGATCCGGGCCAGCCACAGACCGGGCGCATCGAGCTCGGCCGGCGTCGGCAGCATCCGCTCGGCCTCCCACAGCCGGTTCAACCCCGCCGGCCCCGCCCGCTCGACGACACCGCGGCAGAACGCCGCCCCCTGGTCGTAGTGGTGGCGTTCGAGCTTCAGCCCGAGCAGACCTTCGATGAACACCTCGGCCTCGCCCCGCTCCACCCGGTGCCGCTGCATCGCCTCGTGAATCTGACGGAACGACGGGATGAGCTTCTCGCCGACGCGTTCGAGCACCGAGTCCGCGTAGCCCTCGAGCACGGCGGTGAGCAGCTGCAGCTGCCGGCGGGGCTCGTCCTGGCGCGGCGAGTGCATCGCGCCGAGCAGGGCGTCCGGATCCTCGGCGATCGATCCCAGGGTCGACGGGTCGTTGGGATCGACCGACCCGAACCGGTCCTCCAGCGCGCTCGGGTCCACTTCGTAGGCCGACACGTACTCCGTCGACAACCGGACGAGGCGGTCCGGCACCCAGGGCACAGAACGTTCGGCTGCGTGCACGACCTCGTGCACCGCGACGTAGAAGCGCAGATCGGCTCGTTCGAGGGACCACGCCTCCTCGAACGCGTCGATGTTCTGCACGACGAAGCTGAGGCTCGGCTCGTCGCTCGTCGGAAGGGGCAGGTCGTACCGCCCAAGGGCGTGCTGGGCCAGGTAGCCGATCATCGAGCCGGCCTGCATCCCGAGCAGCGCCGGCGCCAGCATCTGCATCATCCCGCCGAGCATCTCGGGCCCGAACGGGCTCGCACCGGGGCCGCCGGGTGCCCCCCGCTCGCCGGATTCGAGCTCACCCGGCTCGGGTCCCGATTCGCGCATCACCTGCCCGAGCGTCGTCGCGAGTGCCTCGAGCACCGGACGCAGCGCGTCCAGCTGGAGTGCCGCCCAACCCTGGGGGCCGAGCGTGCGGAGCGGCGTCACGAACGTGGCCCCGAGATCCGTCTCGGCGACGACGTGCGTCTGCGCGGCGCGCGCGAGCTCTTCGAGCTGCTCGTGCGCGGCGGGATCGATCGGACGCTCGGTCCCACCTTCGACCGCGACCCACGCCGCGATCTGCCGCGCCACGTCCCAGTTGATCGGCCCCTGCGACTGCAGCATCTGCATGAGCTGGGCCAGGTCGAAACCGCCGCCCCCGAACGGCATCCCCGGGAAGCCGGAGGACGACTGCGGCTCGGGCTGGTCGCGTTTGTCGGGTTTTCCGGGCTCGTCGGGGTCGCCAGGTTGAGGCTGGTCCGTCACGCGGCCAGTCTATGGACGTGGTTGCGATTGCCGTCACCGGCGCGTCGGGGCTCGTAGGCCAGCGTCTACTCCCGCGATTGGCCGAGGAATCGCAGGTGACGCGCCTGATCGGCTTGGATGTTCGTGATCCGCTCCGCCGCGTCCGCAACCTCACCTTTCATCGCGTCGACATCGGCGGCGGCGAGCTCAAGCCCCTGCTGGAAGCGGCCGAAGTGCTCGTCCACCTGGCCACTGTCGTCGACCCGGTTCCCGACGAAGCGCTCATGGCGCGCGTCAACGTCGAGGGCACGCGGCGGGTCCTCGACGCGGCCGCCGCCGTGGGAGTGCGGAAGGTCATCCGGGTGTCGACCGCGGCCGTCTACGGCGCGTGGCCCAACAACCCGGTGCCCCTCACGGAGGACGCCACCCTCCGACCCAACCCGGGCTTCGCGCCCGCCGTGCAGGCCGCCGAGGTCGAGCGCCTCCTCGCCGAGTGGCGCGAGGAGCACCCGGCGGTCACGGTCACGACACTGCGCTCGGCGCCCGTCCTCGGCGCCGGCGCCGAGCGGCTTCCTTCGCGATTGCTGCTGGGCCGGCCTCCGCTGCGCGTCCGGGGCGCCAGCCCACCCGTGCAGGCGGTCCACGTCGACGACCTGGTCGCCGCGCTCCTGCTGGCGGTCGGCAAGGACCTCCCGGGCACGTACAACGTCGCCGCCGACGGGTGGCTGGGCACCGACGACGCCCGAGAGTTGCTGCCCCGGTCGCTGCTGCCCCCGCTGCCGTCCGAGCTGATCGAGCGGGCCCTGGCGCGCCTGTGGGCGAGCGGCCTCGGCGACATCCCGCCGACCGTCGTGCCCTACCTCGTTTACCCGTGGGTCGTCGCCAACGACCGGCTCCGCGCCGCAGGCTGGCGGCCGAATCACACCAACGAGGAAGCGATCATCGAGGGCCTCGACTCGCTTCCGTCCGCCAGGTACGGGCGTGCGCTCCTCATCGGCGGAGCAGCGAGCGTGGCGATGGGGATCGCGGCAGGAGCGGGGTGGCGGATCCTGCGGAGAGTGCGGGCTACGCGCCGGCCGGTGTGAGGTTCGCGCCGCGCCAGTCGTCCCACTCGTCCGTGAAATAGCGCACGCGGGTCTTCTTGTACTCCTTGATCGACCACAGCAGCGCGTAGTCGTCCACGCCGGTCTCGGCCTGGATCGCGGCGATGGTCTGCTCGCAGTCACGACCGTTGTGGCCGTGCACCATCGTGAACACGGAGTACGGCCAGTCGTCGTACGTGGGTCGCTTGTAGCAGTGGCTCACGAAGGCGAAGCCGGCCATCCGTGGGCCCATCTCGTCGAGCTGCTCGTCGGGGACTGCCCACACACCCATCGCATTGGCCTTGTAGCCCGCGCTGCGGTGGTTCATCACCGCCGCAAACCTGCGCATCAGCTTGCGCTCCTTGAACGAGCGCAGCATGGCGAGGAGCGTCTCCTCGTCGGTGCCGATCTGCTCGGCCTCGGCCGCGAACGGCCGCTCGACCAGCGGCAGGTCCTCCTGCGAGATGCGGATCGCCGCGACCTCGAGCTCCGACAGCTCGGGCGCGTCCATGTGCTCCCGGCGCTCGGGCCGTTCGTGCTCCTCGACGTCGACCCGGGCGTCGGCGGGCGTCTGCCCGGTCATGTCGAGCTTCACGCCGATCTTGTAGAGCTTCAGCGTCGGGAGCTTGCGGGTGACGAGCGCCCCCGAGGCCCGGTGCAACACCTCGATGTGGTCGTCGAGGGAGTCGCCGGGCGGGACGGCGATCGTGTACCAGAGGTTGTACGGGTGGTTGCGCTTGTAGTTGTGGCTGACGCCGGGGTGTGCGCTGATGACGGCGGCGGCCTCGTCGACCCGGTCGGGGTCGATCTTCGCGGCGACGAGCGACGACCCGTATCCGAGGGCACGGGTGTCGAAGATCGCCGAGAGCTGGCGCAGCACTCCGACCTCCTTCACGCGCGCGACTCGTGCGCGCACCTCTGCTTCCTCGATGCCCAGTCGCTCCGCGAGCACGGCGAACGGACGCGGCTCGAGCGGAAAGTCCCACTGGACCGCGTTCAGCAGCTCGCGGTCGGCGTCTTCGAGTTGGTCGACGTGCAACTCGCCGGCCTGCGGCTCTTCGAGGAGCGGTTCCTCGCTCACGGTCATGTTCTCCATCGTGCCGAGGTCGACCGCACCCGGCAAATCACTGCGCGTTCCCGGGCTCGGCCGGGGCCGTGCCCGCGGTCGCGCTCGCATCCCGCTGGTCGCCGAGCTCGAGGCCCACTCGGCGCTGCCCGCGGTCGCGATACACCGTGACGTTGAGCTGCTCACCCGGCTTGCGCCGCCCGACCTCGCTCATCAGCTGGGAGACGCTCGAGATCGCAGTCGTCGAGCCGGCTTTCCCGACGTCGACGATCACGTCGCCCTGCACGAGCCCCGCATTGTCGGCCGGGCCGCCGGGCACGACGCCCTGCACGCGTGCCCCGCCGCCGGTGCGGTCGGTGTCGTCGGTGGCCCAGACGCCGAGCCAGCCGTGCTCCGCGCTCCCGCGTGCAGTCAGCTGCGAGGCGACGTCGCGTGCCTGGTCGATCGGGAGCGCCAGACCCGCGGTGGAGGAGTCCGGCGGCACGACGAGGATGCCGACGACCTCGCCCCGGGTGTCGACGAGCGCGCCGCCCGAGTGCTCGCCGCTCGCGGTCATGTTCGTCTGAATGAGACCGGCCACCGAGACGCCCCCGTCCGACACGAACGCTCGGTTGAACGATCCGATCTCGCCCACGTCGACCCAGCGGTGGCGTCCCGATTCGGACGCCGCCACGCCGACAACCTGCTGACCAGCCTCGAGGCCGGCCGACGCCCCGAGCTGCGCGGGTTGCATGCTCGTCCCGTCGACCGTCAGGACGGCGAGGTCGGAGACGGGGTCGCTGGCGTCCACGGCTGCCGGCAGCGTGCGGCCATCTGACGTGACGACCGCCACCGCGTCCGCGCCGTCGACGGCGTGCGCCGTCGTCACGATCTGCCCCGCCTGCACGCAGACTCCCGACGCCCGTCCCGTCTCGTTGCCGCGCGCGGTCCGCACCGCGACCACGCTGGGCGCCAGGGTCGCCACCATCCTTTGGATCGCGCCGCTGCGCGCGCTCGGCGTGGGCCGGCTCGAGTTGTTGACGGTCATGAGCGCGACGACACCGGCGACGGCCGCGACCACGGTCAGGCCGGCGGCGAGCGCAACCCAGCGACCGCGTCGCGACGCCCGAGGCCGTGTCGTCGCGACGAACGACGTCATCTCGGTGGGGTGAACCCAGATCCGATCAGACGGGTCGGGCGGCGGGCCGCCGGAACTCTCGTCCTCCGGCTCGTTGCCCGGCATAGCGCGGAAGTGTACGACCGTGTTCCTGAACAACGGTCGCGGCTTGTCGGTCGCCGTCGCAAGCTCCGGGCCTGCGCCGACGGTCGGCAAAGCCGCCGCCGCCGCGGCCTCTCGGCTCGCGGCGCGCCTTCCCGGCCGACAACGGGGTGCCGCAGTACGCTGATTTTCGTGCTCGCGCCCCCTGACGGACGCGACTGGGTTGCCCTCACGTCGCTGCCGCTTCCCGCCGAAGCTGCCAACGCCTGGGTCACCACACCGGGCAGCGGCGCAGTCGTCTCCTTCGTCGGAGTCGTGCGCGAGCACTCCGAGGGCCGGACCGGTGTTCGGGGACTCACGTACGAGGCGTACGAACAGGAGGCGACGCGCCGGCTCGCAGAGATCGCCGACGAGCTGCGGCGGCGCTGGCCCGATATCGAGCGCGTCGCGCTCCTGCACCGCGTCGGTGATCTCGCGCTCTCCGAACCGTCCGTGATCGTGGTGGTCTCGGCGCCGCATCGCGCCGAGGCGTTCGAGGCGGCCCGGTTCGGCATCGACACGCTGAAGGAGACCGTGCCCATCTGGAAGCGCGAACACTGGGACGACGGCTCCGAATGGGCCGAGCACGCCAGCCCCGTCCGCCCGGTCCGCCGGTCGACCAAGGCCGGGTGATCGGTCCTGGCCCGGGATCTCGCCATCGACCTGGGTACCGCCAACACGCTGGTCTATTCACGCGGCGAAGGCATCATCGTCAACGAGCCGACGGTCATCGCGCTCAACAACCGCACCAACGAGGTGCTCGCGATCGGTCACGAGGCGTGGCAGATGATCGGCCGCACGCCCGGGTACATCGTCGCCGTCCGGCCCCTGCGCGGCGGCGCGATCACGGACTTCGAGATCACCGAACGTCTCCTCCGCATGCTCTTCCAGCGTGCGGGTGTGTCGCGCTTCTACCGGACGCGCGTGCTCATCTGCGTGCCGTCGGCGATCACGCACGTCGAGCAGCGCGCTGTACTCGAGGCCGCCCGGCGCGCCGGCGCCGCTCAGACGTTCCTGATCGAGCAGCCGATGGCCGCCGCCATCGGCGCGTCGCTGCCCATCCACGAGCCGCTCGGCAACATGATCGTCGACATCGGCGGCGGTACCTCCGAGGTCGCAGTCATCTCACTCGGTGGCGTCGTCGCTCTGGAGGCGGTTCGCGTCGGCGGGTTCGACATGGACGCCGCCATACAGGCCTACGTGCGGCGCGAGTACGGCGTGGCGATCGGCGAGCGCACGGGCGAAGAGATCAAGGTCGCGATCGGTTCGGCCTTTTCGACTGACGACCAGTACAAGGCCGAAGTACGCGGACGCGACCTGACGACCGGTACCGCCAAGATCATCGTGCTGAGCCCGGAGGAGGTGCGCGAGGCGATCGACGAGCCAGTGCGCGCCATCCTCGAGATCATCGTGCGGGCGCTCGGGCAGACGCCGCCCGAGCTCGCGCAGGACCTCATCCACCAGGGCGTCCACCTCGTCGGCGGAGGCGGCATGCTGCGTGGCATGGACCACCGCATCTCGAAGGAGACGGCGCTGCCCGTCCACCTCGTGGACGCCCCCCTCGAATGCGTCGTGCACGGCGCCGGCCGTTGCCTCGAGAGCTTCGACAACCTCAAAGAGATGTTCATGGACCGACCGCATTCGTAATCCTCGTGTGCAGCGCCGACGCCGGGCACGCCGGCATCGGCCCCCACCCACCCACATGCCCGACGCCTCGCTGCGCTCTTCGCCGACGGCCGATGCCGGCGACCCGTCGCCGTCGCCTTCATTCGGAAAGCAGGTCCTCGGCCGCCTGTCTCACTTGCCAGTCGCGGTCTTCGAGCGCGGTGCGTAATGCGTCGTCGACCTCGCCGCCGTCGAACGGCGCCAGCGCGAGGACGGCACGGCGGCGGACGGCGGGCTTGTCACGGCAGGCGGCGATGATGGCGGGAAGGCCGGCGGGGTCACCCAGGGCGCCGAGCGCCGCCACCGCAGCCTCGCGGGCGAGGGGGTCGTCGTGCATGCCCGCGACGGCGGCGAGCGCGGGGACCGCCCGGGCGCGCACTGCGGCGGCGCCGAGCTCGCCGAGCGCCCACGCGCTCGCTTCGATCACGGTGACGTCGTCGTCGCCGAGGAGCTTGAGCAGCGGTCGGGCGGGCGCGCCGAGCCCGGGGGCGAGGTCCGCGGCGCGCCGCCGCACGGCCGGCTCGGCGTCGGTCATCGCGATCCGCCACGCCGCGGTCGCCCGTCGCCGTCCGCCGGCCCGGGCGAGCGCGCCGAGCGCCGCCGCCCGCACACGCGGATCGGGATCATCCCGGGCGGCACGTTCGAGATCAGCGGGTGCACCGGCAGGGAGTCGGGCGCGCAGGCCGAGCGCGGCCGCGTCCGCGGCTCGTTCGACCGCTGTTCGCTGCTCGGCGCGGTCACGGGTGGGCACGGCTAGACGATAGGGAGCCGCGACCGTTGGCCGGGGTGGTGCATGGCAGGCTCTGTCGATGAACGAGGAGCGGCGCGAGCCCTTTCCGTCTCCGCCCCCGGCGATGCCGCCGTCGCGCCGGCGGCGCCCGCTCGTCGCTGCCGGCACGATCGCCGGCGTCGTGGCCGTGCTGCTGCTCCTCGCCGGCGCCCTGATCCGCCTGCCGTACGTGCTGATCGCCCCGGGAGCGGCGAGCTCGGTGGATCGCGTCGTCAAGGTCACGGGCGCGCCGACGTACGCGCACCGCGGCCAGCTGCTGTTCCTCACGGTCTCCGTGTCGAGCGATCGCCCCAACGCGTTCGCGGTCCTGTCGGGCTGGCTGGACGACAACACCGACGTGGTTTCGGAGGATGAAGTGCTCCAGGGGCGCTCCCGCGCCGAGGACGCGCGGCTCAACAAGCTGGAGATGGCCGACTCGCAGATGACCGCCAAGCAGGTCGCGCTCGAGCGGCTCGGTTACACCGTTCCGGTGAGTGGGGCCGGCGCCGTCGTCACTGCGGTGCAGAAGCGCTCTCCGGCCGACGGCAAGCTCCGGGTCGGCGACGTCATCACCGAGGTGGACGGCCAACCGGTCACGCTCGCCGAGCAGCTCGGGCCGATCGTGCGCAGCGGGCCCCCGGGGCAGCCGGTCGCGTTCACCGTGGATCGCGGCGGCAAGAGCATCCCGGTGACGGTCGTGAGCCGCGCCACGGCGCAAGGTGCCTGCCAGGGCCGCGCCCAAGTCGGCGTCTCGACCTCGACCCGCAGCGAGAAGTTCGACTTCCCGGTCAACGTCGCGATCGACACCGGCCGCGTGAGCGGCCCGTCGGCCGGGCTCGCGTTCACCCTCACGATCCTCGACGAACTCACTCCCGGCGACCTGACCGGCGGCAAGAAGGTGGCCGTGACCGGCACGATCCGTTCCGACGGCAGCGTGGGGCCCATCGGGGGCGCCCAGCAGAAAGCGGTGACGGCCCGCCGCGCGGGAGCGAAGCTGTTCCTCGTCCCGAGCGAGGAGGTCAAGGAAGCGCGCAGCCGCGCCGGCGGGATGAAGGTCGTGGGCATCGGGACCCTCGACGACGCCCTGCGGGAGCTGAAGAACTTCGGCGGCCAGGACGCCGGCGTGCCGCCCGCGTCACCCTCTACAGCCTGCCCTTAGCCCCAATACAGTTGCGCCCGATGTCCACCCACGAGCCTCGCCCGGGCGGCTCGGACGAGCCCCGGCTGACGCCCGCCCAGATCGAGCGGCAGGACTTCCCGAAGGCCCGGAAGGGCCTCGACGAGCGGGAGGTGCGCGCTTTCCTCCGCCGCGTGGCCGACGAGTTCGACGCCATGCACCGGCGACTCGCCGACCTCGAGAGCCAGCTCCGCCACCCCCCGTTGCCGTCCCGCGACCAACTCGTGGAGCAGGTAGGGCAGGAGGTGGCGCGCACCCTGCGTTCGGCCGAGGAGTCGGCCGAGAAGGTGGCGCAACGAGCCCGTGAAGAGGCGTCGAGGGTCGAGCGAGCCGCGCGCGAGGAATCGGCGCGCATTCGCACCGAACAGCTCGAGCAGGCGAACAAGGACTCGCGCGCGACCGTCGAGACCGCACGCGAGCGGGGTCGGGAGATGGTCGCCGAGGCCCGGGCGCTCCGCGAGCGCGTGCTCTCGGACCTGAACCGCAGACGCGACACGCTGCGCGCGTACATCGATCAGCTGCGGGAGGATCGAGATCGCTTCGCCGAGGCGTACCTCGTCGTGCGCGACACGGTGGCCGATGCGAACGAGAAGCTCTCGCGCTTCGGCGCCGGTCGTCCGTTCCCACCGGTCACCGCCGACGCCGGGCCGCCGATCTCGTATCCGCCCGACGCGGAGGCGGCACCGGACCATTCCGTGCCGCGCGGCAGTCCCGTGCCGCGCATCAGTTCCGCGCCGCGCCGTTCCGCGCCCGAACCTCCACCCTGGGTGCAACGCGAGTCGTCGAAACCCGAACGCGAGCCGCCGTCGACGCAGCCTTCGCCGCGTCCCGCGACCGGTATCGGTCTGGGCGAGCTGCCCGGCCGAGCGGAACCGGAACCATCGCCGCCACCGGCGCCATCTCCCGAACCGCAGCCCGAGGCCGCGGAAGCGGCCCCCGCGGCAACCGCCGCGCCGGAACCCGAGCCCGAACCCGAACCGGAGCCGGAACCGGAACCGGGACCCGTCGCCGAACGCGAGCCGGAACCGGCGCCCGTCGCGTCCGAGCCCGAGCCGCAACCGGCGTCCGAGCCCGACAGCGACGTCGACGCCCTCTTCGAGCGCATTCGCGGCATGCGGGGGCAAACGGTCGAGGAGCCCCGCATCGACTTCGACGACGCCGGCGCGAAGGTCGTCGGTGGCGAGGCCGATCACGAGGCGGACGTGGCGGACGGGGACGTCCTCGTCGAGTCGGCGCCCGTACCGCGCCCGGCGGCGACCGACGGCGACCCCGAGCTGCTGGCGCGGCGCGACGAGCTCCTCACCCCGATCGCCCGCGAGCTCGTCCGGCACTGCAAGCGCGTCCTGCAGAACGAGCAGAACGAGATCCTCGACGCGCTGCGGCGCCAGCGTCGCCGCCCGACCCCGGAGAAGCTCCTGCCGCCGCTCTCCCAACAGGTGACGGCCTGGTCGGAGGTGCTGGCTCCGGCGATCGTCGAGGCGTACGTCGCGGCACGCACTGCTGCCGAACCGGACGGGGGGCCCGTGAGCGACGCTCCGCAGCGGATGGTCACCGGCATGGTCGAGGTTCTCGTCACACCGTTGCGCGACCGCCTTCTCGCGGCCGTCGACGAGACGCTCGGCGACGACGCCAACCCCGACGTGATCGCCCATCGCATTGGCGCGCGCTACCGCGAATGGAAGGGAGAGGAGCTCGACAACCGCATCAGCGATCTGCTCGCCGCCGTGTACGCACGCGGTGTCTACGACGCCGCGCCGGAAGGAGCACTCCTCCGTTGGGTTCCCGCCGAGCAGGGCCAGTGCCCGGACGCCGACGACAACGCGCTCGAGCCCACACGGCGCGGGGAGGGCTTCCCGACCGGTCAGCCCTTCCCGCCTGCGCATCCCGGTTGCCGGTGCCTGCTCGCAGTCGTGGACGAACCGCGCGGCTCCGCGTGAGCGCTTGACCGCGCGACCAAGAAGCTCGATACCCCGGCAGTAGGCTTCGCCACCGATGCGGGTGCCTACAGCACAAGGTCGCCGGCGCGGCCTTCGCGTGCGCGGGTGGATCATCGCCGGTGTCATCCTGCTGGTGATCCTCCTGTTCAGCTTGCGGGGGCTGGCGGGCTTCTACACCGATTTCCTGTGGTTCGATTCCGTCGGCCAGGGCGGCACCTGGCGAGAGCTGCTCTCGGCCAAGGTCGTGCCGGCGCTCGTCTTCACGGTCGTGTTCTTCGTGATCATGCTGACGAGCCTGCTGATCGCAGATCGCCTCGCCCCGAAGTACCGGTCCATGGGGCCCGAGGACGAGCTCGTCGAGCGGTACCAGAACTTCGTGTCGGACTACCAGGGCCGCATCCGCATCGGCGTCGCCCTGTTCTTCGCGTTGATCGCGGGCGTAGGCGTCTCCTCGCAATGGCAGGAGTGGGTGCTCTTCACGCACCGGGTCGACTTCGGCGTCAAGGACCCGCAGTTCAACAAGGACATCGGCTTCTACGTCTTCCAGCTCCCGTTCCTGCGCTTCATCGCCAACTGGCTCTTCGCCGGCCTCGTGATCGTGCTGCTCGTGACGGCCGTCGCGCACTACCTCAACGGCGGCATCCGCTTCCAGAGCCCGTTCCAGCGGGTGACGCCACAGGTCAAGGCGCACCTCTCCGTGATCCTCGCCGTCATGGCGCTCGTCAAGACGGCGCAGTACTACCTCGACCGCTTCAACCTCGACTTCTCGCAACGCGGTGTCGTCACCGGGGCCAGCTACACGGACGTGAAAGCCCAGCTCCCGGCGCTGAACCTGTTGATCTTCATCTCGATCGTCGCCGCCGGGTTGTTCATCTGGAACATCTGGCGGCGGGGCTGGGTGCTCCCGATCATCGCGGTCGGGCTCTGGGGGTTCGTCTCGATCGTGATCGGCACCATCTATCCCGCCGGGGTCCAGAAGTTTCGGGTGGAGCCCAACGAGTTCCAGAACGAGCAGCGCTACATCGAGCGCAACATCGCGTCGACGCGGAACGCGTTCGGGCTCGCCTCCGTCAAGGACCAGCCCTTCGACTATCAGCAGAACCTCGACGCCTCGGTCGTCAACCAGAACAGGCCATCCATCGACAACGCGCGCCTGTGGGATCCGAACGTCATCCAGTCGACGTACCAGTCGCTCCAGGGCCTCCAGACCTTCTACAAGGTCGACAACGTCGACGTTGACCGCTACACCGTCGGCGACCAGACCCAACAGGTCGTGCTCTCGGCGCGCGAGATCAGCCAGGGTGAGCTTCCGAGCCAGTCGTGGGTGAACCAGCACCTCGTGTACACACACGGTTACGGGATCATCGCTTCGCCGACGAACGTCTCCGCCCAGGACGGGAACCCCGACTTCCTCCTCAGCGGGATTCCCGTCCCCAAGGACGCCCCGATCACCCTCAACCAGCCCGGCTTGTATTTCGGCGAGCACCAACCCGGCTACGCGCTCGTGGACGCCAAGCAACAAGAGTTCGACTACTCGCGGCCCGGTCGAGCCGACGCGACAACGCGCTACAAGGGCAAGGACGGCGTCAAGCTCGACAACCCGATCCGCCGGGCCGCGTTCGCGCTGCGTTTCGGCGACATCAACCCGCTCATCTCGGGGCAGGTCGGTGGCGGCACGAAGGTGCTGTACGTCCGCGACATCAAGGATCGCGTGACCAAGCTCGCCCCGTTCCTGAACTTCGATGCGGATCCGTACCCGGTCGTGAGCGGCGGGCGCGTGACGTGGGTGCTCGACGCGTACACAACGACGAGTCGTTATCCGTACTCGCAGATGACGTCGGGACCGAGCGACTCGGGTCTCAGCCACAACTTCAACTACGTCCGCAACTCGGTGAAGGCGACGGTCGACGCCTACGACGGCACGGTGAAGTTCTACGTGATCGACCCCAAGGACCCACTGATCCGGTCGTACCGGAAGGCGTTCCCCGACCTGTTCACCGACTTCAGCAAGATGCCGAAGGACCTTCAGGCGCACCTGCGCTACCCCGAGGACCTGTTCCGGGTGCAGTCGGACATCTACTCCCGCTACCACGTCACCGAGAGCCGGCGCTTCTACCAGGGGAGCGCAAAGTGGCTCCTGTCCCCCGACCCCGGCTCGGGCCCGCTGACGGCGGCACAGCTGCAGGCGGTTGCTCCGACCCCGGACTCGACGACCGGCAGGGGGAGGGGCGGCGCGACCTCGACCAGCGAGCGAATGCGGCCCTACTACCTCTACATCAACCAGCCGGGAGAGCAGCAGCCGAGCTTCATCATCCTCCAGCCGTTCGTGCCGGTGTCGGCCGGGAACAAACAGACGCGCCTGGTTTCGTTCATGACCGCGAGCTCGGATCCGAGGAACTACGGCCAACTGTCGGCATTCGAGATGCCGCAAGGGGAGTCCGTTCTGGGACCGGTGCAGATCGACAACCGGATCAAGAGCACGCCGGCCGTTTCCCAACAGCTCACGCTGCTGAACCAGCAGGGCTCGACCGTGATCCAGGGGAGCCTGCAGCTCATCCCCGTCGGCAACTCGATTCTCTACATTCGCCCCTTCTACGTGCAGGCGGCCGGAGCATCGAGCTATCCGCAGTTCCGCTTCGTCGTCGTCGCGTATGCCGGGCAAGACCCCGTCCTCGCCTCGACGGTCAACGACGGCCTCGCGCAACTGTTCGGCCAGCCACCGACGCAACCACTGCCCGGTGGTGGCGCGGCGCCGGCGGCGCCGGCGACCCCGCCCGCGGGCGGCAACGTGCAGGACCTACTGAACCAGGCCGCCGCGAAATACCAGCAGGCCCAGGATGCGTTGCGTGGGGGCGATCTCGGTACCTATCAGCAATTGATCAATCAGGTCGGCGACCTCCTCAACCAGGCTCGCCAGGCGGCCGGCGGGACGAGCGGCGGCGCGTCGACCCCGACCCCGACGACGACCGCACCCGCTCGTCAGACTGCTGCCAAGGGCGGTGCCGCCGAGCCCTGACCGGGCGGCAGGGGCGGGGAATCGAGCGGAATCGGGGGGGATTGTTCGGATGGCCCCCGGATTGTTACTATCTACGTAGTGGAAATCCCCGGAACCCCTGTCCCCCGGGGCGTTTCGGAGTCTGAGACCGCCACCCGGTAGCGGAGGCGAGGGCGTATGGCTGTCAGCGGAATCGATCTCGGCAAGTACAAGCTCGGCTGGGCCGACAGCACGGACGACTACGCCTACATCCCGAAGAAGGGCCTGAACGAGGAGATCGTCCGCGAGATCTCCGGGCAGAAGTCCGAGCCCGACTGGATGCGGGACTTCCGGCTGAAGTCGCTGAAGCGGTTCGAGCGCAAGCCGATGCTCGACTGGTTCGCCAAGAACATGCCGACCATCGACTTCGACGACATCTACTACTACCTGAAGCCGACCGACAAGGGAGAGGTCGCCGACAGCTGGGACATGCTCCCCGAGTCGATGAAGGCCACGTACGAGAAGCTCGGCATCCCCGAGGCGGAGCGGAAGTATCTCGCGGGCGTCACGGCGCAGTTCGAGAGCGAGACCGTCTACCACAAGAACCGTGACGAGCTGGCCAAGCAGGGTGTCCTGTTCACCGACATGGACACCGCAGTGCGCGAGTACCCCGAGATCGTGCGCGAGCACTTCGCCACGGTCATCCCCCCGGGTGACAACAAGTTCGCCGCGCTCAACTCGACCGTGTGGTCGGGCGGCTCGTTCATCTACGTGCCGCCGGGCGTGCACGTCGAGATGCCGCTGCAGGCGTACTTCCGCATCAACGCCGAGAACGCGGGCCAGTTCGAGCGGACGCTGATCATCGCCGACGAGGGCGCTTCGGTGCACTACGTCGAGGGGTGCTCGGCGCCGATCTACACGGGCGACTCGCTGCACTCGGCCGTGGTGGAGCTCGTCGCCAAGCCCGGCGCGCGCATCCGGTACACGACCATCCAGAACTGGTCGCCGAACGTCTACAACCTGGTCACGAAGCGGGCGAAGGCCGAGCGTGAGGCGACCGTCGAGTGGATCGACGGCAACATCGGTTCGAAGTTGACGATGAAGTACCCGTCGGTCGTGATGACGGGGCCGAAGGCCCACGGCGAGGTGCTGTCGGTGGCGTACGCCGGCGAAGGCATGCACCAGGACGCCGGCGCCAAGATGACCCACGTCGCGCCCGACACCACGTCCATCATCGAGTCGAAGTCGATCTCGAAGGACGGCGGGCGCACGACCTACCGCGGCCTGGTGAAGGTCGAGGAGGGCGCGCACAACGTGAAGAGCCACGTGCGCTGCGACGCGCTGATCCTCGACGAGGACAGCCGGTCCGACACCTACCCGTACATGGAGATCGAGGAGAAGGACGCCCGCATCGGGCACGAGGCCACGGTCTCGAAGGTCGGTGAGGACCAGATCTTCTACCTGATGAGCCGCGGGCTCAGCGAGCAGCAGGCGACGGCGATGATCGTGAACGGCTTCATCGAGCCGATCGTGAAGACGCTGCCGATGGAGTACGCCGTCGAGCTGAGCCGCCTGATCGAGCTCAACATGGAAGGAGCGGTTGGCTAACCGCTCCATGACTGCGTTCACGCCTGAAGCCGCACGTGCGCTCGGCGGGCCGGACTGGCTCGTCGAGCGTCGTCTTGCTGCGGCCGAGCAGCTCGACGGGATCACCTGGCCCACCGACGCCGAGGAGATCTGGCGCTACAGCCGGATCGGCGAGCTCGATCTCGATCGCTTCCGTCCGCCGTCGCGCGACGAGCTGGGCGAGCCCGGGCCGGAGCCGGCGCCGGGCGGCGGGCCGGTCGCGGCCGAGGCAGGCGAGCGCGCCGGCCTGGTGGTCGTGCGCAACGGGCGGGTCGTGCACCACGAGCTCGACGACACGCTCGTCGCCAAGGGCGTCCTCGTCTGCGGCCTCGCCACGTGCGAGGAGGCCGACGTCGCGGCGGTGCTGGGGACGTGCTCGCAGGCTTCGCCCGACGCGTTCACCGTGCTGCACGACGCGTTCCTCGCCGGAGGCGCGTTCATCAAGGTCCCCGCCGGCGTCGTCGTCGACAAGCCGATCATCGTGCTGCACTGGTCCGAGGGCGAGGGCCTGGCGACGTTCCCGCACACGTTGGTCGCGGCCGAGGAGAGCTCCGAGGTCACCGTTGTCGACCGCTTCGGCTCACCGGAGGTCGGCGGCGCCGGTCATCTCGTCGACGCCGTGGTCGAGCTCCTGGTCGGCGACAACGCCCGGCTCCGGTACCTGTCGGTCCAGGAACACGGGCCGCACACGTGGCAGGTCGCGCTGCAGCGCGCCCACGTCGGAAGAGACGCCTCCCTGCATTCGTCGGCCGTGGCGCTGGGCGGTGACTACGCGCGGCTGCGTAGCGAGTCGCTGCTCGCGGGCGACAACTCAGAGAGCGATCTCATGGCCGTCTACTTCGGCGACCATACGCAGATGCTCGACTTCCGCACCCTCCAGGACCACGACGCCGCCGGCACGCGCAGTGACCTCCTGTTCAAGGGCGCGGTCGAGGATCAGGCCCATTCCGTCTACTCGGGCCTCATCCGGCTCCGTCCCAGCGCCCGGAAGGCCAACGCGAGCCAGACCAACCGCAACCTCGTGCTCACCGAGGGCGCGGGGGCCGAGTCGATCCCGAACCTCGAGATCGAGGCCAACGACGTGAGGTGCTCGCACGCGAGCGCCGTCGGCCCCATCGACGAGGACCAGCTCTACTACCTCGAGAGCCGCGGCGTGCCGCCGGCGGAGGCGGAGCGCCTGATCGTGCTCGGGTTCTTCGACGACGTGCTCGACCGGCTGCCGATCCCGACGCTCGCGCGCGCGCTCCGTCGCACCGTGGTCGAGAAGGTGGAGCACCGGCGTGGGTGACCTCCGGGTGTGCTCGGTGAAGGACGTCGAAGCGGGCTCGGCCAAGCGGTTCGACGTCGACGGTCTGCGCCTGTGCGTGGTGCGCATCGGCGACGACTTCTACGTCGTCGACGACACGTGCTCGCACGCCGACTACTCGCTGGCGGAGGGCGACGTGTGGGAGGACGAGCGCGAGATCGAGTGCCCGAAGCACGGCTCGACGTTCTCGCTCGAGACCGGGGAACCGGCCACCCTGCCTGCCACGCAGCCGGTGCGGGTGTACGACGTCAACATCGACGGCGACGACGTGGTGGTGACGAACGCGTGAGCACGCTACGGATCGCCGGGTTGCGGGTTGCCGTCGACGGCCAGGAGATCTTGCGCGGCGTCGACCTCGAGATCGCCTCGGGCGATGTCCACGCCCTCATGGGTCCGAACGGCTCGGGGAAGTCGACGCTGGCGCACGCGCTCATGGGCCGCCCCGAGTACGAGATCCTCGGCGGCTCGGTCACGCTCGACGGTCAGGAGCTCCTGGGTCTGCCGACGTGGGAGCGCGCGGCCAACGGGTTGTTCCTCGCGATGCAGTACCCGGTTGAAGTGCCCGGCGTGCGGCTAGTCGACTTTCTTGCCGCCGCCATCCGTGGTCGCGGCGGGGAGCCGAACGGGTTGACGGACCGGCTCGCAAGCGAGGCGGAGCGCCTCGCCGTCGGCGACCAGTTCCTGACCCGCGGCATCAACGTCGAGTTTTCCGGCGGCGAGCAGAAGCGCGCCGAGACGCTCCAGCTCGCGGTCCTCGAGCCCAAGATCGCGGTGCTCGACGAGATCGACTCCGGCCTCGACGTCGATGCACTCCGGGACGTCGCCCGGCGGGTCGAGGCGATGACCGAGGAGAGCAGCCTCGGCGTGCTCGCCATCACCCACTACGCCCGGCTGCTGAGCGAGCTGCGCGCCGACCGGGTGCACGTGCTCATGGCGGGACGCGTCGTCACGAGCGGCGGGCCCGAGCTCGCCGACGAGCTCGAACGGGTCGGCTACGAAGGCTTGGCCGCGGAGCTCGGCGTCGAAACGCTCGCGGTCGAGACCGCCCGCGAGCAGGAGCCCTTCACCGACACGACGATCGAGTCGAACCCCTTCTCCGACCCCCTGGCGTAGCCCTCAGCAGGCGCTACGCGTGCTGGCCCGGCGGCGGGATGGGGTCGGGCATCGTCGGTGGCTGCGGGCTGGGCGCGAGCGGCGTCGATGAGGTCACGTTGGCGGGCTTACCGCCGAACACGTGCACGGGATCGCCGCGGTTCACGAGCGTGTGGAAGTACTCGGCGATGTGCATCGGGATGCGTACGCAGCCGTGGGACGCGGGTGTGGTCGGCACCGAGTCGTAGCCGTGCACCGCGATGCCCTTGTTGAAGTAGAACGGGTTGTACAGCTGGCCGAGCGGTGACTTGTCCCAACCCGGGCGGAACTCGGTATAGGTGAAGTCGCCGGAGGGCGTATTGGCGTCCTCGCACACGTGACTGGTCGGGTTCTCACGAGGCGTGTCGTAGCAATAGTTCTCACCCGAGCCGGACGACATGGTCGTGATCAGCTTGGGCTGGTAGTTCTCGTAGAGCGTCAGGGTCTGCCCGGTGATGTCGACCTCGGTGCGGTTCGGCTCCGGCGTCGCGGCCATCGGTTGCTTGTACTGGAAGAAGTTGAGCGAGAACACGTCGGCGTCGGTGATGCGACCGGTCGGGGCCGCGCCCCCGAGCTTCTGGAGCGTCTGCACCGCATAGGCGGTCTTCTGGTCGTAGATGCCGTCGACCGGGCCGGGATCGAAGTGGATGTCGGCCATCCGCTGCTCGTACGCCTGCACCTCCGGCCCTTGGGAGCCGGGGCCCACCACTCCGCCCGGCACCGGGGGGAGTGCTGCCCACGGCGGCTGGATGATCGTCGTGGGCGGTGGGGCCGCGGTCGTCGGCGCCGGAGCAGCGGTCGTCGTGGGCGCGGCGGTGGTGGGCGTCGGCGCGGCGCGCTTCGTGGTCTTTTCGTCGCGCAGCGCCGAACCGGCGACGGCGATGCCCGAGACGAAGAGCGCCGCGACCACCAACGAGACGAGCACGGGGAGTCGGAAAACCTGCCTCAGGGCTTGCTCCTGTCGACGCTCGGAACTGCGAACTGTACCGGGGCGGTCACACCGGCCGGTGCCACCTGGCCTGCGGACGCCCGGCCCCGCCGGGCGCCCCGCTCAAACTTGACCGTGCGGTCAAGGGTAATAGGGTGACCTCCGATCCAGGAGCCGGACCGGGGGGTCGCCGTGCGGTTCTTCTCGTTCCACCTCATGCCGTACACGCAGCTGTCGCCCGACTACGACGGCCCCGCCTGGGTCACGTGCCCGAACGAGCTGTACGACCCGCAGGTCGGGAACGAGCTGTACAACACCTATCTCGACGAGCTCATCTACGCCGAGGAAGTCGGGTTCGACGGCGTCTGTGTGAACGAGCATCACCAGAACGCCTACGGCAACATGCCGTCGCCGAACCTGATCGCTTCGATTCTGGCCCGCCAGACGAGCCGCATCCGGATCGCCGTCGTCGGCAATGCCCTGCCGCTCTACGACCCGCCGACGCGGGTCGCCGAGGAGTTCGCCATGATCGACGTGATCAGCGGCGGGCGCCTGATCGCGGGCATGGTCGTCGGCGGAGGCCCGGAGTACTACTCGTTCTCGGTCAACCCGGCGCACGCCCGGGAGCGCTTCCAGGAGGCGCACGACCTCATCACGAAGGCGTGGACCACACCGGGCCCCTTCGAGTGGGTGAGCAAGCACTACCGCATCCGGTACGTCAACCCCTGGCCGCGTCCGATCCAGCAGCCGCATCCGGAGATCTGGATCCCGGGGGCGGGATCCATCGAGACGATGGAGTTCGTCGCCCGCAACCACTACGCCTACATGGGCATCCCGTACTTCCACCTCGACGTGTTCAAGCGGTACTTCTCGATGTTCCGGGAGGCGTGCGAGTCCGAGGGCTACGAGGCGGATCCGCTGCAAGCCGGTTGGCTGGTGCCGATCTACGTGGCCGAGACCGACGAGCAGGCCCGGCGCGAGTACGAGGAGCACCTCTGGTACTTCGTCAAGCGCCTGTTGCCGGGGATCACGATCCAGCCGCCCGGGTACACGTCGGTGCGATCCCTCGGCAGCATCCTGAAGTCGGCGGGGTCGTTCATGCTCAACGTCGAGACGTGGGATCAGATCGTCGACGGCCGCTACGCGATCGTCGGCTCGCCCGAGACCGTCACGGAGCAGCTCGTCGACGCCCTGAGCGCGCTGGGGACGGGCAACCTGCTCGGCCTGTTCCAGCTCGGAAGCCTGCCCGACCACCTCACGCGCAAGAACATGGCGCTGTTCGCCGAGCAGGTCATGCCGAAGCTGCGGGCCGAGTTCCCCGAGGGCAAACCGGTGCACCGCCCGCAGGCCGCGGTGGCGTAGCCGCCATGCCGCAGACACTGACCGAGGAGCGTGTCGACGCGCCCATCGGCAAGATCCAGGTGTTCCGGGCCGGCGCCGGCGACCCGCTGGTCTACCTGCACTCGGCCGGTGGCGAACCGACGAACCCCGCGCTCGAAGACCTCGCCGACTCGTTCGCCGTGATGGTGCCGGTGTTCCCCGGCTACGGGGAGTCGGAGGGCATCGACCAGATCGACAGCATGGAGGACGCCGTCTTCCACCTGCTCGACATGTGGGAGCTGCTCGGCGTCGACGCTCCGATCGTCGTCGGCCTGTCGCTGGGCGGGTGGATGGCGATGGAGCTCGCGACCCGTTACCCGGAGCGTGTCGGGAAGATGGTGCTCGTGAACCCGGTCGGCATCTACATCGATGACGTGCCGATGGCGGAGATGTTCGGCCGCACACCGGCCGAGCTCGCCGAGATGCTGTTCGCCGATCAGTCGCACCCCATCGCACAGGCGATGCACGCGATGGCGGAGTTCACCGGTGACGTCGGGCGTCAGGTCGAGATCCCGATCGAGATGGTGCTGCCGATGTGGAAGGCGATCAGCGCCACCGCCAAGCTCGGCTGGGACCCGTACCTCCATAACCCGAAGCTGCGCGGCCGCCTGCGCCGCATCACCGCGCCAACTCTGGTGGTCGCCGGCGCGCAGGACGGGCTCGTGCCCCCGATCTACGCCGAGACGTTCGCGGCCGAGATCCCCGACGCGCGCCTCGAGGTCATCGACGGTGCCGCCCACTGGCTGCCGTTCGAGAAGCCCGCCGAGCTCGCCGCGCTGGTCCGGGAGTTCGCCACCTCCCGGTGACGACGGTGCGGCGGGTGATCGACCGTCTCGTTCGCGATGGGAGTGCGGTCGCGCGTTCCGACGGGACAGTGCACACCCTGTTCCCGGTCGCCGCGAGCCCCTCCGAGGGGGAAGCACTACGGAACTGGGTGGTGCGCGAACGCGCCGCTCGAACGATCGAAGTCGGCCTTGGATACGGAATCTCGGCCCTGTTCATCTGCGAGGGCCTTCTCACGAACGGCGCCGCCGGTTCGCGTCATGTCGCCATGGACCCGCACCAAGGCACGAGGTTCGCCAATTGCGGCTCGCAGTTCCTCGACGAAGCCGGCGTTGCGGACATGGTGGAGTTCCACAACGGCGAGTCGCAGCTCGTTCTTCCTCGCCTGCTCGAGGACGGCCGTCGCTTCGATCTCGCCTTCGTCGACGGGAACCATCGCTTCGACGGCGTCTTCGTCGACCTCGTCTATCTCGGTCGGCTCATCCGTCCGGGAGGGGTCGTCTTCGTGGACGACTATCAGCTGCCCGCCGTGGCGCGCGCAGCTTCCTTCTTCGTGGCGAACGTCGGATGGACAGTCGCGCAGGTGTCACCCGCCGACGAGTTGCACCAGTGGGCCGTTCTCCGGACGTCCACCGTGGCGGACACGCGACGCTTCGACGACTTCGTGGACTTCTGAGCCGCTAGGCGAGGATGGTGACGGGGGTGCCGAGCGGCGCCTGGGCGGCGATCTGCTCGATGATGTCGTTCGGGACGCGGACGCAGCCGTTCGAGATGTTCTGGCCGACCTGACCCGGGTTGCTCGTGCCGTGCACGGCCAGCTGGCCGGGGCCGCCCTTGAACGACGTCAGCACGTCGGAGTAGCCGGAGATACCGAGGGCGAACACGCCGTAGCCGGCGTTCGGCTGGCTGTGCAGGTCGAGTGGATCGGTGACGTAGAACTTGCCCACCGGGGTCGGGGTCTTGTCGGCGCCGACCACGACGCCGGAGTCGAGGACGGGCTGGCCGAGTTTCAGCAGCGTGAGCTTGTGCGCACCGAGCTCGATCCTGATCTCGTAGTCACTCTGCCCGAGGGTGACATCGCTCGCCTTGATCCAGCCGCTCGCCCCGTTGGGCCGGATCGGGAGCAGCACGTTGAGCCAACCCGGGCGGGAGCTCTGGTCGGTGACGAGGAACGTGCGCGGGAGGCCGTACTCGGTCTTGTCGGACAGCTTCGTGACGGCGGCGGAGGTCTCGACCGCGTCCTGGTACGCCGTGAGCTGGGGGACCTTCTGCGTCGCCGTGACCGCGGCCACCGGCTTGGGGACGGTGGTGGTCGTCGTGCTGGGGGCGGCGGCCCGCTTCCTGGGTGCGGCCTTGGCGTCGTCGCGCAGGAGGGCCCATCCGGCTATCCCGGCGACGGCGAGGCCGGCGACCACACCGGCGGCGATCGCAGCCCGTAGGCGTCTGCGGCGCACACGGCGCGCAGAACGATCCGAACGCGGAGGGGTAGCTGCCATGGGGCCCGCAGACTACCGAACAGGGGGCAGGCGGCGGATGCCGCCCCCGACCTCGCGGAGCTCAGTTCCCGGCGTGCGTGGACTCCTGCTCGAGCAGCTGCTCGAGGGGATCAGAGTCGGGGTTGATCGCGGCAAGGCGCAGGTCGAGTAGGAAGTCGACCACCTCGGCCGCCGAGACGAGGTCGCGGCTCCGGTACTGCTCGAGTGCCGAGTCGATCATCGTCACCAGCGCCTGGCTCATCTCAGCCCCTTCCCAGTCGGCCTTCCGAGTGATCAACGTAGTCGGTCAACGTTCCATGCCCGTGTCACGTTTATATCCGGGGTGTGAACGACGTCACCCCGGTCATCGGGGCGTTTCCACCCGAATAGCCTGAAGACGATGCTCTCGCTCGGAGATCGCGCTCCTTCGCTGCAGCTCCCCGACGCGGCCACCGGCGAATCCGTCACCGACCCGTGGCGGGAGGGTCCCGTGGTTCTCGCCTTCTTCAAGACCACGTGCCCGGTCTGCCAGATGGCCGCGCCCAAGGTGCAGGCGCTGGCCGAGGCCGGGGTGCGCGTCGTCGCGGTGGGCGAGGACCCGCCGCCGGCGATCCAGACCTACGCCGACCGCTACGGCCAGAAGGTCCCGACGCTCAGCGAGACGGCTCCGTATCCCGCCTCGGACGCGTTCGGGATCGACACCGTGCCGACGCTGTTCCGCGTCGACGAGGACGGCACCGTCCGCGACGCGGTGGTGTCTTGGGACCGAGCCGAATGGAACCGGTTCGCCGAAGCAGCCGGCGGTGCCGCGGTCTCGGACGAGGGAGACGGGCTCCCTCCGTTCCGCCCCGGCTGAAACAGCCGCAACGCCTGACCCGGTCGGGTCAGCACGCTCCGAGGGCTAGGCGTCGACCGACTCGCGTTCGTCGAGACCTTGCTGGAGGGTGTTCCAGGCGAGGGTCGCGCACTTGATGCGCACCGGGAACTTGACGACGCCCTGTAGCGCTTCGAGGTCGCCGAGGCGCACGCCTTCGAGCTCGGCGGTGAGGTCCGAGCCGTCGCTCTCGCCCTCGAGCTTCGACTCGTGGATGGACATCAGCGCCTTGAAGGCGCGGATGAGCTTGCGGGCCTCGTCGACCGGCTTTCCCTTCACCGCCGCGCTCATCATCGACGTCGACGCCTGACTGATCGAGCATCCCTGCCCGTCGATCTTGACGTCGCGGACGGTCTCGGTATCGGGATCGATGTCGAGGTAGAGGACGACCTCGTCGCCGCACAGCGGATTGAAGCCCTCGGCCTTGGTGGCCGGGGGGACCGGGAGGTCGCCGCGGTTCCGGGGCGAGCGGTAGTGGTCGAGGATGATCTCGCGGTAGAGGTCTTCGAGGCCGGGCATCGGGGGGACTCCGTTCTAGATGGCGAAGAATTTCTCGGCCTTGGCCAACGACTCGACGAGTGCGTCGGCGTCACTCTCGTCGTTGTACACGTAGAGCGAGGCGCGGGTGGTGGCGGGCACACCGAGCACCCGCATCAGAGGTTTCGCACAGTGGTGTGACGCCCGCACGCACACGCCGTCCTCGTCGAGCACCTGGGCGACGTCGTGGGCGTGAATGCGGTCGAACAGGAACGAGATCGCGCCGCCGCGCTGATCGACGTCGCGGGGGCCGTGAACGTGCAGGCGGTTCTCGAAGCGCTCCTCGAGCGCCCGGAGCGTGTACTCGGTGAGCTGCTTCTCGTGGGCGCGGACCGCGTCCATTCCGAGCGCCGAGAGGTAGTCGATAGCGGCGGCGAGCCCGCTGGCCTCGACGAACGGCATGGTCCCGGCCTCGAACTTCCAGGGCACCTCGTTGGGCTCGAAGCCGTCGAAGCGCACATCGGTGATCATCTCGCCGCCGCCGAGGAAGGGCGGCATCGCGTCGAGCAGCTCGGCGCGGGCCCAGAGGCCGCCGAGACCGGTCGGGCCGAGCATCTTGTGGCCGGTGAAGCCGACGAAGTCGGCGTCCCACGCCTGCACGTCGACCGGGAGGTGGGGGACGGCCTGGGCGGCGTCCACGTTCACGAGGGCGCCGGCGGCGTGGGCGGCGTCGGACAGCAATCGGATGTCGTTCAGCGTCCCGAGCACGTTCGACATGGCCGTGACCGACAGGAGCTTCGCCCCGTCCAGCAGCCGGTCGAGGTCGGTGAGGTCGAGCTGGAAGTCGTCCGTGATCGGGATCCAGCGCAGCTCGACGCCGCGCTCCTCGACGAGGATGTGCCACGGCACGACGTTGGCGTGGTGCTCCATCTCGGTGATGACCACCGCATCGCCCGGCCCGAGGTTCTTTCGGGCCCAGGAGTACGCGACGAGGTTCATCGCCTCGGTGATGTTCTTCGTGAACACGATCTCGCTGGTGGCGCGCGCGTTGAGCAGCTTGGCCACCTTGGCGCGGGCGCCCTCGTAGGCGGCGGTCGACTCCTCGGCGATCGTGTAGATGCCGCGGTGCACGTTCGCGTAGTGGTGGCGGTGGTGGTGCTCCATGGCGTCGAGCACCGAGCGCGGCTTCTGGGACGACGACGCCGAGTCGAGATACACGAGCGGCTTGCCGTTGACCTTGCGCTCGAAGATCGGGAAGTCGGCCTTGACGCGGCTGACGTCGAGGACCTCGGTCATCCCCCCACCTCCGCGGTGCGGAAGGCGTCGAAGCCTTCGCCCTCGAGGCGGTCGGCGAGCTCGCGGCCGCCCGAGGCGACGATGCGCCCGCCGAGCAGGATGTGGACGGCGTCGGGCGTGAGGTGCTCGAGAATCCGCCGGTAGTGCGTGATGAGCAGGATCCCGAGCTGCGGTCGCGCCGAGCGGACCGCTTCGATGCCGCGGGCCACGACACCGAGCGCGTCGATGTCGAGACCGGAGTCGGTCTCGTCGAGCACGGCGAAATCGGGCTCCATCAGCGCCATCTGGAGGATCTCGTTCCGCTTCTTCTCACCGCCGGAGAACCCCTCGTTGAGGTACCGGTCGATGAACCGTGTGTCCATGCCCAGCCGACCGGCCCACTCGATGACCGCCATGCGGACCTCGAGCACCGAGAAGTCGTCGATGCCCTTCCGGGCCGACAGCGCCTGGCGGAGGAAGTTCAGCACGCTCACCCCGGGGATCTCCTCGGGGTGTTGAAAGCCGAGGAAGAGCCCCCGGCTGGCGCGCTCGTTCGTCGACAGGCCGGTGATGTCCTCGCCCTCGAAGCGGATCCGGCCCGCCGTCACGTCGTAGGCGGGATTGCCGAGGAGCGTCGCCGCCAGCGTCGACTTGCCCGATCCGTTCGGGCCCATGAGGGCGTGCAGTTCGCCCGCAGGCACGGCGAGGGACACTCCCTGCAGAATCTCCTTGCCCTCGACCGCGACGTGGAGATCGTCGATCTCGAGCGCGGGGCCGGGGTTCGAATCCGAGGCCATGGCCCGATTGTAATAACACTACGGACGTAGTGGAAATCTCGCTCCCCGAGGAGGACAGGTTGAGCACGGGCGACGCGGAGGAGCGGCGGCGGCGAGTGGAGGCGTTGCCGCTTTGGATGCACACGATCGACCTCGGCGGCGGCCTGACCACGCCGGGGGCGTGGACTCCCGACGACCACGCCGGGACCCTCGAGGCCTTCGGCCATATCGACTTGCGTGGCAAGAAGGTGCTCGACATCGGTTGCCTCGATGGCCTGTGGACGTTCGATGCGGAGCGCCGCGGCGCCGCCCAGGTGTATGCCACGGACCTCGTGTCCCAGGTCACCCCGAACCGGGAGCCCTATTTCCGGCTCGCGCACGACCTCCTCGGTTCGCGAGCCCACTACGCGCCCGATCTGTCCGTGCTCGATGTCGCCCAGCTCGGGGTCAACGACTTCGATGTCGTCCTCTACCTCGGCGTCTACTACCACCTGCGCGATCCCCTCCTTTCATTCGCACGACTCCGGCAGGTCATGCGGACGGGGGCGATCCTGCTCGTAGAAGGGCAGGTGATCGACGCTCCCGAGGTGTACGCCAGGTTCTTCTATCGAGAGCACTACCTGGGTGACCGCTCGAATTGGTGGATTCCCACAATTCCGTGCCTCCGCCAGTGGGTCGAGTCCTCGTTCTTTGAGATCGAGGAGGAGTACCGGCAGACGTATTTCGACATGCCGCTCGTCGAACAGACGGGGCGATACGTGTTGCGCGCGCGTGCGGTCGAGCGCGCCGATCCGAACATCGCGTTTCCTGATCGTGAGCTCGAGCGGTTCGACCTCAGTCGGTACGAGTAGGCGACGAATGATCGGCCGATCCGGGGGTCGCCGAGCTCCCGTCGCGTTGCTCGGCGGCCGACGTTCGCAAGTCCCTATCCGGGACGGACGCGTCAAGTCCGAGCATCGCCGACGCCGGTTCGGGGAGCGATTCCGGCGCGCGGTCGGGGTCCAACTCGGGGACATACCCGGGCCTCCCGTGCCGGGCGCGCCTGCGCCGGCGCGCCCGGGGTTCGTCGGACCAGGAACGGTCGGACCGGAAGCGCGCCTGCGCCGTGATCCGCTGCGCCAGCGCGTACGTGGGTTTCTCGACGAACCGGTGGAGCAGGTACGCGGTGCCGAGCACGGCGGCGGCGGCCGCAGGCAGGGCCAGGAAGTAGCTCCCGAATGATCGCGTAAGCCACGCGAGGATCGTCCACCCGACCACGGTCACGGTCAGGTACACGGGGTAGCTCATGTCCCCAAGTATTTGGAGCGGAGCCGTCCTCGGGATCCGATTCCCGACACAATAGAAAATCATAAAGATCACGAAGCCGGTCACGAACGAGTTGAAGTACGTCGTCGCTTGATCGACCGGCAGGTAGGGCTGCTGGAACGCCCCGTGATGCAATGCGATCGCGGCCAAACTGATGATGGAGCCCGTCACGAGGGCGAACATGCGACGGGTCCAGAAGCCCCGATACAGCATGTGCAGCGCCACCCCCACGTAGATGAAGACCATGAATCCCAGGTTGCGACCGATGTAGAAGCGGGTCCAGAACAAGACGTCTGGTGACTTGTCCGGTGTCGGAAGCGCGCGGCCCGCCCAAATGCTGACTGCCGTGACGAGGGCGGCCGTGCCCACCAGGACCGCCGGCCGTCGCAGCAGACGCGTGGCGGCGAGGATCGCTGCAGTCAGATAGAAGAGCTCCTCGATCGGGATCGTCCAGTAGCTCGGATCGATCCAATTCTTGCCGCCGTACTGCGCGACCAGTGTGCCGCTGGTGATCACCTGGGCGCGCTCGATCGGGAACGGGCTCCCGTGCGTCGTGATCCAGATCACGACGAGAGACAGCGCCGTCGCCACCCACAGCGTGGGGTACACGCGGAGGATGCGTCGGATGCCGAATGCTGACATCGTCCGCCGCTCCAGTGCGAACGGGATGACGAACCCGCTGAGCATGAAGAACATCCCGACCGCGGCGGTACCGGGATCGATGTCGAGATGATCCCTCGGCCACACATAGAGGTCATACGCAAAACTGGTCGGGAGCTCCGCGAGCGAGATCGGAGTGATGAAGGTGAACGCCTTGACGAGCGTCTTCTGCTCGCGGAACTCGAACATGAACCGGGCGAAGAGGACGACGAGCGCGGCAGAACCGCGGGCGACGTGCGCCCACCAGACGATGCGCTGCCGTTCCCCGGTGGGCTGGGCGGAGCCTGCTGCCGGCATGGGAGCGGCTACTCCGTTACCAGCGGATGAGCGCGGAGCCCCAGGTCATGCCGGCGCCGACGCTCGACAGCAGGACGAGGTCGCCACGTCGTAGCCGGCCGTCCTCCGCCGCCTCGGCGAGGCCGATCGGAATCGACGCGGCTGCGGTGTTGCCGAGCCGGTCGATGTTCAGTACGACCTTCTCCGGATCGAGACCCAGCTTGTCGCCGGCGGCCTCGATGATGCGGAGGTTTGCCTGGTGAGGAACGAACCAATCGACGTCGTCCAGGTTGACCGACGCGCGCGCCAGCGTGGCGTCGATGGACTGCACGAGCGTACGCACCGCGAACTCGAAGATCGCCCGGCCTTGCATATGCAACGTGGTCTCGCGCTGCGCGACCGACTCTTCGGTCGACGGCTGACGGCTTCCGCCGGCGCGGATGCCCACAAGATCTGTGAGCGCGCCCTCGCAGCCCAGGTCGGACGCCAGGAGGCCGGTGTCGACGTCGGCGTCACGGGTCACGACGACCGCGCCGGCGCCGTCACCGAAGATGACCGAGGTCGCCCGGTCATCGGGGTTGAGGACCCGGGAGAACGTCTCGGCCCCGATGAGCAGCGCCCTGTCGAAGGGCCCCGAGTTCAGCAGCGCGCCCGTCATCACCAAGCCGTAGACGAAGCCCGAGCACGCCGTGTTGAGGTCGAACGACGCGCACGTCATGTCGAGCTCTCCTCCGACGAACGCAGCCGTGTGGGGGATGGGCTGCTCCGGAGTCGTGGTCGCGAGCGCCATGACGTCGATGTCGCGGGGAGAGAGTTGCGCCTTCTCCAGGGCCGCTCGAGCCGCGTTCGTTGCCAGCGTCGCCGTCGATTCGTGCTGCGCCGCGATTCGTCGCTCGCGGATGCCGGTCTTGTCGAGGATCCATCCCTCGTCGACGCCGAAGTGCTGCTCGAGCACGGCGTTGTCCATGACCGTGGGAGGGACGTCTGATCCCCACCCGGCGAAGCGGAACGGTGTCATGCGAGTTGCCATGGTCTTCCTTTGGGGGTTCGTGCTCACGCGTTGCTGCCGAGGAGCGATTGCTTCACCTGCACGGCCCCTTCGATGGCTTCATCGACGGATCCCGCGATCGGTATGAGATTGAAGGTCTGGCATCCGGCCTCGAGGTACGGAGCGAGATGCTCGCTCACGTGCTCGGGCCGGCCGGCCGGGCAGTACCGCTCGAACGACTCGTACGGCACCCCGTAGAACCGTTGCATCGTCTCCGCCAGCCGCGTGCGGGCGGCTTCGACGTTCGTGTCGAAGCCACACCAGATCTCCATGGCGTGCTGCCATCCGACGGAGCCGCGGCCGGCGCGGTCGGCATGCTCGGCGACGAGCGTGACCGCATCGGCGAATCGGCTCGCCGAGTTGAACGCCCCGATCCAGCCGTCGCCGAGCGTCCCGGCCCGTCGCATGGAGGCGTCTGAACGGCCCCCGACGATCAACGGGATCGGCGGATGAGGGACGGGCAGGATGCGCGTGTCCTGCAACTGGAAGAACTCGCCGTCGAAACTGACCGACTCTCCTGTGAGGAGGCGGCGCAGCAACCCGAGCGATTCGTCGGTCCGACGTCCCCGAGTGCTGACGTCGACACCGCAGTTCTCGAATTCGTGCGGGTCCTCGCCCGCGACGCCGATCCCGAACGTGAGCCGGCCGGGCGCGAAGTGCGCGAGCGTCGACAGTTGGCGCGCCACGAGCACCGGGTGCCGCAGCGGCAGTTGGTAGACACCGACGTACACACCGATGCCGGGATGGATGCCGGCGAGAGAAGCGGCGGTGATCAAGCCGTCGATGCCCTCACCACCGCGAAAGCCCACGTGGTCGATGCTGCCGACGTGGTCGAGGCCGGCGGCGGCTGCGGCGAGGATCGTGTCGCGTGTGCGCTCGTCGAGCGTCTTGACCGACACGATGCCAAGGCGAACGTCGCCCAAGAGATCCGTCCTCATCCACGACCGGGCGGGGACGGTGATCGTCCTGCCCGACACCATCAATTACCTGCCGCTACGGGTCTGTAGACACGTAGACGCTAGCGGAAGTTACGTCCTGGCAATCGGATCGCCCGTTGCCCGGTTCGGTGTCGAGTCTTCTGGCTCCTGGGCTGACGCGGGTGTCAGCTCGCGGCCGACGGGGTCGACAGGGACAGTGCGAAGTCGCCGCCGGGATCGGTCCACCAGGCCGCGAGGCCGAGACCGGCGGCGGCCAGCTCCGCCTCGACCCGCGCACGGCGGAACTTGGCGCTGATCTCGGTCCGCATCTCCTCGCCGTCCGCGAACTCGACCTGCAGATCGAGCTCGTGCACCCGCACCGTTTGCGCGCCGAGCGACCGCAGGCGCATTTCGATCCACTCTTGGTCCGAGTCCCACCGCGCGACGTGCTCGAAGCGCTCCGGCACGAAGTCGGCGTCGAGCTCTCGGTTCAGCACCGAAAGGACGTTGCGGTTGAACGCCGCCGTCACACCGGCGTCGTCGTCGTACGCGGCCACAAGCCGCTTGGGGTCCTTCACGAGGTCGGTTCCGAGGAGGAGCGTGTCGTCAGGCGCGAGCCCGGCGGCGAGGCTCCCGTAGAAGTGCGCCCGGCCCTCCGGGTCGAGGTTCCCGATCGTGCTGCCGAGGAATGCCACGAGGCGCGTACCGCCTCCCGGGATCCGGTCGAGGTGGCGCTCGAAGTCGCCGACGACGGCGTGCACGTCGACGCCGGGATACTCGCCTTCGATCGCGCGGGCCGCGTAGCGCAGGGTCGGCTCGCTCACGTCGAACGGGACGAAGCGCCGAAGGGATCCGTGCGCCGAGAGCGCGTCCAGCAACAGCCGTGTCTTCTCCGACGTGCCCGAGCCCAGCTCGACGAGCGTGTCGGCAGATGTGCGCGCCGCGATGTCTCCGGCGTGCCGGGCGAGGATCGCGCGCTCGGTACGGGTCGGGTAGTACTCGGGGAGCCGCGTGATCTCGTCGAAGAGGCGGCAACCCTCCTCGTCGTAGAACCACTTCGGCGGGAGGACCTTCGGGCTCGCGGTGAGGCCGGCACGCGCGTCGGCCCGCAACGCGGCGGCGAGGTCGTCGGGACCGAGGTGGACGTCGACGCGGGACGGCGATGAGGTGGGGGAGATGGTGGGCCTCTCGATCAGAACGGGCGGACTTCGAGCTTGTCGTCGCCGAGCTCGACGACCGAGCCGTCCTTGACGGCTTCCCAGCCGGCCTCGTCGTCGTACGGCTCCGACGCGACGACAACGGCTCCGGTGAGCTGGCGATCGTCGAACACGAAGAGCGAGTTGCGGCACGCGGTGGCCGCGATGCGCTCGCCGTCGGTCAGCAGGAGGTTGAGGCGCGCCGTCGTGAGCTCTTCGACCAGTCCGATGACCGAGACCAGCGCGTCGGCGGGCGGCGTGCCGGCGTCGAGCCGGTCGAGCACGAGCGCGAAGAGGAGCTCCGAGTCGGTGGCGCCGCCAATGCCGAGCGCGCGCGCTTCGCTCACCTTGTGCCGCAGCTCGCGGCCGACGCCGGTGCGGAACCCGGGCACGAAACCGTTGTGCGAGAAGAGCCACGGGCCCTCGGTGAACGGGGGCGTGCTCGTCTCTTCGATGGGCATGCCCGGTGACGCCGAGCGCACCGCCGCGAGCACCGCGTTCGAGCTCACGAGGCCGGCGATGCTCGCGAACGAGACGTCGGCCCAGATCTGCCGCGTTGTGCGATAGCGAGCGGGCTCGACTCGCTTGTCGCGGTCGTACCAGCCGACCCCGAACCCGTCGGCGTTGATCGTCCCGTGCGTCTGGTAGCGCGGCGCGAACGACTGCTGGAGCAACGAGTGCTCCGGCTTGATGATCAGCTTCTCGAGCGTGACCGAAGGTCCGACGTAGGCGAGGTGGCGGCACATGCGCGTCTACCCGTCGGCCGCGCAGCGGAAGCCGGAGAAGATCTGTCGCCGGATCGGGTAATCCCAGTTCCGGAACGTGGCGCGGCGCACGCTGGTATCGGTCGCCCACGATCCGCCGCGCAGCACCTTGTACTCGGGCCCGAAGAACACTTCCGAGTACTCGCGGTACGGGAACGACACGAAGCCCGGGTACCCGGCGAAGTCGGTTGCCGTCCACTCCCACACGTCGCCGATCATCTGCTGCGGCCCGCCCGGCTCGCCGTCTCGGCTCGCCGCCGCCTCCCATTCCGCCTCGGTGGGCAGACGAGCGCCCCGCCACGTGGCGAACGCGTTCGCCTCGTGCCAGCACACGTGCTGGACGGGCTCGTCGGGCGGAAGGTCCTCGCGCCGGCCGTAGCGACGGCGCGACCACTCGCCGTCCCCTTCGCGCTGCCAGAACTGCGGAGCCTCGATCGCGGCGTCCTGACGCCATTCCCATCCGGCCTCGCTCCAGAGCCGCGAGTCGTCGTAGCCGCCGTCGTCGACGAACGCGCGGTATTGACGGTTCGTGACCGGTGTGCGGTCGATCCGGAACGGCGCCAGCTCGACCTGGTGGCGCGGGCGTTCGTTGTCGTACACCCAGGCGTGCTCGTCGGTGCCGATCGCGAACGTCCCGCCGGGGACTTCGACCACGCCGGCGCCGTCCTTCTCGACATCGGTAGGACGCCAACCGTCGGCGTCAGGATGCGCGAAGTTCTCCATCAGCTGGATCGTGGCGAGCATCGTCTCGTCGTGCTGGTGCTCGTGCTGGGCGACCATCCCGTACACGAACCCGTCTCGCAACAGCGGATCGTCACTGTCGAGATCGACCGTCGCGAGAACGTCGAGGGCGCGGGCTCGCACACCGGCTACGAAGGCGCGCGCCTCCGCAGGCCCCAGGATCGGCAGCGACGGACGGTCCCGACGCGGGTGTTTGAACGCGTCGTAGACGTCGTCGAACAGCTCGTTGGTCGGCGCGGCGCCGACGACCTTGCGCAGCAGCCACAGCTCCTCGTAGTGGCCGATGTGGGCGAGGTCCCACGCGAGCGGCGACATCAGCGGGGACACCTGGCCGATGAGGTCGGCGTCGTCGATCGGCGCGAGCAGCCCGAGGGTGCGCTCCCGCGCGCCCTCCAGGCCGGCCTCGATGCGGCTCTCCGTGTCGACGGTCATGCCCACGTGGCCGCCGCGAACTGGTCGGGCTCGGGGATCAGCGTCCCGTCGTCCTGCCACGCCTCGAGGCGGTCGTCGGCGGGGCACCGACCCTGGGCCACATAGCGGTCGACGAAAGCCTCGACCGCCAGCACCGTGGTCGCGTCCGTGCCGAGGCGCACCATCGCCCGGAGCGCGACGTCGAACGCATCGCGGGCGGCGCCGGCGAAGTCGGGATGACCGAGGCCGTGGCGGGCGGCGTCGAGCCAGCGGCCGGCGGTGGGTGCGATCGCGTCCGCGGCGTCGGCGGCGGCGGTGTCGTCACAGACGAGCGTGGTGGCGACGGCCACCGCGGCGCGCCACCACGGATCGGGAAGCGAGTCGATCATCCGCATCTCGAGCCAGCCGCGCGGCCTCACGGGCGGGAAGAGCGTCGTGAAGTGGTACGAGACGTCGTCGAGGGTCGGGAAGCCGAGCTCGTGACCGTTCGCGATCCAGTCGCCGAGCGTGAGCGGCTCGAGGATGGGTACGAAGTGCGATTCGTCCCGACGGATGAACATCACTCGCGCCGCAAGCGCGTATTCGGTCCACTGTCGCACGGGGTCGGGCTCGCCGTTGCCGTCGGCGGCCGTCGTCCGGGACTCGTCCACGTCGGTCCAGACCGCCAGCCGTCGGGAGCGCCATCCACTGGGCGCGCCTTCCGAGAGCGGCGAGTTGGCGAACGCCGCGGCGAGCAGCGGACCGGTGTCGTGGGCGCGATGCCAGCGCGCCGCGGCGTCGGCTGCCGTCGGCCCGAGGTCGACGTTCACCTGCACGGCGGCCGTCGATCGCATCATCGTGCGACCGGCCGCGCTCTCGCCGACGCCCTGGGCGTCGAAGTACGCCTCCATCGCCTCGTAGCGGGGCGAGTCGACGCAGCGGGCGCGGGCCGGGCCGGGGTCGAGGCCGAGCCCGACCAGACCGACGCCGTGGTCGGCGAGGGCGGCGCTCAGCGCGGCGGCGTCGGCGGCGATGGACGCGCAGGCCGGGCCGATGCCGCGCAGCGGCGGCGAGCTCAGCTCGACCTGGCCCCCGGGCTCGTAGGTGAGGCGGCTGCCGGCGGGGAGCTCGGCGCCCGCCTCACCCACGACCTCGTGCCGCACCGGCTGGGTCGGGTCGGCCAGGCACACGGCCAGCCACTCGACCTCGACGCCGACCCGCCCCGAGGGGGAGGGCGGGAAGCACTGCTCCTCGACGAGTTGACGGACGTCGCGCGTTGTGAGGGACCGGCGGGCGGCGGGCACGGTTACCGGTACCCGTAGTGGGCGGTGACCCAGGCGAGGTTCCGCACGGGGGATGTCCATTGGTACCAGGAGCTCATGGGTTCCTCCTGCCAGGTTTCGGTCGGGTCGGTCTCACGTTGTACGGACTCGGGGACGGATCGGACGGGCGGTTTCGTGGAAACGCACCGGCGCGCACTCTCAGGCCGAGGTTCGCTCCGCTTCGACGGTGGCGGGCTCGGCCGCGGCGGGCGCGGCGCTGGCGTGCTCGGCGGCGGCCTCGTCGAGGGAGCTGCGCAGCGCGCGGTAGATCGCATCCGGGGTGAGCACGCCCAGGAAGCGTTCCCCCTCGACGACCGCGACCCACCCGTAATCGGTGAGAAGCATGGCTGCGAGAGCGTTCTCGAGGTAGTCGTCGGTCGACACCCACGACTCGACGCGCTCGACGCGGTCACCGGCGGCGCCCTCACCGGCCGCGTTGGCGGCCCGGACGTGGCCCCGGAGGCGACCGTCGGCGTCGACCACGGCGACCCATGGGGTACCGGTGCGGCTCATGATCCCGCGGGCGTGGGCGAGCGATTCGGACGGCAGCACCGTGGGCGGGTGCTCGAGGCCCTCGATCTCGATGGGCGTCACCTTGAGCCGCTTGAGCGCCCGGTCGGCGCCGACGAAGTCGGCCACGAAGTCGGAAGCGGGGTTGCCGAGCACCTCGGCAGGGGTGTCGTACTGGGCGAGCACGCCGCCGACCTCGAGGATGGCGATGCGGTCGCCCATCTTGACCGCCTCCTCGATGTCGTGAGTCACGAACAAGATGGTCTTGCGGACCGTCTCCTGGAGCCGCAGGAACTCGTCCTGTAGCCGCGTCCGGGTGACGGGGTCGATGGCGCCGAACGGCTCGTCCATGAGCAGCACGGGCGGGTCGGCGGCCAGGGCGCGGGCGACGCCCACCCGCTGGCGTTGGCCACCGGACAGCTGGGCCGGGTACCGATGGCGGAAGGTCGTCGGGTCGAGACCGACCAGCTCCATGAGCTCGTTCACGCGGGCGGTGACCCGGTCGCGGTGCCAGCCGAGGAGGCGGGGGACGGTCCCCACGTTGCCGGCGATCGTCTGGTGCGGGAACAGACCGACCTGCTGGATCACGTAGCCGATGCGACGCCGCAGACCGACCGGGTCGACGCCGGTCACGTCCTCGTCGTCGAGGTAGATGCGGCCGCTGGTCGGCTCGATGAGCCGGTTCACCATCTTCAAGGTCGTGGTCTTTCCGCAGCCGGATGGGCCGACCAGGATGCTGATCTCCCCTTCCGGCACGTCGAGACTCAGGTCGGTGACCGCGACAGTGCCGTCGGGAAACCGCTTGGAGACCTCGTCGAGGCGGATCATGGGCCGGACCCCCGGTCGGTCCGCTGAAGGTTACCCGGCCTCAGTGTGCGCGGTGACCACCGCCCGCGGCCTCTCGGAAGATCTCGGCGAACCGCCCGGTGCGAGTAGCGGGCTGCAATGCCGGCCGCAGGCGCCGTGTCGCGCCGCCCGTCGTCAGGGGACCGATTCGCACGATCGCGTCGGCCAGGGCGGCGGCATCCCCGGGCGTCACGGTCGTGCCGCTCCCCGGGACGGCGCGGGCCAGGATCTCGGGCGCGCCGCCGGCGTCGGTCACGACGACCGGCGTACCGCTCGCCAGCGCCTCGACGACGACGATCCCGTACGGCTCCGGCTCCGTGGACGGCAGCACGAAGAGGTCGAGGTCCGCGAACAGCTCGGGCGTGTCGGTGCGGGGACCGAGCCAGTGGACATCCGGAAGCTGCGCAGCGCGCGTCGCCAGGTCGATGGCGAGTTGCTCCTTCCCGGTCACCGGCGCGCCCGCCACGACGAGGTGCAGGTCGGCCCGTCGCCCCTTGGCGCGCTCGAACGCGTCGAGCAACACGTCGAAGCCCTTCCACGTGTCGATGCGCCCGACCGCGCCCACCAGCGGGGTTTCGTCCGGGATCCCGACGCCGTCCCGGAACCGCCCGGCCAGCTCGGGTCGGAACTCGGCCGGGTCGACCGTCTCGTACACGACCTCGACGTTCGCCGGGTCGAGCTGGTCGGCGATCGCCTGCGACATGCAGACGACCTTCACCGCGAAGTGCTGAGCAAGGAAGCGCTCGAGCTGCAAAGCGGCGTGGGATTGCACGACGATCTCGCGCGCCTGCCAGACGTGCGGCCGACCCGTGATCGCGGCCGCCGCCCACCCGTACAGCGAATGCAGCGAGTTCGAATGCACGACGTCGATGCGCAACCGGCGGATCAGGCGAACGAGCCGCGTCACCGCGACCGGCCACGCGGCGACGTAGCCCGCCCACTCGCCGGCGCCGTGGCTCGTCGACAGGCGCTCCATCGGGACCGTGTGGAGGCCGGCGCCGGCGGCGGCGAACTCCTCGGCCAGCGGTGAGCGACCCGGGAGCGCGACGTGGCAATCGAACTCGTCGGGTGGGAGGCTGCGCAGCATCCGCACGAGGAGGTAGTCCGATCCGCCTCGCTCGGCGACCGGTTGGACGGAGAGCAGCCGGATCATGCGCGTCGCACTGAACCTCGAGCAATTGCTCCAACCGGCCCCGGGCGGGATCGGTCGCTACACGGCCGAATTAGCGAGGCTACTGCCCGCCCTGCCGGCCGGGGACGGAGACGAGATCACGCTCGTGCCGTTCGTCGCGAGGCATAGCCGGGAGGATGTCGAGACCAGGCTGCGCGAGTTCGGTCTCGGCGGCGTCGATCCCGTCGTGCTCCCCCTCCCTCGGCCGCTCCTGTACGACGCTTGGCATCTGCTTCGGCAGCCGGGACTCGGGCGTTCGCGCCGACTGCGGAACACGGACGTGGTTCACGCGCCGTCGGTTGCGGTGCCGCCGAAGTCGGACGTGCCGCTCGTCGTGACCGCGCACGACGCTGCACCGCTCATCTACCCGGAGACGTATCCGCGGCGGGGCCGACGGTTCCACGCGCAGGGTCTCGCCGCCGCGGCCAAGCGGGCCGACCTCGTGATCACGGTCTCGCAATCGGCGGCGGAGGAGCTGGCCGCGTACACGGCGATCCCGACGGAGCGGATACGAGTCGTGCCGAACGGTGTCGACCTCGAGATCGCAACCGACGCGCAAGTCGCCGCCACCCGACGCGAGTTCGAACTGGACGACGCGCCGTACGTGTTCTGGGTCGGGAGCCTCGAGCCGCGCAAGAACGTCGAGCTGCTCGTCGACGCCTTCGTACGGTGGGCGTTGCACACCGACCTGCCGCACCTGCTCGTCCTCGCGGGACCGGCCGGTTGGCTCGAGGACGAGACGAGCGTGCTCGCGCCCGCGCGGCGGCTGGGGAACCGCGTCCGCACGCTCGGCCGCGTCGGTGACCCGGCGTTGGGCGCGCTGTACCGCGGCGCGGACCTGTTCGCGTTCCCGAGCCGGCACGAGGGCTTCGGGATCCCGGTCCTCGAGGCCATGGCGCAGGAGACGCCGGTCCTCGCCGCCGACATCCCCGCGCTGCGGGAGATCGCGGCGGGCGCCGCCGTGCTCCGATCGCCCGACGACACGGATGCGTGGGTCGCCGCGCTCGACAACCTCCTGCACGACGAGGCCGAGCTCTCACGGTGGGGCAGCCTCGGTCGTGGACGCGCGCAGGGCTACTCGTGGACGCGCTGCGCAGAAGAGACGCGGGCTATATATCTCGAGGCGGTCGGGGCATAATCACAACGGATGGGGCCCCTGCAGCTCGCGCAGGACATCGGTTCCAAATGGATCTACTGGCCGTGGGTCGGTGACCACCTCGACGAGATCCGTACGCGGCTCGCCGAGCACATCACGCTGACGTTCTGGGCCGTCCTGCTCGGCTTCCTGATCGCGTTCCCGCTCGCGCTGCTCGCGGTCCGGTATCGCCGCCTGTACCCCCCGGTCATCGGAGTCACGGGCGTGCTGTACACGATCCCGTCGATCGCGCTGTTCGTGTTCCTGATCCCGTGGACCGGCCTCTCGCGCACGACCGCGCTCGTTCCGCTCGTCGCCTACACGCTGTTGATCCTGATCCGGAACATCGTCGCCGGCCTCGACGGAGTGCCGGCGGAGGTTCGGGAGGCCGCGCAGGGGATGGGCTACCGGCGTTTCCGCCAGCTGTTCTCGGTCGAGCTCCCGCTCGCGCTCCCCGCCATCGTCGCCGGCCTCCGCATCGCGACCGTCACCACGATCGGCTTGATCACCGTCACCGCGCTCATCGGTCAAGGCGGTCTCGGGCAGTTCATGCTCGACGGGTTCCAGCGCGACTTCCGCACGCCGCTCACGGTCGGGATCATCCTCTCGGTCGCGCTGGCCGTGGTCGCCGATCTCCTGCTCGTCGGCGCGCAGCGGCTCGTGTCGCCGTGGGCGCGCGCGGAGAGAAGAAAGAGCTAGGCGTGGGATTCCTCGGGGACGTCGTCAACTGGTTCAGCGACGGATCGCATTGGAGCGGGAACGACGGCGTCATCCACCGCATGACCGAGCACGTCCAGATCTCGGTCGTCTCCATCGTGGTCGCGGCCCTGATCGCGCTGCCGATCGGCTTCCTGATCGGTCACGTGCGCAAAGGCGGCATCGCCGCCGTCAACATCTCCAACATCGGAAGAGCGCTGCCGTCGTTCGCGTTGCTCATCCTCATGGTGCAGATCTTCGGGCTCGGCGAGCCATCGGGGGCCTTCTCGTTCATCGGGTCGTTCCCGACGTTCGTCGTGCTCGTCGCCCTCGCGATCCCGCCGATGCTCACCAACACCTACATCGGCATGGTCGGGGTCGACCCGGAGGTTCGCGAGGCCGCCCGCGGCATGGGCATGTCGGGCCGGCAGCTCCTGCGTGGTGTCGAGGCGCCGATCGCGCTGCCCCTGGTGTGGGCAGGGATCAGAACGGGCGCGATCGCGGTGGTCGCCACGGCGACGCTGGCCGCGTACACGGGATGGGGCGGGCTCGGCCGCTTCATCATCGACGGCCTCTCGACCCAGGACTATGTGCAGGTGTTCGCGGGCGCGGTGCTCGTGGCCCTGCTCGCGATCGTGTTCGAGTTCGGGCTCGCGGGGCTGCAACACCTGACGGTGTCTCGCGGCCTTCGCGTGAGTGCGCGTCCCGGGCGCCGCGTCGAAGACTCGGTCCCGGAGGTCGCACCCACGCCGGCTGTGCCGACGCGCCCGACGGGGTAAGAGTGCAGGGGGTCCCAACAGAAAGGAACGGGGGATGATCAAGGCACGAGTGCGATTCCCGGGTCGAACGCTCGGTGCGATGCTGATCGGGCTCATCGTGGTCGTGGCCACCGCGGGAGTGGGTGGCGCCGACCCGGCACAGGGGGGTGGCAAGGGCTCGCTGACAATGGGCTCGAAGAATCTTCCCGGCGCGCAGGTCCTCGGGCAGGTGTACGGCCAGGCGCTGGCGAAGGACGGGTACCAGATGTCGTACAAGGAGAACCTCGGGACCACCGAGGTCGTGTTCGCCGCGCTCCAGAACGGCGACATCGACCTGTACCCCGACTACATGAACACGGTGGTCCAGTTCCTCGGCGGCACCGGGGGCGCCGACGTCACTCAGGTGAAGAGTGAGCTGGACACGCTGCTCCAGGGCAAGGGCATCGTGGCCACCGCGCCCGCGCCGGCGGTCGACGTCAACGGCTTCTACGTCACCAAGAAGACGGCCAGCAAGTACAAGCTGAAGACGATGTCGGATCTGACGAAGGTCGCTCCGAGGCTCACGTTCGGCGGGCCGCCCGAGTGCCAGGATCGTCCGCTGTGCCTCGGCGACACGTCGCAGCAGCTCTACGCCCTCCAGTTCAAGGAGGTCAAGAAGCTCGACACGGGTGGTCCCGTCACGGTCAAGGCGCTCGAGGACGGCAACGTGCAGGTAGCGGAGCTGTTCACGGGCAGCAGCGTGATCCCGAAGGACGCCGTCCTGCTGAAGGACGACAAGGGCCTCCAGGGCGCCGACAACCCGGTGGTGCTCATCAGGGAGAGCAAGAACACGCCGCAGCTCGACGCGACGCTGAACAAGGTGTCGGCCAAGATCACGACCGCGCAGTACCGCAAGATGACGCTCGCGGTGCAGAACCAGAAGCAAGACCCGGCCGACGTCGCCAAGACGTTCCTGAAGAACAACAAGTTGGCTTGACGGTCGGCGACGCCAGAACGCGAACCGGCCCCGCCTCACGGCGGGGCCGGTTCGCGTGTCGGTTGTGATCGCGTCAGTTGCTGACGGTGATCGCGCAGCTCGCCATCCCGCGCTTCTCGAGGTAGCGCTGGTGGTAGTCCTCGGCCGGCCAGAACTCGGAGGCGGCCGTGATCTCGGTGACGATCGGCCGCTTGAACCGAGCCTGCGCGGCTTCCTTCGACGCCTTCGCCGCGACTTCCTGCTCGGGCGACTGGAAGAAGATCGCCGAGCGGTACTGGTCGCCGACGTCGGGGCCCTGCCGGTTGAGCTGGGTCGGGTCGTGGAGCTGCCAGAAGGCGTCGAGCAGCTGGTCGTAGGTCACCTGGGCGGGGTCGTACTCGACGAGCACCGCCTCGGCGTGGCCGGTCGTATGGCTGCAGACCTGCTCGTAGCTCGGGTGGTCCGTGCGACCGCCGGTGTAGCCCACGGTCGTCGCGATCACGCCCGGGATCTGCCGGAACTCGGCCTCGACTCCCCAGAAGCATCCGGCCGCGAAGGTCGCCTTCTCAGTGTGCTGTGTGTCCGTCATGTCCCTTTTCGCCCCGTCGTGTCGTCGTCTGGTCACTCCAGTGAACACCCGGGCCCGGGGGTTGTTCCGTCCTACCAACCGCGGTCGATCCACTCCTGGAGGTGCGGTCGCTCGGTGTCGAGGGTCGTGTCGAGGCCGTGGCCAGGGAGCACGAGCAGGTCGTCGGGGAGCGAGAACAGGCGCCGGTCGATCGACTCGATGATCTGGTCGAAGTCGCCGCCCGGGAGGCTCGTGTTCCCGGGCCCGCCCGGGAACAGGGTGTCGCCGCTGAACAGCACGGGGTGGCCCTCGAGCAGGAAACACGTCGACCCGGCCGTGTGTCCGGGCGTGTGGATCGTCCGCAGCCGCAGATCACCGACCTCGATCACGTCGCCGTCGGGGATCGTGAAGTCGTACGCCGGCAGCATCGACGCGTCCTCGGGCGCGATCCCGACGTCGATGCCAGCGTCGCGCACCGCCTCGACGGCCTGGATGTGGTCCCAGTGCCCGTGGGTGGTGAGGACACGCCGCACGCCTGTAGCCCGGCTCACATCCAGGAGCAGCTCGTGCTCGTTGGCGGCGTCGAGCAGGGTCGCCGCCCCGGTGCCCTTGCTCCGGAGGATGAACACGTTGTTCTCGAACGGCCCGACCGTGAGCTTGTCGATCCGGGCGTCCGTGTCCTCGTAGTGAGGGGGCCGCGGCACGCGTTCAGGCTACCGGCACCTGGCAACTTGACCGAGCGGTCCAGTACCGTCCGTTTTCGATGGACTTCCTCGACACGCCCGCGGAGGCGGCGTTCCGCGACGACGTGCGCACGTGGCTGGCCGACCACCTCGTGGGCGAGTTCGCCGAGCTCGGGGGTGGCGGCGGGCCGTCGGACGAGACCGCCTGGGAGCTGCGCGTCGAGTGGGAGAAGCTGCTCGGACGCGACCGGTGGGTGGGGCTCGACTGGCCCGAGGAGTACGGCGGCCGGAACGCGAGCTTCGCCGAGCAGATCATCTTCAGCGAGGAGTACGCCAAGGCCGACGCGCCGACCCGCGTGAGCTTCTTCGGCGAGGGGCTGTTCGCGCCCACGCTGCTCGCGTACGGCACCGAGGAGCAGAAGCGCCGGTTCCTGCCGAAGATCCAGTCCGCCGAGGAGCTCTGGTGCCAGGGCTACTCGGAGCCGAACGCCGGCTCCGACCTGTCGAACGTGCAGACGCGCGCGGTGCTCGACGGCGACCAGTGGGTCGTGAACGGGCAGAAGGTGTGGACGACGCTCGCACACCGCGCGAACTGGTGCTTCGCGGTCGTGCGCACCGATCCCGACGCGCCCGCGCACAAGGGTCTGTCGTACGTGCTCGTCCCGATGGACCAGCCGGGCGTGAGCGTCCGCCCGCTGAAGCAGATGACGGGCACGGCCGAGTTCAACGAGGTCTTCTTCGACGACGCGCGCACCAACAGGGCGAACGTCGTCGGCGAGGTGAACGACGGCTGGAAGGTCGCGATGGCCACGCTCGGTTTCGAGCGCGGGACGGCGTTCCTCGCCCAGCAGATCGCGTTCCAGCGCGAGGTGTCGGACCTGATCGACGTGGCGCACAAGAACGGCGCCACCGCCGAGGCGGCGATCCGTCAGGAGCTCGCCGACGCCTACGTCGGCGTCCAGATCATGAAGTACAACGGCCTGCGCATGCTGACCAGGCTCGTGAAGACGGGCGTCCTCGGGCCCGAGTCCAGCATCGGCAAGCTCTACTGGAGCTCGTGGCACCGCCGGCTCGGAGAGATCGCGATGCACGTGCTCGGCACGGACGGGCTGCTCGTCGAGGGTGAGCCCGGCGGTGACTACGCGCTCAACGAGCTGGAGCGCACGTTCATGGTCAGCCGGTCGGAGACGATCTACGCCGGCGCGAGCGAGATCCAGCGCAACATCATCGGCGAGCGGGTGCTCGGGCTCCCGCGCGAGCCGCGAGCCTGAGGGGGAGACATGAACTTCGCGTTCTCGGAGGAGCAGGAGCAGCTCCGCGAGGCCGTCCGCAGATTCATGGAGGCGAAGTCGCCTTCGTCGGAGGTGCGGCGCCTCATGGAGACGACGGAGGGCTACGACGAGGCGGTGTGGAAGCAGATGGCTCAGGAGCTGGGGCTCCAGAGCCTGCACATCCCCGAAGCCCACGGCGGTCAGGGGTTCACGTTCGTCGAGCTCGGCATCGTGCTCGAGGAGATGGGCCGCGTCCTGTTGTGCGCGCCGTACTTCTCGACGGTCGTGCTGGCGGCGGACGCGATCATGAACGCCGCCACCGACGCCCAGCAGGGCGAGCTGCTCCCGGGAATCGCGTCGGGCGAGACGATCGCCGCGCTCGCGTTCACCGAGCCGAACGGCCGGTGGGACGCATCGGGCATCACGATGGAGGCCAGCGGGAGCGGCGACAGCTACCAGCTGTCGGGCACGAAGATGTTCGTGATCGACGGGCACACCGCGAGCACGATCATCACCGTGGCCCGGCTCGCCGGTACCGACGGCGAGGACGGAATCTCTTTCTTCGCCGTCGACGGTGACGCGTCCGGCCTGACGCGCACGCCGCTCGCAACCATGGACCAGACCCGGAAGCAGGCTCGCCTCGACTTCTCGGACGTCGCCGCCCGGCCGTTGGGCGAGCCGGGCGCGGGATGGGCGGCATTGTCGAAGACGCTCGACCAGGCGGCTGTCGGCCTGTCGAACGAGATGGTCGGCGGCGCGCAGAAGGTGTTGGAGATGGCGGTCGACTACGCCAAGGTGCGCGTGCAGTTCGGCCGGCCCATCGGCTCGTTCCAGGCCATCAAGCACAAGTGCGCCGACATGCTCCTCGAGGTCGAGTCGGCCAAGTCGGCGGCGTACTACGCGGCGTGGGCCGCAGCCGAGGACAACGACGAGCTCCCGGTCGTGGCGAGCCTCGCCAAGGCGTACTGCTCCGATGCCTACTTCCACGCCGCCGCCGAGAACATCCAGATCCACGGCGGGATCGGCTTCACGTGGGAGCACGACGCCCACCTCTACTTCAAGCGGGCGAAGAGCTCGGAGATCCTGCTCGGCGACGCCACCTATCACCGGGAGCTGCTGGCGCAGCGCATCGGCATCTGAGCGGGCGCGCTGCCCGTGCAGATCGTCGCCGGGGTCCTCGTCATCGCGGTCGTCGTCGCGGTCGCCGCGTGGTTGGTCATACGCGAGGCGGGGCGCATCGCCAAAGAGCCGCCGCCGGCGATCTTCGACCTCGACGAGGCCCACGACTGGGTCGTCGCGCACGTGCCCGACGAGGTCGCCGCCACGCTCACGTCCGACGACGTGCGTCGCATCCTCGAGTTCCAGCTCGAGTACTTCGAGAAGGAAGGCGTGTCGGGAAACGGGTCCGGACCGAAGGTGCCCGGACCGATCGTCATCGGCGGCGCCGAGGTCGTCGCCTACATCGTCGAGCGTGCCGCGAGCACGGGAGAGGCGTACCTCCCCGAGCAGGTGCACGGCGTCCTCGAGACGCAGATCGCGTACCTACGGTCGATCGGAGCCGTCGGTCCGCCCGCGGGGGACGAACGCGACGGTCGATAGCCGTTACTACTTGTTCGCCAGCTTCTGGAGCTTGGGCACGAGCCACGCGGTAACGAGGTCATAGCCGCGGTCGTTGAAGTGCGAATGGTCGGGGCCGCGCACTTGCTTCCCCTTGAGCGTGTCAGTGAACGCGCCCTTCGGGTCCGCGAACTTGTTGAGGTCGTAAACCGTTATCGCGCCCTGGCTCGAGAGGTCGGCGAGGATCTTGTTGAGCGCGTCGGTCTTCACCTTGCTGGCGAGGAAGGGCTGGCCCGGCCGCGGTGCGACCCAGTTCGGGGGTGGGGTCGGGCCGTAGGGCTCCCACCAGATCTCCTGAATGCCGTTCACGCCCGGCGGAGCCGGCAGCGCCTCAGGGGGGTTGATGTATTGCATGTTGGTGAAAGCGACTTTCGCTCCCGTCGTCGACAGCAGCGACGCGGCTTCCTTGTGCGTGTCCGAGATCGATTGCGCGAACTGCGGGTCCTGGATCGTGCTCGGGAGGCCGACGCCGGGCGGGTTGTCGAACCAGCGGTCGACGATCTCCCAGCCGCCGGTGACCACGAGAACCACGTCGGGCTGGCTCTGCTGGACCAGCGGCGGCCACGCGGTGCGCCAGTCGGGGCAGCCCGAGCCGATGACGATGCCGTCCTTGTAGCTCTCGAGCGAGTTCGCGCCGCCGGCGAGCGTGCAGTTCACGGAGGCGGCGTTGGTCACCGCGACGCGCTTGTCGCGCTGCATGCGCAGCGCGAGCCCCTGCCCCACGGAGTCGCCCAGCACGAGGACCTTGATCTTGGGCTTCGTTTTGGCCGGCGCGGCGCCGGCGACGCCCTGAGCGGCTGCGACGGCGACAAGCAGTGTGGCGGCGACGACGACTGGGAAAAGGCGATTGCGCAACGCTCGGGTCTCCTGGGTCGGCGAAGTGCCGCATCCTACCGGTGAGGCATTCGCTGGACAGTGCGGGCTCAATGTCTAGACTGCGTTGGTTCGTACGGCAGGCCCCCCCAGGAGGATCGTTGCGTAAGTTCTTGCTGTTCGCGGCTGGGGCAGCGCTGTCGGTTGGCACGCTTAGCGCGTGCTTTGGTGGCGGACCACCACCGCCAACAGATCCTCACGACGTTCTCGTTGTCGGGGACTCGGTGAGTTTCTCGTTCGGCTGCGTGCTTGGCGACACGATTCCGGGCTTCGACCCGTCCGGCTGTCCGGTACGCAACGGCTACACGACCCACAACGAGTCGTCCGGCGCGTGCACGATCACTCCAGGGACGGTGCTCGCCTATACCGGCGGGACCGCCGCCGCGCCCAATTGCGACACGGCCCCTGACGCCCAGAACCGGACGTGGGCGCAGGCCGCCGACCACTTCACCCCGAAGGTCGTGGTGATCAACACCGCCGGGTGGGAGGTCGTCGACCGTTGGATCAACTGCTGTAATGCGCCGCCCGAAGCCCAATGGGGAGGCCCGACAAACGGGCCGCCCAACGACGCCTACCACACGGCCGCCGCGTACTACTCGAACGAGCTCTACCAGGCGATCCAGATGTTCCGCTCCAAGGGCGCCAAGGTGCTCGTCGCCAACTCGCCCTACATCGCTCCGCCCCAGCCCGAGCCACCGCCCGACCAGGTCCCGGCCGGGCTCGGATGCACGTGGTGGGAGCCGTACCCGAACAGCGCGCCGACGTCGAGCGGGCCCGACTGCACAGGCGACGCGACGGCCGGCAGCGGCGGCTCGTGGAGGCCGCCGCCCGGGTCAGGGGTGAGCTACCGGTCGAGCAGGACCAAGGTCGACCAGTTCAACAACGTCGTGAACGGGGTGCTCACGAACCCGGACCCGAGTTTCGGCTTCGGCAGCGACCCGAACGTCAAGTCGTTCAACTTCAAGAGCCATTTCAATGGTGGGCCCAGCAACGCGTACAGCGACTATGTGTGCCCACCTCCCGACGACGTGAGCAAAGCGCCGATGAACACGCTGGACTTCCACTCGGGGGTCCCGGCCGGAACCATGGCCTTCCAGTGCGACAACGGCAACGGCCTCAATAGCCCTCTGAACCCATGGAACTACGCGATCCTCGCTCGAGCGCCCGACAAGGGTCATCTGTCGGTGGCGGGGGAGTTCCAGGTCCTGCAGCCGTACATCGAGCCGTGCGTGCAGAGCATGCTCGGGGTCGGCGGCGACCCTACAAAGTGCAGCTAGCGAGATGAAGATGACACAGTTGCCGATGAAACGACGCCTGATGGCCGCAGCCGTGCTGCTCGGCGGGTTCGCTCTGGCCGCCTGTGGCACGTCGGGTCCCGGGGTTCAGGCACGCCAGACCACCAATGAGACCACCACCACGAGTGCGCCCGAGCCGACCACGACGACGGCAGAGCCGACCCCGACCACGCCCGGTCCGACGATCCCGCCGGCGACCGCCGCGGCGGTCGAGCCGCCCTGCACCTCCGAAGCGCTGTCCGCGGCGTATACGGTCAAGCTCGGGAGTCTCGCCGAGGTGGCCCTCAAGGTGCAGAAGTGCGTCGACGGTTGGGCGACGAGCTCGCAGACAAAGGGCTTCGACCCGCCGACGTTCACGCTCTACCGGGCCGACGGCGACCACTGGGTTGCCGTGAACCGCAGTGCCGGGAAGCTGTGCGTGGGCTACGGCGTTCCGCCCGAGGTCGCCCGGCAGATCGGCTGCGACACCTGAGCGAAACCCCCGGGAACTGTCACGCGTCGCCCCTCCGTCCGTGGTACAAGTTGCAGTACCAGGGAAAGGAGGTGGTCCAGCTGATGCATGAGCAACGCGGGACTCTGGAGGTGCGCGGCCGTTAGGTCGTCGTCGCGCCCGCCATGCGGGCGCGTCAGGCTGGATCGCCTGGCGGAGTCCAACCGCCGCACCGTCGTCGCCCGGACGGGATGTCGTCCCACCCGTAGCGTTCCGGGCCGGCGAAAACGTTTCAGCCGAGAGTGATGAGGGGGCGCTTCATGCGCCCCCTCATCGCGTCTGCGGCCGACGTACCGTTGCGCCGTCCGCAATGGCAACAGGAGGATCGCGTGAGTCGACCGTCGAGATTCGAGAGCTTCCGCTACCTCGGCGACAAGCGCACCCAGATCGTCTACGACCTCGACCTCGTGGAGGAGGCCGGTCTCCAACCGGTGATCCACGAGCTGTTGCAGTCCGAGGCGTTCGCTGCGTTCGCGCCCGACACGCTGGCCGAGGCGCGCAACCGCGGCTACCGCGCGTCTCGGTCGATCCGCGAGGAGGGAGACCGGACGGCGGATAGTTGATTTGCCCGTGTTCCCGGCCGCTCTGACGCGGTGCGCAGGGCAGGACAGCGCTGGGCAGGCAGGCGGCGCGCGGGCAGAAGCCTGCTGCTCGTCGCGGTGTGCGCAACCGTCGTACTGCTGACGGCGTGCGTGGGCGGTCCGCCACCACCGTAGGTCAGCCCATTTCCGCCCTCCCCGGATGGCTCGACGGCATGTACGAGATCTCACGCGGCTACAGCGAGGCGATGGGAATCGAGATTGGCGGGGCTTGGGAGAGTACGCCGCCGCGTTGCTTGTGATCGCGGTACTCGTGGGGACCCTCGCGACGACGAAGTTCTCGCGCCGGGGTCAACGCTGGGAGCTCATCGGGCTGGTGCTTCTTGCGTCGTTTGTGCTGTTCAAGGACGGCTTCGTCCGCCACGACGCCCACTCGGTCCAGCTGTTCGGGCTCTTCGCGCTGCTCCCGCAGCACGCGTTCCACGTCCTGGCAGCCCCAGACTGCGCCGCGCCGCAGATGGAGGGCAGGAACTTCGAGCGGATGAAGCTCACCGATCGCGACGGGAGCGACGGCGAGGCCTACGGCGTCACGTTCTTCCGCATCCCGTTCTCGTGCTGACCGTGCGAACCGTCGCCGAACGGCTCAGTCGAGCGTGGGCTCCTCGAAGGGTGTGCTCAAGGCGCCGTTGACGCCCTTCATGCGGGCAGCGAACGCGGTGTCGGACAGCGCCAACTCGCTCTCTACCTCGTCCGGATCGGGCAACGGATCGACGAGATCCACCCACGATGTGCAGCCGCCGTACTCCTCGCGCCACGGGACCTCGAGGGGCTCGAGCAGCCGGTGCACCCGCATCGCCAGCACCCACAGCGGCTGTCGCTTCTTCCATTGCAGTCGCGACTCTGCATAGTCATGGCTCCAGATGAGCTTGGAGTCGAGCGCGGCGAGCTGCTCCGGAGCGGTGATCGTGGCCGCGCCCACGATGTTGGCCCAGCCTTCGACTCGGATGGGTTCACCCACGCGTGAACCGACGGCGAGCTCGACCAGGGAGTGGTACGCGGGCTTGAGCAACTCGGGCCGCTGGTGCTCGACGGTCGGGTACAGCCACACGCGCCGTGACCGGAGTCCGAAGCGCCGCCCATCCTCGCGCAGCCCGCCCTTGCGCACGTCGAGGATCTGCTCGCCCTCGAGCAGGGCGTGCACGATGACGGCCCACTCCTTGAACGCGGGGACGGCCATGCGGCTCAGGCTATTGCGCTCGGCGGCACCAATCGCAGCTCGCTGACCGCGATTCCGAGCTTGCGCGGATCGGGCCCCGGCCGCGGCACCGGTTCGGGCGTCGTGATCGCGATCCTCGTGAACTGCCACGACGCGTCGTAGTCGTCGGGCAGCGACGCCGTGCCGACCCGCCCTCGATCGTGGGCGCTCCAGCGCACATCGACAGGCACGCCATTGACCTCGAGCGACAAGTGGTCGCATAGGCCGAGGTCGTCGGAGACGACGACGAGCTCCACTCTTGACTTCGGCGCGAGCCTGATGGGCAGGTCGAGCCAGGACCGCCGCCCCGGGCCGGTGAACCGCACGGGCAGGTCCGCCAGTCGGTGTGGCTCGCGCCAACCGGCGCCCTCGATCGGCTCCTCCAGCGCGACGATCAGCGGCTCCTCGAGGAGCTCGCCGAGCTCCGACTCCATCGGCTGCGACCAGCGCGGGTCGCGGCCCACGACGTCCGTCAGCCGCTCGACCTCGTTGTCGGGCGGCGGCAACAAGCCCCGGGCGGTCTCGACAACCTCGCGAGGCTCGCCACGCAACGAGCGGGCGTGCGTATCGAGCGTCAGCCCTGCGAGCTCTCCGAGCCCCAGGGCACTCGCGAGACAGGCGCGGCGAACCGCGGTTCGCCAGTCCGTTTCCGGATCCGCCGTCGTCATCTCGGCGCGGACGAACAGGGCGTCAGCCCAGAAGAGCTGTCCCGAACGATGGGTGAAACGCGCGGCGTCGAAGTCGTAAATGTGGAACCCCGGCCGCAAGCCGACGCGCGCTCCGTGCTGACGGTGATGACTCATGTTGTCGAGGTGCCAGAGGACGAAACCGCGGTCGCGAAGGAACCGGTCGACGTCGCCGAAGAGGGGCTGCCCCGTATACATGGGGTTGAACTCGACCTCCGTCTGCACGACCGAAACACCTTCCAGCGCGCGTTTCGCTCCGCGCAGGATGTCGAGCTCTGAGCCCTGCGTGTCGAGCTTGACGAGGTCGACCTTGTCGACCGCATTGGCGGCGCACCAGTCGTCCAACGTGATGAGCTCGATCGTCTCGCGACGGACCATTCGCTGCGGCTCAAGGCGAGGGTGGCGATCTACCACTTCATCGATCGGCGGATACACGGACGAGCACGCCGGCTCGCGAGTGATGTACAGGTTGGCCGCCCTGTGCTCCGATCCGAGGGCGTAGGGAACGATCCGCACCCACGGCTGGTCGCGGTAGTGCTCGGCGAGCCGCTCACATTCGACACGGTCCGGTTCGAAGCCGACGATGCGGCACCGTTCACCGAGCTCTTCCCACGTGTCGGCGAAGCCCCAGCGGCAGCCGACGTCCACGACCGAAAGCGGGTCTTCGAGGATCGACGCCAGCACGGCCGCCACTTGCGACGACGCGAGCGCAGCGGCGTCGGCGGTCATGGTCGTAACCCCCAGCGGATGCGGATCTGGGCGAGCCGGTCGTGAAAGGCGCGTCCCAGCTCGGCGAGCGCATGGAGCCCGCGGCGGATCTCCTCGCCGCCGCGGCCCGGGCGATCGGCGCGTTCCGGCCACCACGCCGCGGCACGCGCCACGGTGTCGTCGGGATCGAGCGCGAGCGCCGTCAGCGCCAGTTGCACGTCACGCCGGGCGAGCAGCGATTCGGGCGCTCGCTCCAGCGATCGTGCCACCTGGGCGCGCGCGTCGACGACGTGCAGGCCCGACTCCAACGCGACCACCCGGGCCAGCTCCTGCTCACTCCGCGCGCGTCGGAGCGCCCAGCCGGCGGGGGGCACGAGCTCGCCTTTGACGGCGAGATAGTCGACGCACGTGTCGGGCTGGAACGACTGTGGCGTCACGGGCATGAGGTCACCGTCACCGATCAGGTAGTTGGCGTACCCGAGCTGCGCGAACGCCGCGATGAGGTCCTCGGGCGTCGCGCCGAACATCCGGAGGGTATGCGCGTTTGCCTCGTAGACGACCGGCGGTGCATCTGGGCCGGTCAAGAGGTCTTGCATTCCCTCGATCGCAGCGATCTCCGAGCCTTCGACGTCGAGCTTGACGAGGTCGACCCGCTCGACGCCGTGGCTGCCCAGCACCCGCGACACGGTGTCGGCCTGAACCTCAACCAACCCCGGCGACCATCCCGCGGAGACCTGGCCCCATGCACCCTCGTGGCGGAAGCGCACCACACCGGGCGCGTCGCTCACGGCCACCTCCGCGACCCGCAGATCGTCGAAGCCGTTGGCCCGCGCGCTCGCACGGAGGAACGCCGCGTTCCGGGGTGAGGCCTCGACCGACAGCACGCTGTGGCCGCGCCCGGCCGCGGCGAGCGAGAAGGTCCCGAGGTGCGCGCCCAGATCGAGCACGACCGCGCCGGGCTCGAGCATCGCCAGCGCGACATCGAACGTGGGAGGGAAGTAGCCGCCCGACCGTTGCACGTGGTCGCCGATCAGGTCGCCCGAAGGCGGGACGACGATGTCGAGGGATTGGCCCCACGGGAGCTCCAGGCGGGCCCATCGCCCACCCGAGGTCACGCGGTCTTCGGCTGCGGTTGCCATTGTGCTGCCGTCCTTGCATCGATGATCTCGAGTAGGCGTGTGGTCAGACTTTCGAACGACCAGGTGCGCGCATACTCGAGGGCGCGCTCGCCCAGACGGTGGCGAAGGTCGTCGTGTTCGAGCACTCGCAGGATCTCGGCTGCGAGCTCGCGCGGTGCCACTTCCGGCGTCAACAGCTGGACGGTGTCCGGCGGGAGCTCGCGGCACGACGCGATGTTCGTGATGACCGGAAGCCCGGCGCCGAGTGCGTCGTTGACGGCGGCCGAGCCGCCACCGTTGGCAGAGGCGCGGCGCAACTGGACGGCGCACCACGCCCCCTCGACTCGCCGCTGGTACTCGCCGTCGTCGATGTGTCCCGTAATCTCGACTGCGTTCCCGATGCCGAGTTGCTCGGCACGTGACGTGAGCCGCGCTCGGTGCTCGGGTCGGATCTCGCCGACGATTGCGAGCCGAGCCGGCCTTGAACGGACGACGATCGCCATCGCCTCCAACAGGCACTCCGGCTCTTTCGCGTCGAGGTCCTGTCGCCCGAGGCTGACCACTGTCGGTGGTGCCGCGGGTGACGGTCGGGGCGGAACAGGCTGCGGCACGGCCAATGGCAGCGTGTGCACCGGGGGAAGCAGCTCCGCTGGCCCGGCGTCGAGTTGGAGCAGCTCGCGTGCGCGCTCCGATGTCACGACGCACGTTCTCGCGTCGCGGGCGAGCTCCACGGTGAAGCGCGTCCCCGCGCGTCGGTACGGCTCGTAAGCGGCCCAGGTTCGATCGGTCTCGGACACGGTGACATCGGGACGGCGTGATCCGTAGCGATCGAGCACCTCCCGGAACAGTGAGCGTGCCTCGCGCGCGCCGCCGGGCTGTGCGAGGAACCGGTGCGCGTACGTGATGTACAGGCCGGTGAGGTCGACATCGTGGAACCAGGCGACACCCGGGAAGCGGCGTGCAAGCGACAGCGTGTCGTGATGAAACCAGCTGTCGCCAATCGTGTAGATGATCGCGTCGTATCGGACGGGATCGATCCGGCGGCCCAGCGCCCGGGCCGGGAGCCAACGGGCGCGGGTGTCGCGTGGCCGTCGTGGGCCAACCATGTGAACGGGGGCCCGGGGCGCTTCGTGGCTGACGTCCTCGTGGACCCAGTCGCCAGAATCGACGTAGCAGTCGAGCTCGCAGTGCTCCGCGAGGTGATCGGCGACGTGAGCGTTGTAAGCGGCGATCCCAGTGCGAACGGGGGGGAACGGGCCGACCAGGGCGACGCGGCGTTGCGGGCGTGCCCGACGCCGGCGGGCCGGGACCGGGAGGTGCTCGTAGGCGGCGACCGTCCGCTCGGCGACGCGGGCCCAGGTGTGACGGGTGGCGGTGTCGCCCGCGACCTCGAGGAGTCTCGCGCGGAACGGCTCGTCCTTCACTCCGCGCTCCATGAGGGCAGCGAGATCCTCGGGATCGTTGGCATCGAAGCGCGCCGGCTGCCATGCCAGCACCTCTTGCAGGCCGGGCGCGTGCGCGACGACGGACGGCGCGCCACAACGTGCCGCCTCCACGACCGGCAGGCCGAATCCTTCGTACCGCGACGGATCGACGAAGAGCTCGGTCTGTTGGTACAGCGCCCGGAGCACGAGGTCGGGGACGAAGCCGGTGAACACGACGTCGCGAGCGCCTAGGCCGTTCCGGTGCGCCCGATCGTTCCACTGGGCCTGACCTTCCGGCGGAAGGTTGCACGCGATAACCAGTTGCAGTCCGTCGCGCAGATCGCGTGGCAGCATCCCGAATGCATCGATCAACAACTCGGTGTTCTTGCGTGGCTCCCACGCCGACACGGTGAGAACGTACGGGCGCTCGATGGCGGGAAGCTGCTCCCGCACCACCGCGTCGGGATCCTCTCCAGGACCCGCCGGACGGAAGTAGTCGGAGCAGCCCGCGCCGACGACGTGCACCCGCTCGGCCGGGACGCCGAGACGATCGACGACGTCGCTTCGGGTCTGCTCGGAGAGTGCGAGCAGGAGGTCCGCCCCTGCGAGTAGGCGGTTGCGGATGCGATAGAAGCGCTCGGCGCGTGAACCCGCGGCGACGAAGCCCATGACCTCGGGAATCAGGTCGTACACGGAAATCACGAGCGGCACCTCGTTGCGGGCGACGTTGAGCGGCAGCCACGGTGTGGCGAGGTCGCTCGGCTCGAACGGTGCAAGCAGGTGATACAGCGTCGGCCCTTCCTCGACCGCGGCCCGCAACGCGCCGGATGTGTTCCATGCCAACCGCGGTGACCGGGCCAGCTCCGGCGGGAGACGCGTCGGGTAGGGCAAACGGGGGTTGAGCGCAAGCGCCGCGACCGGGACATCCGCGTCGAGCAGGGCGCGGCTCAACTCGGCCGCGTACCGGGGAATGCCCCGTTCGGCGAACCGGCGATGCTGGATGATCTGGAGATCCAGATATGGTCGCCAGGTCATCGGCGTGTACGCGCTCAGGCGCGCGGTGTGGCCGTGATCAGCGCAATGCCCGAGTCGGGGGCGTCGCCGCGTCGGCGCCACGCTCCACCGGTATCCTGTTCGAAGTACGCGTCGCGTTCGACGTCCCAGTCGGCGACAAGCTGATCGAGTTGCTCGGCGCCGATCCCGTGGTCGGTGTCGAGGGGGATGGCGAGCACGAGCAGGCCCGTCGGTCGGAGCCATTTGGGGAACCGGTCGAGGGTTTCCCGCGCGACGCTTGTGCTCGGGTGCGGCGGGCCGAACGCGGGTGTCAGCGCGACCACCGCGTCGAATGGCTCGCCCGGACCGGCCCAGTCGCCGACGGGCTCGTCGACGACGGCGACATCCGGA
>DASZGY010000024.1:0-18122 GCA_035938395.1 Acidimicrobiia bacterium
GACCCGTGCACCGCACCGAACCGCTCGATGGCGCCCGCCGCCAGCGTGCAGAACAGGACCATGCCAACGGCGCCGAACACCATGGCCAGCGCCTGCTCTCTGGCGTCCGACGAGCCGTCGGTGAGCAGCGTGATCGCAAGCGCGCCCAGGGCGATCGACGGCGCGGCCGAGAACAAGCCCGCGAAGCTCTTCGGCTGCATGGACGCGCCGATCAGCGCGAACGCGGCTACGAACACCCCGCCGACGAGCCCCTTGGCCAGAACGATCGCGATATCCCCCGTCAACACGACTCCTCCCCGGGCGTTTGTGCCCGGAAAACTGCCGCGCGAATCGCGAACCTCTAAGCGCGCTCCCGGTCGCGGATCACCTGGATCAGGCTGCCGCGCGCCACGATCTCGACTTGGCGGGGGGTGAGTCGGTGGCGCATGACGTAGGTCTCGCCCTTGGTCTCGTTCACGACCTCGACGTGCTCGCCCCGCCGGAGCTGCTCGGCGGGCTCGTCGATCGCGAGGACGTCACCCTGGGCGATGCGGTCATAGTCGCCGGAGTCGATGAACGTGAGCGGTAGGACCGCGAAGTTCACCAGGTTCTGCCCGTGGATACGGGCGATGCTCTTGGCGAGCACGGCGCGCAACCCGAGGTACCGCGGGACGATCGCCGCGTGCTCGCGGCTCGACCCCTGCCCGTAGTTGTCACCGCCGACCACGAAGTGGTCCCCCGTTTCGCGCGCTCGCTCCGGGTACGTCTCGTCGACGACGTCGAACGCGAAGTCGGCCATCGCCGGGATGTTGCTGCGATACGGGAGCACACGGGCCCCGGCGGGCATGATCTCGTCGGTCGAGATGTCGTCGCCGAGCCTGAGCAGAACGGGGCCCGCAACCCGATCCGGCAACGGCGCGAACTCGGGAAGCGAGACGATGTTCGGCCCCTTCTCGAGCTGCACATCGCGTCCGTCAACGGGCGGTACCAGCATCTCGGTGTTCACGTAGCTGCGCGTCGGCGGTTCGTAGTGCGGGTACGGGATGCCGAGGTCGCGGGGATCGGTGATGACGCCGGTGAGGGCGGCAGCGGTCGCGGTCTCGGGACTGCAGAGGTAGACCTCGTCCTCTTTCGTCCCCGAGCGTCCGGGGAAGTTGCGCGGGAACGTGCGCAGGCTCGCCCGGCCCGTCGCGGGCGCCTGCCCCATCCCGATGCACCCGTTGCAGCCGGCCTGGTGGAGCCGTGCGCCGCCCGTGACCAACTCGAGGAGCCAACCTTCATTGGTGAGCGCCTCGAGCGTCTGCCGCGACGTCGGGTTGACGTCGAACGACACGCGCTCGTGCGTCTGGCGGCCGCTCACCATCATCGCCGGGACGGCAAAGTCGCGGAGTCCGGGGTTGGCCGACGACCCGATGACGACCTGGTACACGTCGCGTCCCGCAACCTCGCGCACGGGGACGACATTGCCCGGGCTCGAAGGGCAGGCGATGAGGGGCTCGAGCGCGGAGAGGTCGATCTCGTCGGTGTACTCGTAGGTCGCGTCAGGGTCGGCCCGCAGCTCCCGCCAGTCGCCCTCACGACCTTCGGACGCGAGGAAGCGGCGCACCTCGTCGTCGGACGGGAAGACGCTCGTGGTCGCGCCGAGCTCCGCACCCATGTTCGCGATCACGTGGCGGTCCATCGCCGACAGCTGCTCGAGGGCCGGGCCGTGGTACTCGATGATCCTGCCGAAGCCGCCGTCCACGCCGTGGCGGCGCAGCATCTCGAGGATCACGTCCTTGGCGCTCACCCATTCGGGGAGCTCGCCGACCAGCCGGACGCCCCAGATCTCCGGCATCGTGAAATGGAACGGCTCCCCGGCGATCGCCAGCGCGACCTCGAGCCCGCCGGCCCCGATGGCGAGCATGCCGAGCGACCCGGCGGCGCAGGTATGGCTATCCGACCCGACCATGGTCTTGCCCGGAGCGCCGAAGCGTTGCATGTGCACGGGGTGACTGACGCCGTTGCCCGGCTTGCTGAACCAGAGCCCGAACCGGCGGCACGCGCTCTGAAGGAACACGTGGTCGTCGGCGTTGCGAAAGTCGGTCTGGAGGACGTTGTGATCGATGTACTGGGCCGACACCTCCGTGTGCGCCCGGTCGAGGCCCATCGCCTCCAGCTCGAGCATGACCATCGTGCCCGTGGCGTCCTGGGTAAGGGTCTGGTCGATCCGGACGCCGATCTCGGAGCCGGGGGTCATCTCGCCTTCGACGACGTGCTCGGCGATGAGCTTCTGCGCAACGTTTCGACCCATGCTCAATGCATCCTCGCAGACCCCGCGGCATGACGAAACCGGCCGTCGGTTTTCTCGGGATGTGACCGAGGGTACAAAGGGGTCCAACTATGAACCCGGTCGAGCGCGTCGTGCGGCGAGTCGATGCGTTCCAACAGCGCCATCGGGTCACGAGCTTCGCGTTCGGCGTCGTCAAGAAGTTCGGCGACGACCGAGCCGGTTCGCTCGCCGCCCTCATCGCGTACTACTCGTTCCTTGCGATCTTCCCGCTGCTCCTGCTGCTCGTGACGATCCTGGGGTTCGTCGCGCAGCACAACACGGATTTCCAGCACCGACTCGTCCACTCGGCGGTGGCGGACTTCCCGATCATCGGCAATCAGATCGCGAAGAACGTCAAGTCGCTCCGCGCCAGCGGGCTCGGCCTCGCGATCAGCCTCATCGGGTTGGCCTGGGGGTCACTGGGGTTCACGCAAGCAGGGCAGCACGCGATGGCGCAGGTCTGGAACGTCCCCGGCGTCGAACGACCCGGGTTCCTCCCGCGGCTCGGGCGCGGTGCCTCGATCATCGGCGTGCTCGGTCTCGGAGCCATCGCCACCACGATCTTCTCCGGGTTCAGCGCCTTCAATTCGACGGTGCCCGCGCTGCGAGGCCTGAGCATGCTCGTGTCCGTCCTCCTCAACGTGGCGATCTCGCTGGCAGCCTTCCGTCTCCTCACGCCGAGGGCGATTCCGTCGCGCAAGCTGGTGCCGGGGGCGGTGCTCGCCGCCTTGGCGTGGAGCGTCCTCCAGCTCATCGGCGGGTATCTCGTCAGCCAGCGGCTCCAGCAGACCAGTGAGGTCTACGGGCTGTTCGCGATCGTCCTCGGGCTGCTGTTCTGGCTCTCGCTCGGCGCGCAGATCACCCTGTACGCCGCGGAGCTGAACGTCGTGCGTGCACGCCGGCTGTACCCGCGCAGCATCGTGCAGCCGCCGCTCACCGGGCCCGACCGCGAGGCCCTGCGGCAGCTCGCCCAACAGGAGGAGCGGCGACCCGAAGAGCGTGTCCGCGTCGACTTCGTCGACGAAGCCGTGGACACCCGCGACGGACAGGGACGGGCAGGCGCGGGGTCTCCCCCGCGCGCGCCCAACGCCCCTACGCGGGAACCTCGCTGGGACGAGCGATCAGGTAGATGAACGTCCCGAGGACCGGCAAGAAGATGATGACGATGAACCAAACCGCCTTCGCCAACCCGCCGTGGTCCTTGCGGCGGAAGTTGTCGACGAACGCCCACAGGATCACGAAGAGGACGAGGACGAACAGCGAGAACATTGCCAGCGTCCAGAAGGCGCCGAGGAGCGGGTAGTCGTACGCAAGCACAGGGCTCTCCTCTAGTCGGTTGTGTGATCGCGTCGAACCTACGGACCACGACCGGGACCGGCATCACCCGAACCGGGTGATCGGATCACAGTGTTGTCCGCTTTTGCACGTCGATCGGGCGTTTGTACCGACGCGTGCGCGGAGATCGGTAGGGTCGGGCGATGGCGTGGTCACCCGATCGCACTGCACTGCGCGGGAGCGTCGCGGTCGTCGCGGGCGCGACCCGAGGCGCCGGACGTGGCATCGCGGCGGCGTTGGGTGAAGCGGGCGCGACGGTCGTATGCACCGGCCGCAGCTCGCGGACGGGATCAAGTCGGTCCGACTACGACCGGACCGAGACGATCGAAGAGACGGCCGAGCTCGTCACGGACCTCGGTGGCACCGGTGTCGCGGCGGTCGTCGATCATCTCGATCCCCACCAGGTGAAGAACCTCGCCGACGACATCCGGCGAGAGCAGGGCCACATCGACGTGCTCGTCAACGACATCTGGGGCGCCGAGATGCTCAAAGGCGGCCCGGCCGACTGGAACAAGCCGATCTGGGAGCTCGATCTCGACCGCGGTCTCCGAATCCTCCGGCTCGCGATCGACACCCACCTCATCACCTCCCATCACCTCGTCCCCCTGCTCATCGACAAGCCGGGTGGTCTGCTCGTCGAGGTGACGGACGGCACCGCCGAGCACAACGCGTCGCGGTACCGGATCTCGGTGTTCTACGACCTGGCCAAGGTGGCGGTGAACCGGCTGGCGTTCTCCCAGGGACACGAGCTCCAACCCTTCGGCACGACCGCGGTCGCCGTCACGCCGGGATGGCTTCGCTCCGAGATGATGCTCGACGCGTTCGGCGTCTCCGAAGAGAACTGGCGAGACTCCGACATCGCCCCGCCCGACTTCGCGCTCTCGGAATCACCCCGATATATCGGTCGCGCCGTCGTCGCTTTGGCATCGGATCCCGACCGGGCGAGATGGAACCAGGAATCGGTCAACTCCGGTCAGCTCGCGCGCGAATACGGGTTCACCGATGTCGACGGATCGCAACCCGACATGTGGCGGTTCATCGAAGAGGTCCGCGAGCCCGGGCTCGACGCCTCTCCCGACGACTACCGGTGATCCCTCCCTCGCGTCAGCCGAGCGCGGGACGCCTGTGGCGCCTCGGAGAGGAGCTCGAAGAGATCGGCCTCCCGAAGGGCGGCAGCGAGCCGTACCACGAGATGCTGCTGGAGGAGATCGATCAGGTGCTCCGGCCGACCGTCCACGAGGGGCGGATCGTGAGCAGCGGCACGATCCTCGAACCCGCAGCCGAGCCCGACCAATGGTCGACCGCAACGCAACTCGACATCGCACGCGCGCCGGTGGTGCATCAGCCGCTCGGCGCGGCGCGCCGCTTCGCCGACGGACTTTCGAGCTGGCTCGTGCGCCGCACGGACGGCGACGACGAGTGGGTGGTGTTCGACCGGCCCGCCGGCTCCGAAAGGGATCTCGTGGTGCTGTCCAGTGCTTTCGATGCCACGATCGTCCAGCGACACCCGTCGGGCTCGGTTCGAGTCGTGGGGAGCTTCGGCGTCCTGCGTTGGGCCGAGCTCGCGTGGCATTTCGAGCCACCCGTCTCGACGTGGATCGACAGCGTCACCGTGCCCCCGTTCGTGGGCGACCGGGACGTGCTCGAAGCGATGCTGGAGTTCGCCGTTCACGACCTCGGGTCGTGGGGCATCGGCTCACTCCTCGTCTACCGGCCCGGCCCGGAGCCCGGTCCGGCCGTCGAGGAACGACTCCCGACGCCGCCGCCGCTGCGGATCCGCACGGCTTCGCACCTCGCTCCGCTGCGGCACGCTCTCGCCCAGGTCGACGGCGCGGCGGTCTTCGACGGCGACGGCGTGCTCCGACAACTCGGCGTCCGGCTGGTGCCGAGCGCGACGGCAGAGGATGCGGTCGAAGCGTTGGGGGGTACCCGACACACCTCCGGGCGTCGCTACAGCTTCGACGACCCCTCCGCCACCGTCATTGCCGTAAGCGCGGACGGCCCCGTGACGGTGTTGCGCGACGGCGCCGTTCTCGGCCGGTCACCGGATTGACCGGCCTCGCGCTTACGCGAAGCTCCGCGGCGCGACCTGGTCTGCCGGGATGATCCCGAGCCTGCCGGCCTGATAGTCCTCGACGGCCTGCATGATCTCTTCGCGGGTGTTCATCACGAAGGGGCCGTAGTGCGCGATCGACTCTCGAATCGGCAGCCCGCCCAAGAGGAGGACGTCGAGCGGATCGGTCTGCCGGTCGGCGGCCGCCACGACGAGATTGTCGCCCGGTCCGAACACGACGAGCTCACCTTCTTCCACCGGGCGGCTCTCGGTCCCGACGGTTCCACGGCCGGTGAGAACGTAGGCGAACGCGCTGAACGCGGGATTCCATGGGACGGAGATCTCCGCGCCGGGCGCGAGGGTCACGTGGGCGTAGGTGATCGGGGTGTGCGTGACGCCGGGCCCTTCGAAGCCTGCAATGTCGCCGGCGATGAGACGGATCAGCGCGCCGCCGTCGTAGGACGTGAGCAGCCGGATGTCATCGCGGGTGATCGCCTGGTACCTCGGCGGTGTCATCTTGAGCGCGGCGGGAAGGTTGACCCACAGCTGGACCGCGTGCGCCGGACCGCCGCCGCGGTACATCCGCTCCGTCGGGAGCTCGTCGTGCAGGATGCCGCCGCCGGCGGTCATCCACTGCGTGTCGCCCTCACCGATCACGCCTCCGCCGCCGTTGGTGTCGTGATGCGCGATCTCGCCGTCGAGGATGTAGCTCACGGTCTCGAAGCCGCGATGCGGATGCCACGGGGCCCCCTTCGCCTCGCCGGGGGCGTTGACCTGCGGCCCGAGGTGGTCGAGCAGCAGGAACGGGTCCGATTCGACGAGCGTCAGGTCGCCCGGGAAGGGCCGGCGGATGGTGAACCCGGCGCCCTCGAGCTGACGGTGTGCGGTGATGAGCTCGGCGACCGGGCGAGCCCTGGAGGTCGCCGGGTCGGGCCGGGGGATGCGGGGAAGCACAAGCGTGTCGTCGACTGCGATGGCCGGCATCGGGTCCCCTCCTGGTCACTGAGGAACTTTGATGACGCGTCTACAATATCGGTAGTTTGATGACGCGTCAATAAAACCTAGAGTGGTGGTGTGGCGAGACCGCAGCGGCTCGACGAGCGGCAGAGACTCATGTGGAAGGCCTATCGCGACCTGTACCAGGAGCTGTCCGCGGTGCTGGAAGACCAGCTGCTCCGCGACTCAGGCCTGTCGGGGTCCGAGTACGCGGTCCTGGTGGAGCTGTCGCACGCCCCCGATGGCGTGCTGCGGGCCCGCGAGCTGGGTTCCGAGCTCGGCTGGGACCGGAGTCGCCTGTCGCATCTCGTGGGAAGAATGGAGAAACGACGCCTCGTCGTCCGGGAGGAGTGCGAGGAAGATGCCCGGGGCTCGATGGTGCGGCTGACCGACGCCGGCAGGGCCACCGTCGACGGCGTCGCCCCCGAGCACTCGGAGGCCATCCGTCGCTACTTCTTCAATGCGTTGTCGACGGACGAGCTCGAGACGTTCGCGACCGTGGTCGATCGGCTGCGCGACAACCTCGCCCAACAGGGGGTGACGGAACGATGAGCGCGGGACCCGGAAGCGCGCTCGACGCGGTGCGAACCGACTCGGTGCAGATCGCGCACTCGGCGGTGGTGCTGGGGACGGCGCGTCTCGGCGAAGGATCGCTGCTCGCCCAAGGTGCGGTCGTCCGCTCCTCGGGCGCGGGTGTCGAAGTCGGGACCGGGTCGGCCGTGATCGAGAACTCCGTAGTCGTCGGCACCTCGGAGATTCCGACGGTCATCGGTCGTCGCACGACGTTCGGGCACCGCTGCAAGGTGATCGGCGCAACCGTGGGCGACCTGTGCGAGATCGGGAACGCCTCGATCCTCATGCCCGGCGCCCGGGTCGGGGACCGCGTCTTCCTCGGCGAAGGCACCCTCGTCCCGGGGGGTACGACATTGCCGAGCGACGTCGTGGCGGTCGGGCGGCCGGCGCGCATCGTCCGATCTGCTTCGACCGACGACATCCGCCGCCTCACTGCACTCCGCGGTGGCGACCTCTCTCTCCCTGCGCCGACGGCCATCACGATCGAGAGCCGACAGGAGGCCATTCCGATGGGTCAGCTGTACGCGTACCGCGACATCGTGCCCACCATCGCCGCGTCGGCGACCCTGTTCCCCACTGCCGAGATCACGGGCGACGTCGTCGTGGGCGAACGCACGATCATCGGCGCCGGAGTGAAGATCATCGGCGACTCGCACGGCCCGGTGCGCATCGGCAACGACGTCCAGATCCTCGAGAACACCGTCTTGCACCTGCTGCCCGACAACGACCTCATCATCAACGACGGCGCGATCGTCGGCCCCGGGGCGATGATCCACGGCTGTCGCATCGGCGCCGGGTCCGTCATCGAACCGGGCGCGATCGTGTGTGATACCAGCGTCCTCGGCGCCGGCTGTGTCGTGCGCGCGGGAGCCGTGGTCAAGCAGCGCACGCAGTTCGGGGACGGCACGGAGATCGACGGCTTCCCGGCCGTCGAGGTCGGGCGCATCCCGGAGCCGCCGCCTCTGCCGACGTGGGCGCTGCGGCCGGACGATCTTCCCGTCCCCGCCGCCGGCGGGCCGGTTCAGTGACGACCGTCCGCGACGATCGGCCGCACCACCGCTTCGTGTTCGGGAACGACAGCGCGGTGGGCGAGCTCACATACGAGGTCGACGGCGACCGGATGTTCCTGCTGCACACCGAGGTCGCCGACGCTCTCCAGGGTCAGGGAGTCGGCGGGCAGCTGGTCACGGCCGCCGTCTCGCGGGCGGTCGACGACGGCCTCACGGTGGTGCCGTGGTGCCCGTACGCGCGGCGCTGGCTGCGAAAGCACCCCGACGTCGCCGGCACCGTCGCCGTCGACTGGTCAATCCCGCCGCCGAACACCGGGCGCTGACGACGCCGAGGAGTAGGAGACCGCGGTCTCCCACCTCCTGCGGTAGCTGCTCACGGGCCGCCCTGGATCTCGTCGACGAGGCCCCACTCGAGCGCCGTCACCGCGTCGGCGGGTGTCCCGAGGAGCGCGAGGGACGCAGTGCGGTGGCGACCGATGCGGCGCGGGATGCTCGCGGTGCCGCCGGCCCCGGGAACGAGCCCCATCGAGATCTCCGGCAACATGAAGGTGGTCGCAGGGTCGGCGATCGTGCGTCCGCCGAAGGCGGGCAGCTCGACGCCCGCGCCGACACATGCCCCGTGGACGCGCGTGGTCATCTTCGGGCCGAGCTCGGCCAGCCACCAGCCCGCGTTGCGCGTGGCGCGGACGAAATGCCCCGTGACCGGATCGGGCGCGGCCCCGAACTCGCTGAGGTCGCCGCCGCTACAGAACGTCGGGCCCGCGCCCTCGAACCGGATCGACTCGACCGAGGGATCGGCGTGCACAGTGGTCAACGCGTCGACGAGGGCGTCGCGCATGGCGATGTCATACGCATTGCGCACCTCCGGGCGGTGCAACTGGATGACGACCTCGCTGCCCTTCCGCTCGAGGCGCACCGGAGGCTCGTCACTGTCACGATGCCGGCGGGCCGGTTGGCGCTCGAGCCAGCTCCGGAACTCGTCTCCCGATTGGAGGAGGCCGTAGGTGACCGACTCGGCCACGAGCGCATCGCGAAGGTCGAGGCGTTCGCCGAGCCGCAGCAACTGAACCAGCGCAACGGACGTCAAGGGCGAGACCTCGATCTCGGTGCGGAGCTGGTCGATCAGTGCGTCGATACCGTCGGAACCCTCCGTCCACGGCCGCGGTGGATCTCTTCGCGCCGTGAGCAGCACGTCGAAGTCGTCGAGACCCGACGGGGTCGCACCGGTTTCGTCGACGGCAACCGCAATGCACGGCAATCGCCGTAGCAGTGCTGCGCATCTCGCGGCCATCCCGGGGTGGGCGGAGCGCACGAACAGAGCCGGTACTCCACTGAACGGACCGAGCTCCTCCGGTGCCAATCCCCCGCCGACGAGGTCGAGCGCGTCTGCGGCGTCGATCACGTCCATGGGTGGCACCGTAACGTGACGAGCATGGCGGCCGAAGCAGACCACCCGGCCCTGGCGTGGGCGGCATCGGGCGGCATGTGGCTCACCGGCTGGCCCGACGAGGCTCCCGTCGCACCGGACGCGCCGGTGCTCGCGCGCGTCGGTGCCACTGCTCGCGAGCTCGCCGAGCTCACCGCCGAGCTCGGTACACGCGTCGTCGTCGATCCCGCGGTGCTCCTCTTCGGTCGGGCCGCGCTCCTCGGGCTCGAGCGCAACGGACGGACCTCGCCGGGTGGGTCGTGCCGTCTCCTGCGCGCCGTCGACGGTTGGGTCGCGGTGACTCTCGCCCGCGATGACGACATCGACGCCGTGCCGGCCATCACTGCGATCCGTGACTCGGACGATCCCTGGCGCGCGCTGGAGACCTTCGTGAACACGACGACGGCCACCTCCGTCGCCGAACGTGCGCAGCTCGTCGGGGTGCCCGCGGCCGTGCTCGGTGCATCGGCCGTCACCGAAGGCCGCGATCCGGTCCGGGAGCTGCCGATCGGGTCGCCGGGCGACACCCGTGGCGCGGCACCCGTTGTCGTGGACCTCTCCTCGCTCTGGGCCGGACCGCTGTGCTCCCACCTGCTCGGGCAGGCAGGGGCGCACGTGATCAAGGTCGAGAGCGCGCACCGAGCGGACGGCGCCCGGGGCGGGAACCAGGCCTTCTGGACATGGCTCCATGCGTACGACCGTGAGGCACTCGTGGTCGACTTCCGGAGCGAGGCCGGGCGGGCGGAGTTGCGCACGATCATCGAACGAGCGGACGTGGTCATCGAGGCCTCGCGCCCCCGGGCGCTGCGCCAGCTGGACGTGATCGCCGAGGAAGTCGTTGCCGCGACACCCGGCAAGGTCTGGGTGTCCATCACCGGTTACGGCCGGGACGAGACGGCGGAGCGGGTCGCGTTCGGGGACGACGCCGCGGTCGCAGGCGGGCTCGTCGCGTGGGATGGGTCCGGCGCGCCGGTCTTCTGTGGCGACGCGATCGCCGATCCCCTCACCGGGCTCTGTGCCGCGGCGGGCATTGCCCGTGCGCTCGCACGCGGCGGCGGCGTGCTCCTCGACGTCGCGATGGCGGACGTCAGCGGGTGCTTCGCGGCGCCGTCGGGGTCGTTCCCGGCTGCTGACGTCGCGCGCGCCGACGGCGGGTGGGAGGTCCGGGTCGACGGAGCACGCCAACCAGTCGTCCCGCCGCGGGCGCCGGCGGTTGGTGTCACGTGAGCATGCTCGTCCGCAACGCGGAGGTGGCCGGTCACCCGCGACCGGTCGACGTCTGCATCGACCACGGCGCGGTATCGGCGATCGGATCGTCGTTGCCCGCGGAACACGCCGACCCCGTGATCGACGCCCGGAATGGCGCGCTGCTCCCGGGCCTGCACGACCACCACGTCCACCTCCGGGCGTCGGCGGCGGCTGTCGCATCCGTCCCCGTCGGACCGCCGGCGGTGCGCAGCTTGGCCGACCTGCGCGTCGCACTGGCGTCCGCGCCCGAAGGCCGGGAGGGCTGGATCCGCGCGGTCGGGTACCACGAGTCGGTGGCAGGGCCGCTCGATGCGTCGGTGCTCGACGAGATCGAACCTGTCCGGCCCGTCCGGGTCCAGCACCGCAGCGGCAAGCTCTGGATCCTGAACGGTGAGGCGCTCCGGCGTACCGGTGCCGCCCGGCACGACGCTCCCGGCATCGAGCGTGAACCCGGCGGCGCCCCGACGGGCCGCGTCTGGAGGATGGACGACTGGCTCGCGACCGTGACCCCGCGGGCGTCGCTCGACTTCGCGGAGGTCGGACGCCTCGCTGCGGCCAGGGGTGTCACCGGGTTCACCGACGCCGATCCGCGTCGCACGCCGGCCGACGTCGACGACCTGACCCGCGCGCTCGCCGACGGCCGTCTGCCGCAACGTGTGCACGCGATGGCGCCCGAAGGGCTTGACGTCTCCGGTCCCCGGTTGACCCGCGGCCCGGTCAAGATCCTCCTCGACGACGAGGACCTCCCCGCGTTGGCCGACCTCGAAGCGGGGATCGCGGCAGCGCACCGCGCACAACGCAACGTCGCCGTCCACTGCGTCACGCGTACGCAACTCGTCCTGACCGTGGCCGCGCTCGAGAGCGCCGGTGCGCGAGGCGGCGACCGCATCGAGCACGGCGCCGTGATCCCGCCCGAGCTCATCGGCGCGCTGCACACGATGGACGTCACGATCGTGACCCAGCCGAACTTCGTCGCCGACCGCGGCGACGAGTACATCTCCGCCGTCGATCCCGCGGATATCAGCGACCTCTATCGCTGCCGGTCCCTGATCGACGCCGGCGTCCCGGTCGCGTTCGGTACCGACGCACCGTACGGCGAGGCCGATCCCTGGCACACGATCACCGCCGCCGTCGAGCGCCGGACGCGGAGCGGAGCGCACCTCAACGCGGACGAAGCCATCGATCCACCGGCCGCCATACGCCACTTCCTCGGGCGCGGCGACGCGCCGACCCGGCTTCGGCGTGTGGAGGTCGGCTGCGTCGCCGACTTGTGCCTGTTGAAGGTCCCGCTCGCCGAGGCGCTCGCGACCCCGTCCTCCGACCTCGTCGAAGCGACGATCGTCGGCGGCGAGCTCGTCTGGCCCGCGTGAGCGGCGCCGAGGCTCAATATCATGACGGGTCCGTGACCACATCCGACGCGAAACCTCGCCTCCCCCGCCTGGGGAATGCGGCGCTGAAGCGGCCGACGAGCGCCGACCAGGTGGCGGCGTACGTGCGGCAGCAGATCCTCGCCGGTGTGCTCAAACCGGGGACCCATGTTCCCCAGGACGAGATCGCGACCGCGCTGAACGTGAGCCGGATCCCGGTGCGCGAGGCGATCATCGCGCTCGAACGCGAGGGCTGGGTGACCCATCTGGTGCACCGAGGCGCGTTCGTCAACCGCGTCGACGAGGACCTGATCCGCGATCACTACGCGCTCTTCGGCTTGCTGTACGGCTATGCCGCCCGGAAGGTCGGCGCCGCGCCTGATGCGGCGTTGCTCGCAGAGCTCGCCGAGCTGGAGCGCGCCTTGGCCGACTGCGATGACGCCGCCAAGGCCGAGTCGATTGCGATCGCCTTCCATGCGGCGATCGTCGCCGGTTCGAACACACCCCGCCTCAAGGTCCTGCTCCGAGCGATGTCGAGCATCTTCCCCGGCAACCTCTTCGAAGAGGTCCCCGGCACGCTCGACGACGAGCGGCGAGGGCAAGCCGCCATCGTTCGTGCCCTCCGCCGTGGCGATGGCGATCGGGCCGCGGATGAGTACGCCAAGACGATGGAGAGCATCGGCTCCCGGGTGACGAAGTTCTTCTACGAGCGAGGCATCTTCGCCGCCACCGCCGCCGATTGAGCCCGCGGGGGTCAAGCAAAGCCGTCGGGCGTGCCGTCGAGGATCACCGCTTTGGTCTCGAGGAACGGCAGCAATCCCTCTTTGCCGCCTTCGCGACCGATGCCCGACTGCTTGAAGCCCCCGAATGCCATCCCGAAGTCGGTTCGGAACGCGTTGTGCCCGACGGTGCCGGACCGGAGCTCCCTCGCCACTGCGCTCGCCCGCTCCAAGTCGTTCGTGAACACCGACGCGTTGAGCCCGTAGATCGTGTCGTTGGCGACCCGCACCGCGTCGCGCTCGTCGTCTGCGGCGATCACGCTGAGCACGGGACCGAAGATCTCTTCGCGACCGATCGTCGAGCCGTTGTCGACGTTGCCGAAAACGGTCGGCTCGACGTAGTAGCCGCGGTCGAGGTCCTCGGGGCGTCCGCCACCGGCCGCGAGCTTCGCGCCGTCGGACACGCCCTTGGCGATGTAGCCCTCGACGCGATCACGCTGTCGTTGGGAGACCAGCGGGCCGAGCTGCGTCTGCTCGTCGAACGGATCGCCCACCCGCGTCTGTGAGAACTTCGACGCCAGCGCCTCGACCAAGTCGTCGTGGCGGCTCTTCGTGACGACGATCCGTGTGAGTGACGAGCACACCTGGCCGTTGAGCGCGCACTCCGCGCGCGCGATCGTCTTCGCCGCCGTGTCGAGGTCCATGTCGTCGAGGATCACGGCCGCCGACTTCCCGCCGAGCTCGAGCGTGCACCGTGCAATGCGCTCGCCGCACAACGACGCGATGCGCCGTCCGGCGGCGGTCGATCCGGTGAAGGTGATCTTGTCGACGCCGGGGTCCCGAACGAGCAGCTCCGAAACCTCGCGGTCGGCGGTGACGACGTTGAGCACACCCGGTGGGAGCCCGATCTCCTCGGCGACCTCGGCGAACACGTAGCCCTCGCCCGGCGCCTCCGGTGCGGACTTGAGCACCACGGTGCACCCGGCGAGGAGCGCCGGCGCGATCTTGTGACAGATGAGCGCTACGGGAGCGTTCCAGGGGATGATCGCCCCTACCACCCCGACCGGCTCCCGCACGAGTAGCCCGAACTCCCCGCCGGCCGTCGGCGTGCACTCCTCCTCCCAGGGGAATGTGTCGGCGAGGGCGGCGTACTGCGCCATTGCACCGGACCCGATCCTCCCCGCGTACTGCGCGTTCTTGTAGATGGTGCCGGTCTCACGGGGCCACAACTGGCCGAGCACGTCGGCTCGCTCCTGGATCCCGGCCGCGAAGGCGCGGAGTACGTCGGCCCGCTCCGCGTGCGTCGACCGGGGCCACGGACCCTCGTCGAAGGCCCGCCGGGCGGCGGCGACGGCTCGTGACACGTCGTCGGGGCCCGCGGCCGCGACGCGGTAGTACAGCTCTTCGGTCCCGGAGTCGATCACGTCGATCGTGGCATCGGACGACGGTTCGACCCATGCGCCGTCGATGAAGAGGCGATCTGCGTGACGCACCGGTGCAGTCGTGGTTCGGGCGACGCTCATTCTCAACTCTCCCTGGTGCTGAGGCGGATCGGCAGGTGCTTGAAGCTGCCGTTGGTGATCGAGCTCAGGCGCTCGACGGTCCCTGACACTTCGAACGACTCGAGCCGTGCGAGCAGGTGGCGGAAGATCGTCTCGAGCTCGACCCGAGCGACGTGCGCCCCCATGCAGAAATGCTCGCCGAAGCCGAACGCCAGATGTGGGTTGGGGCGGCGATCGACGCGGAACCTGAACGGGTGCTCGAACACGTCCTCGTCGCGATTCGCCGACGCGAAGTACAGGGCGACCATCTCGCCGGCGCGGATCGTGGTCCCGCCCACCTCGCAGTCCTCGGTGGCGGTGCGCGTGAAGTGGCTGATCGGGCTGGACCAACGCAGGATCTCCTCCACCGCGTCGGGCATCAGCTCGGGGTGACGGCGCAGCTTCTCCCACTCCGCCCGATGCTCGCTGAACGCGAGCAGGCCACCGCTGATCGCGTTGCGCGTCGTCTCGTTGCCGGCCTCCACCAGGAGCTCGCAGTACGAGACGAGCTGCTCCTCGTCGAGCGCCTTCCCCGCAATCTCGCCACGGATCAGCTCGCTCACCAGGTCGTCCCGGGGGTCACGGCGGCGCTCGTCGATGAGGGTCTGGAAGTAGGCGTGCAGCTCGCCGCGGGCGCGCTTGGCCGTCTGGCCCGGTGACTCGCCCGGCCGGCGGTACTCGGGGTCCTCCTTGCCGATCACCTCGTTGGTCCAGCGGAACAGCAGCCCCCAGTCGTCGCTGGGAACGCCGAGGACCCAAGCGATCACCGCCAGCGGGAACGGCGCGGCGACGCGCTCGACGAAGTCGAGCTCTCCCGACACGCCTGCGGGCGTCGCCTCGCCGAGGATGTCGACCGCGATCCGGTCGATGTCGGCACTGGTCTCACGAACCGCGCGCGGAGTGAAGCGCTTGTTCGCCACGCGGCGCACGAGACCGTGCTTCGGGGGATCGAGCATCACGACCATCTCCGACGGCGGGAACACGACCCCGGCGGGGCGCAGCGTGATCCCCTGCGCGCTCGAGAAGCGCTGGGGGTCTCTCGCGATCTGCAGGACGTCGGCGTGCTTCGTGACCGCCCAGAACGGCTCGAGGCCCTCCGGAGCGAAGTACGCCACCGGCGCCTCCGCGCGCAGGCGAGTCCAGACGTGGTGCGGGTAGCCGTCGCGCGCGTAACGCTCGGGGTCGACGAGGTCGAGCGGATCGACGTCGGCGGTCACCGACACGGTGTCACCTCACGACCGAAGGCTCGCGAGGGAGGCCGAGCAGGCGCTCACCGATGACGTTGCGCTGGATCTCGTTCGTCCCGCCCATGATCGAGTTGGCACGCGTGGCCAGCAGCTCCCGCACCCACCGTCCACGGTCGATTGCATACTCGTCGCCGCTCACGACGAGCGCGTCGGGGCCGAGCACCCCGACCGCCGTGTCGTGCAGCCGTTGGCTCATGCCCGCCCAGAACAGCTTGACGAGGCTGGACTCCGAGCCGACCTCTTCGCCCCGGGCGAGTCGATCGAGCGTGCGCTCGTTGTGCAAGCGGAAGATCTCGACCTCGATCCGCGCCTGTGCCAGACGCTGGCGCACGACCGGGTCGCCGAGGCGGCCGGCTCGTGCGCACGCGTTCACCAGCAGATCGAGGGCCACCTCCTGCAATACCTGCTCCTTCCACACGAAGGACGCGCCGCGCTCGTTGGCGAGCGTTGTGTTGGCGACACGCCAGCCCTCGTTCTCGGGACCGATGAGGTTCTCGACCGGGACCTCCACGGCGTCGAGGAAGACCTCGTTGAACTCGCTCTCACCGGTGATCTGGCGGAGGGGCCGGACGTCGACGCCCTTCGCGGTCATCGGGATCGCGAGCATCGAGATGCCGGAGTGCCGGGGCGCGTCCGAATCGGTTCGTACGAGCCCGATGCCCCAGTCGGCGAACTTCGCGTACGACGACCACAGCTTCTGACCCGTCACTACGTAGACGCCTCCGCGCTTGTCCGCACGCGTCGAGAGCGCGGCGAGATCGCTCCCCGCGTCGGGCTCGCTGAACAGCTGGCACCAGATGTCGTCGCCGGAGAGGATCCTCGTCATCCACTGCCGCCGCTGCGTCTCGGTGCCGTGCCTCATCAACGTCGGTCCCACCAGGCTCACGCCGGCGCGCCCGAGGATCTGCGGCACCTGCGCCCGGGCGAGCTCCTCGTTGTACGCGGCGACATGCGTCAGCGATGCGCCCCGTCCTCCGTACTCGACCGGCCAGTGGATCCCGACCCACCGTCCGGCCGCGAGCGCTCCCTGCCACGCCCGCAGCGCGTCGGCCTCCTCGACCGTCGCCGCGACGTCGATGTCGGGCGGCGGGTGCTCCCGCAGCCACGAGCGCAGCTCGTCGCGGAAATCGGAGAGAGAGGTCACGGCATCGCGCCGTCAGCCGGTGGGCGTGAACTCGAGATGGAGCTGCTCCAAGCCGCGGAGCAGGTAGATCGGCGAGTACTCGTAGCGGCGGGCGCCGGCGGGGCCGTGCGCAGACTCCGAGATCCTGATGTCGGCCATGCGGTCGAGGAGACGCTCGGTGCTGACGCGGGCTTCGGCCCGCGCCAGCGGCGCGCCGGCGCAGGTGTGGATGCCGAAACCGAACCCCAGGTGGTGGCGCCCGTTCGGCCGGTCGAGGCGGAGCTCGTCGGGGTCGTCGAACTGCCGCGGATCATGGTTCGCGGCGCCGTTGAGCAGCATCACGGTGGTGCCGGCGGGGAGATCCACGCCGCCGACCGTCGCGGGGACACGCGCCAATCGGAACTGCGCGTGGAGCGGGGTCTCGAGCCGGAGGGACTCCTCGACGAAGCTCGGGATCTGGTCGCGCTCGTCGCGCAGTCGCTGCTGGAGCTCGGGGCGCTCGCCGATCAGGCGCAGCATCGTGCCGAGGAGGCGGGCCGTGGTCTCCTGACCGGCGGCGAACAGGTTGGCGGCGATCAGCATGACGTCTTCGACCTCGGGCAACGCCCCGTCGGGGAACGGCGCCGTGGCCAGACTCGTCATGACGTCGTCGCGCGGCTCGCGTCGACGCTCCTCGATATAGGTCGTGAACCGGTCGTAGAGAAACTCCAGGGGCTTGTGCACAGGCGGCCCGCCGGAGGCCGTCGGGCGTCGGTCGCCTTGCAGCTCCTCGCGGAACGTCTCGTGATCGGTCTCGGGGACGCCGAGCAGGTCGGCGATGACCAGCAGGGTGAAGGGGTTGGCGTATTCGTGGATGAACTCGCACTCACCCCGGGCGTGGAACTCGTCGATCTGGCGATCGGCGAGCCGCCACATGAACTCCTCGTTCTCTTTGAGGCGCTTCGGCGTGATCAGCCGCATCAACAACCCGCGGTGGGCGGTGTGCCTCGGGGGGTCGAACGAGGGCAGCTGATCGCTGAACGGGAGACCGGCGCGGTACTCCTCGATGATCTGGCCGATGTCGTCGCCCTCGAGCGGTACTGGCCACTCGGCGAACGGTCCCGCGACCGTGTTGCAGCTCGAGAACGTCGCCGGATCGGCGTACACCGCCATCGCTTCGTCGAACCCGGTGACCATTACCACCCCGCGACGCGG
>DASZGY010000025.1:0-3849 GCA_035938395.1 Acidimicrobiia bacterium
GCAGTTGACCCGTACGAGGCGGTGAAGGGCGCGGACGCCGTGTACACGGACGTGTGGACGTCGATGGGGCAGGAGGACGAGTCCGAGTCGCGTCAGGCGGCGTTCCGCGGGTACCGCGTCGACGCCGACCTCATGACCGCAGCCGGCGACCAGGCCGTGTTCCTGCACTGCCTGCCCGCACATCGGGGTGAAGAGGTGACGGCCGAGGTGATCGACGGGCCCGCCTCGCTCGTGTGGCAACAAGCGGCCAACCGGATGGACGCCGTCCGCGCGCTCCTCGCCGACCTTGCAACCGGAGGAGGCGCGTGATGGCGACGCTCGGCAAGCCCCAACGGCAGCACCGCATCTCGCGCCTGCTCGAGGAACAGGCCGTGTCGAGCCAGGCGCAGCTGGTCGAGCTCCTTGCGGCGAACGGGATCGTCGCCACCCAGGCGACCGTCAGCCGTGACCTCGAGGACCTCGGCGCGGTGAAGGTTCGCATCCCGGGTGGGACGATGGCGTACGCGATCCCCGAGCACGCCAAGGAGGCGAGCGCGCCCGATGACCACCTCCGGCGCGTGATGGGCGAGTTCGTGGTCGACGTCGCGCACAGCGGCAGCCTCGTCGTGCTGCGCACGCCGCCGGGGTCGGCGCACGTCATCGGCTCGGCGCTCGACCGCTCGGGCCTCCGGGACGTGCTCGGCACCGTCGCCGGCGACGACACCGTGCTCGTGATCTGCTCCGAGGGTGCCGAGGGCACGAAGGTCGCCTCCGACCTCGCGACCCTCGCCGGACTGTGAACGGAGAACGACCGATGGCGAAGCGAGTGGTGCTCGCGTACTCCGGCGGCCTCGACACGTCGGTCGCGGTGAAGTGGATCGGCGAGGAATGGGGCGCCGAGGTGATCGCGCTGGCCGTCGACGTCGGCCAGGGCGTCGACGACGACTGGGACACGATCCGGGGCCGGGCGCTCGCCGCCGGCGCGGTCGAGGCGATCGTGGTTGACGCGCGCGCCGAGTTCGCCGAGGACTTCGTCACGCCCGCGCTGCGTGCCAACGCGCTGTACGAGGGCAAGTACCCGCTCGTGTCGGCGCTCTCGCGGCCGGTCATCGTGCGGCATCTGGTCCGCGCCGCCCGTCAGCACAACGCCGACGCGGTCGCGCACGGCTGCACCGGGAAGGGCAACGACCAGGTGCGGTTCGAAGTGTCGACGCGGGCGCTCGCGCCCGACCTCGAGGTGCTCGCGCCCGTGCGGGTATGGGGCCTGACGCGGGAGGACTCGATCGAGTACGCGGCGAAGCACGGCATCCCGATCCGCGTGCGCAAGGACAGCCCGTACTCGGTCGACGAGAACCTGTGGGGACGCGCGATCGAGTGCGGGATCCTCGAGGATCCCTGGGTCGAGCCCCCCGAGGAGGTGTACGCCCTCACGAGTAAGACCACGGATGCGCCCCGGGAGCCCCGGGAGCTCGTGATCGGCTTCGACGGCGGCGTCCCGGTGAGCCTCGACGGCGCCACGACGCCCCTGCACGAGCTCGTCCCGGCCGTGAGCGCGGCAGTGGGCGCGTACGGATGGGGCCGCATCGACATGGTCGAGAACCGCCGGGTGGGCATCAAGAGCCGCGAGATCTACGAGTGCCCGGGGTCGCTCGCCTTACTGCTCGCCCATGCCGACCTCGAGTCGATCACCCTCGAGCGCGACCTCATGCGCGAGAAGGCTCGCCTCGAGCCGCGCTATGCCGAGCTCGTGTACGACGGGTTGTGGTTCTCGCCGCTGCGCCGGTCCCTCGACGCGTTCGTCGGTGCATCGCAGGCGCCGGTGACGGGGGAGGTGCGGCTCCGCCTCGAGCCCGGCCGCTGCTTCGTCGCCGGCCGTCGCGCCGAGCACGGGCTGTACGACTACGAGCTCGCGACGTACGCCGCCGAGGACGCCTTCCGCCACGAGGACGCCGCCGGGTTCGTGCGCCTCTGGGGTCTCGGCGTCGAGACGGTGGCGCGGAAACAGGGAACCCCCGAGGAATGACAGACGAATGAGTGAACGCGACGCCCGGCCACTCTGGCACGGGCGCTTCGCCGAGGAGCCGGCCGAGGAGCTGCTCGCGTTCACTGGCAGCCTCGACTTCGACCGTCGACTCGCGGGCGACGACATCACCGGCTCCCGCGCGCACGTCGCCATGCTCGGCCGAGTCGGTCTGCTGAGCGACGAGGAGGTCGCAGCCGTCACGACCGCTCTCGACTCCGTCGACGAGGAGCTCGAAGAGGGGACGTTCGCGTTCGCCCCTACTGACGAGGACATCCACACCGCCATCGAGCGCCGCGTCACCGACCTCGCCGGTCCGGCCGGCGCCAAGCTGCACACCGGGCGCAGCCGCAACGACCAGGTCGCGCTCGACCTGCGCCTCTTCCTCCGGCGCGAGGGTCGGGTCGTCGCCGCTGCGGTGCACGAGCTCCAAGGCGTGCTCGTCCGCCGGGCGACGGAGGCGGGCGACGCGTACCTGCCCGGATACACGCATCTGCAGCGCGCCCAGCCCGTCCTCCTCGCCCATCACCTGCTTGCCCACTTCTGGGCCTTCGGGCGCGACGTCGACCGGTGGCGTGACGCACTCGACCGCGCCGACGTCTCGCCGCTCGGCGCGGGCGCCCTCGCCGGGTCGAGCCTGCCGCTCGATCCCGACGACGTCGCCCGCGAGCTCGGCTTCGCCCGGCGATTCGAAAACTCGCTCGACGCGGTGTCGGATCGCGACTTCGTGGCGGAGGCGCTGTTCGTCGCCGCGATGACCCAGTCGCATCTGTCGCGCCTGGGCGAGGAGATCGTCCTCTGGGCGACCGAGGAGTTCGGATTCGTCCGCCTGGCCGACGCGTACAGCACCGGGTCGTCGATGCTGCCCCAGAAGAAGAACCCCGACATCGCCGAGCTCGCACGCGGCGGCGCGGGCCGGGTGATCGGCGACCTGACCGGCCTGCTCGCCACGCTCAAGGGCCTCCCGCTCGCGTACAACCGCGACCTCCAGGGCGACAAGGAGCCGCTCTTCGACGCCCTCGACACCTGCACGAGCGCTCTCCGCGCTGTCGCCGGGCTTCTGGATACCGCCGAGTTCGTCCCCGCTCGGATGCAGGCGGCGGCCGACGACGCGGCATCGGCGGCAACGGACCTCGCCGAGCTGCTCGTCCGGCAGGGAGTCCCGTTCCGAGACGCGCACCAGGCCGTCGGCGAGCTGGTGCGACAGGCGGCGGAACGGGACATCGCGCTCGAGGAGCTCGTCATGACCGACCCGCGCCTCGGCCCGGACGCGCTGGCGCTGCTGGAACCGGGCGAGGCCGTCCGGCGGCGGACGACGCCCGGCGGCGCCGGCCCCGAACCCGTGCGCCGTCAGCTGGCAGCCGCGCGCGCACGGCTCGACGAGCAACGCGCCTGGCTCGACGGAACGTGACCGCCGCGAGGCGGCGGGGGCGGACTCTTCCGCGGTCGTTCTTCGCGCGCGACTCGCGTGAGCTCGCGCCGGATCTGCTCAACAAGCTGCTCGTCTACGACGATTCGGAGTTCGGGCGGCTCGCCGTCCGGCTCGTCGAGGTCGAGGCCTACGCCGGTGACGAGGATCCCGGTAGCCACGCATTCCGGGGGGAGACGCCCCGCAACCGCGTCATGTTCGGGGCGCCCGGCCACCTCTACGTGTACTTCACGTACGGCATGCACTGGTGCTCCAACGTCGTCTGCGGCGAGACGGGATGGGCGAGCGCGGTGTTGTTGCGGGGCGGCGCGCCCGTGGAGGGCATTGACGTCATGCGCGATCGGCGTCCCGCCGCCCGCCGCGATCGCGACCTGTGCTCCGGTCCCGCTCGGCTCACGCAGGCCCTCGCGATCACCGGTGC